>NZ_JBIAXU010000016.1:0-179625 GCF_042896985.1 Streptomyces sp. NPDC001194 | reverse complement strand
CCGATGACTTCCCAGGCCTGATCAGTCAGTTCATGACGTCGCACCACGAACGCAGTAACGACCAATCGACATTGCGGACACGCCCTAGGGGGTGTTCTCCACCGCCGCGACCAGCGGGGCGAGTTCGGGGTTGCGGCCGGCCTCGGCCAGTGCCTCGCGCAGAGCGGTGTCGTTCGTCGGCCGGGCTGCGGCGAGCAGGGTCAGGCCCGCCTCGCTCACGTCGGTGTAGATGCCCCGGCGGTCCGTATCGCAGATGTAGCGGTTCAGCAGACCGCGGTCCTCGAGCCGGCTGACCAGCCGGGTGGTCGCGCTCTGGCTCAGCACCACCGAGTCGGCCACCTGGTGCATCCGAAGGTGGCCGCCCGGGCCGCTGTGCTGGCGGCTCAGGACGTCCAGCAGCGAGTACTCGCGCACGCTCAGCCCGTGGCCGGCCTGAAGGGCCCGCTCGATGTGGGCCTCGATCCGCCCGTGCAGCAGGGAGAGGGCGCACCAGCCCTGGGCGAGGCCGGTGAGTGCGCTGTCGGTGGCCGTCATGGCTGCTCCCTGCTCCTTCACACCGCTTCCGGTGTTCCCGTCCCCGCGTTCCCACGGGTGCCCTCCCAGGATAGGCCACTGCCGCAATAGCCCGCGTTTGCAATTATCCCGCGTCTGCAATTAATGTGGACGCACGTAAGCGGCGACGGCAAGTGTCGCGGACTGCACCACCACCTCCCCCTTGAAGGGCACCCCCTCATGCCTCTCGCACTCCTCGCCCTGGCCATCGGGGCCTTCGGGATCGGCACCACAGAATTCGTGATCATGGGCCTGCTCCCCGAGGTCGCCGCCGACTACGGCACCTCGATCCCCACCGCCGGCTTCCTGGTCACCGGATACGCCCTGGGCGTCGTCCTCGGCGCCCCGCTCATGACCGTCCTCGGCACCCGGGTCCCCCGCAAGCGCATGCTGATGCTGCTCATGGGCCTGTTCATCGCGGGCAACGTGCTCTCCGCGCTCGCCCCCGCCTTCGGCGTCATGCTCGCCGGGCGCGTCGTCGCCTCCCTCGCCCACGGAGCCTTCTTCGGCATCGGCTCGGTGGTCGCCGCCGGGCTCGTCGCCCCCGAGAAGAAGGCCGGCGCGATCGCCATGATGTTCACCGGGCTGACCGTGGCCAACGTCGTCGGCGTCCCGCTCGGCACCCTCGTGGGCCAGACCCTCGGCTGGCGCGTCACCTTCCTGATCGTCGCCGCCCTCGGCGTCCTCGGCCTGCTCGGCATCGCCAGGCTGGTCCCCGAGCTGCCCCGGCCCGAGGGCGTCCGGATCCGCCACGAGCTGGCCGCCTTCCGCAACGTCCAGGTGCTGCTCGCCATGGCGATGACCGTCCTCGGCTTCGGCGGCGTCTTCGCCGCGATCACCTACATCACGCCGATGATGACCAACGCGGCCGGCTTCGCCGACACCTCCGTCACCTGGCTCCTCGTCCTCTTCGGCCTCGGCATGGTCGCCGGCAACCTCATCGGCGGCCGGTTCGCCGACCGCGCCCTGATGCCGATGCTGTACGTGTCCCTGGGCGCCCTGGCCGTCGTCCTGGCCGTGTTCACCCTCACCGCCCACCACAAGATCGCCGCCGCCGCCACGATCGTGCTGATCGGCGCCCTGGGCTTCGCGACCGTGCCTCCGCTGCAGAAGCGGGTCCTCGACCAGGCCGCCGGCGCCCCGACGCTCGCCTCCGCCGTCAACATCGGCGCCTTCAACCTCGGCAACGCGCTCGCCGCCTGGCTGGGCGGGCTCGTCATCGCCGCCGGCCTCGGCTGGACCGCCCCGAACTGGGTCGGCGCCGCGCTCGCCGCCTCCGCCCTGGTCCTCGCCCTCGTCTCCGGCGCGCTGGAGCGCCGTACGGCCGCCCGCACCGGCGGCCAGGGCCGGGCCGTCACGGCCGGAGCCCCGGCGTCCGCCCCCGTGCCCGCCCACCACTGATCCACGCCCCCCGCGTACGGCAGCCCCGTACGACATCCGCACCACGATCCAGGAGAACCCGCATGTCCGGCACCACCACCCCCGCCCGCACCGCCGTCGCCCCGCTGACCACCGAGGACGCCGAGCTCCTCGTCGAGGCGGCCCGCGCCGCCGCCGAGCGGGCCGGGGTCACGGTCAGCGTCACCGTCCTCGACGCCGGCGGCCACCCGCTCGCCTTCCGCCGCGACGACCGCGCCGTGCTGATATCCGGCGAGACCAGCACCCGCAAGGCCTTCACCGCCCTCCAGCTCGACGCCCCGACCGCCGACCTCGTCGACGCCGTCCGGCCCGGCGGGCTCTTCCACACCCTGCCCACCGCCCTCGACCGTCCGCTGCTGTTCATCGCGGGCGGGCTGCCGGTCCACCGCGACGGCCGCCTCGTCGGCGCCATCGGCGTGGGCGGCGGCGCCCCCGACCAGGACCACGGCTTCGCCGCGGCCGCCCTCGAAGCGCTGGTCTGACCCTCCCGACCCGGCCTCCGGGTCGCGCGCCCCCGTCCCCCGTGCCACTTTGGTACGGGGGACAGGGGTGCATGATGCGAGAGTCCGGTCAGGTTCGGCCACGGCAGGTCAGGCGGAGCCACGTCATCGCCACGGCGGTCGTGGCCGCGCTGGTCTCCCTCGCCGTGCCGGGGTGCACGGCCGCCTCCGACGAAGCCCGCAGCCCCGGGGAGTCCGGCACCGCCGGAGCCACCGTCCCCGCCGGCACGCCCTCCGCGCCCGGCGCCCCCGACCCCTCGCCGACCCCGTCGTACGCCCTGTCCACGGCCCCCCGCACCATTCCGGCCGTACGGGAGCACACTGCGGCCCGCGGCCCCGGCTGGAAGCCGGCCGCCGGCGCACGGGTCGTCGTACCGCCCGCGAACGCGGCCGCCCTCGCCGACGAGGGCAGGCTGCTCGCCGGCGAACTGGGCATGGGCTTCGCGGAGACCGCGGACCCGCACACCGGAGACGTGGAGCTGGCCCTCGGCGCCAAGACCTCCGGACCGCCCGAGTCGTACACGATGACCGTCCAGGGCGGGCGGGTCCGGGTCACCGGCCCCGACGAGGCCGGGGTCTTCTACGGCACGCGCACCCTCAAACAGGCGGTGAAGTCCGCGGGTTCGGCCCCCGAGGGCACCGTGCGCGACGCTCCGGCCAAGCCGCAGCGCGGGCTGAACCTGGACATAGCCCGCAAGAACTTCACCGTCGGCTGGATCGAGGACGAGATGCGCCGCATGGCGGACCTCAAGCTCAACCAGCTCGGCCTGCACTTCTCCGACGACCAGGCCTTCCGGATCCAGTCCGACACCCACCCCGAGATCGTCTCCACGCCCCACCTCAGCAAGGCCGACGTCCGGCGGATCACCGCCCTCGCCGCCCGCCTGCACATCACGGTCGTCCCCGAGCTCGACTCGCCCGGCCACCTCGGCGCCGTGCTGCGCGCCCACCCCGCCCTCCAGCTGCGCGACGTACAGGGCAGGGCGGTGAAGGGCGCCGTGGACATATCGAACCCGGCCTCGGCCAAGCTCGTCGACGAACTGCTCCGCGAGTACCTGCCCCTGTTCCCCGGCGGGTTCTGGCACCTGGGCGCCGACGAGTACCAGGCGCTGGTCTACCGCGACCCGCAGGCCTCCTTCCCGCAGCTCGCCCTGGCGGCCCGGCAGAAGTACGGACCCTCGGCGCGCATCCAGGACCTGGCCGAAGGCTGGCTCGACGACCGTGCGGACGTGGTGCGTCCGGCGGGCAAGACGCCCAAGGCGTGGAACGACGGCTTCTTCACCGGGGGAGTGGTCCAGGCGGCCAAGGACATCCAGGTCGAGTACTGGACGGGCAAGGAGACCGGGGCCCGGCCGCCGCTGGAGTACCTGCGCGAGGGCCGCAAACTGGTCAATCTGAACGACGAGTACCTCTACTACGTGCTCGGCCAGCCGAACCAGTTCACCTACCCCACCGGCAAGCGGATCTACGAGCAGTGGACCCCGCTCGTGCTGCGCGGCACCACCCCGGTGCCCGACCGGTACGCGGCGCAGATCCTCGGCGCCCGGCTCGCCGTCTGGAGCGACCTGGCCGGGGCCCAGACCCAGGCGCAGGTCGCCGAGGGGATTCGGCTGCCGCTCGCGGCGCTCTCCCAGAAGGTCTGGGACGCCCGCCCGCCGCAGCCCGCCTGGACCGAGTTCAAGGCGCTCGCCGACCGGCTCCAGCCGCCGGGCTGAGCCGTCCGGACGTTCCGTAAAATCGCTGGCCCGAGCCTTGGCCGCGTTGCTTGGATGCCGGGATGAACACGGAACTGCCGGACGGCTGCGAGCTGTCCACCGACCCCGCCCGACTCGACGCCGAGCTGATCCACCGCTGGCTGTCCGAAGACTCGTACTGGGCCCTGGGCCGCAGCAGGGAGAAGCAGGACGAGGCCATTGCGCACTCCCTGAACTTCGGCGTCTACGACACCGCCTCGGGCGCCCAGCTCGGCTACGCCCGCGTCGTCACCGACCGGGCCACCTTCGCCTGGCTGTGCGACGTCTACGTGGACCGCGCCGCACGCGGCAGGAACCTGGGGACGGGCCTCGTCGCCGCGATCCGCGACCACCTGGCCCCGTACGGGCTGCGCCGGGTGATGCTCGCGACGGCCGACGCGCACGCCGTCTACGCCAAGGCGGGCTTCCAGCCCCTGGCGGACACGGAGAAGTGGATGCTGTTCGGCGAGCAGTGACGAGGCGGTCGCTCCAGGACACGCCCTACGACCGCCCCACGACGGCCTACGGCCGATCTGCGTGCTCCCGGAGCTGCCAGCGGCGGCGGATCCACCGTCCGACCAGCGGCAGGGCCAGGACCACGGTCAGGGCCCAGGCCGCGGCGAACCCCCAGATCAGCGGGGGCGACACGGTGACGGCGGCCGCCACCAGCAGGGCCGCGGTCAGCGCGGCCAGGAGACAGGCGGCCAGGACGCGGTAGCGCGGGCGGGCGTGCGCGGCGCGCAGGATCCGCTGCAGGGAGCGGTCCGCTTCGAGGTCGGCCTCGATCGCCGACAGGGCGCGCCGCTCGTGGTCGGACAGTCCGGCTCCGTCCATGGCGACCTCCATCGGCCGGCGTCGCCGGGCGGCGCGCACCACAGCCTCTGGCCTGCGAATACCCGGCAGGGGGCGGCCCAACCCTCGTGGGCCGCCCCGTGGCTGCCGGGGCGGGGTCACCAGATGGAGTTGACCCACTCCGGGTGGTCGATGAACGGGTTCCGGTTGTGCTGGAACTGGTCGAATATGACCTGGTTGCGGCGCTGCTCGAAGGCGTCCGGCGGGTCTTGCTGGTTCCACTGCTTGAGCACGCTGATCCGGCCGATCGCCGGGGCGCTGCCGTTGTCGACCTTGTCGTTGACTTCCAGGTTCGCGAAGCCGTCGCCGCCGTCGTAGCGCACGGCCATGTAGAGCAGCATGCGCGCGACGTCGCCCTTGACCGCGTCGCGCGGCTCGAAGGAGTCGGAGTCGGTGAAGCTGCCCGGGGCCTCGGCGACGGGGCTGCCGCCCATGTCGAAGTCCTTGTTGCCGCGGGTGCTGTTGACCGTGACGTCCTCCGGGCGCAGGTGGTGCAGGTCCGTGCCCGGGCCGGTGGCCGTGCCGAAGTCGCCGTGGCTCTTGGCCCAGACGTGTTCGCGGTTCCAGTCGTTGGCTCCGCCGCCGTTGGTGGACTTGGACTGCGAGCGGCCGGAGTAGACGAGGATGACGTTGTTCGGGTTCGCCGGGTCCTGGTCGGTCACCTTCAGCGCGTTCCACACGCCTTCGTAGGTCACCTTGGACTGGGTCTTGATGATGTTGTGGAGCGCGGTCTTCAGCGCGGCTCCGGTCTTGCCCTCGGCGGCCGCGTAGTACGCGTCGGCGGATGCGCCGGCGGTGGTGGCGGCAACGTCGGCGTGGGGAGCCGCCGTGGCCCGGGAGCCGGCCGACGCGGTGGCCGGAATGAGGGCCAGGGTCGCGACGGCGAGGCCGGCGACCCAGGGGGCGCGTGGGGAGATCTTCATGATGTGGGGGATACCTCTTCGCAGGCACCGCCCCCGCCATGGCAGTTGGCGGGGCGTCAGGTGGCAGAGCCGAGGTTCACATTGTCATGTGCCTTACAGGTAAAATCCATGTGTCGGAAGGCCGGATTCTGCCCCCGGCGCCCACTGGGCCGAACGGGTGAGTGCCCCTTGGCAGAACGCTCCGTCGCGGGCACGGTGGCGGGGGCCCCGGCCGGGGCCGTGGACCGTGCACACCGTGAACACCCCTACCGGGAGCAGCCCATGGCAGTGAAGATCCTCATCGTGACCGGCGACGCGGCGGAGTCGCTGGAGGTCCTCTACCCGTACCAGCGCCTGCTCGAGGAGGGGTACGAGGTCCACATCGCGGCGCCGGCGGTCAAGAAACTGCGGTTCGTGGTGCACGACTTCGAGGAGGGCTTCGACACGTACACCGAGAAGCCCGGCTACACCTGGCCCGCCGACGTGGCGTTCGCCGACGTGGTGCCCGAGGAGTACGCGGCCGTGGTCGTCCCGGGCGGCAGGGCGCCGGAGTACCTGCGCAACGATCCCGAGGTGCGGCGGATCCTGGCGGCCTTCACCGGCGCCGACAAGCCGGTCGCCCAGATCTGCCACGGCCCGCTGATCACGGCCGCGAGCGGAGCTCTGCAGGGCCGCCGGGTGACCGCGTACCCGGCGCTGGAACTCGACATGAAGGCCGCCGGGGCCGCGTACGAGGACTCCGAGGCGGTGGTCGACGGGACGCTGGTCTCGGCCCGGGCCTGGCCCGACCACTCCGCCTGGATGCGGGAGTTCCTGAAGGTGCTGCGCGCCAAGGCCCCGCTGGCCTGACGTGCGCGAGAGCCGGCGAGGCCCCCGGCTCCGACCGATCGGAGCCGGGGGCCTCGCGGCGGACGTCAGCTGCCGGTCGTGATCTGCGGGGCCGGCTCGTTCTTGTAGTTGGCCGGGCCGAAGTTCTTCTTCACCGCGGCGTCCCAGGAGCCGTCCTGGACCATCTTCCGCAGAGCGGCGTTGATCTTGGTCTGGAGGTCCTTGTTGCCCTTCTTGACGCCGATGCCGTAGTTCTCGTTGCTCAGGCTCAGCCCGACCAGCTTGAACTTGCCGGCGTTGGCCTTCTGGGCGGCGTACCCGGCCAGGATGGAGTTGTCCGTGGTGAGGGCGTCGACCAGGCCGTCCTGGAGCGCGACGACGCACTCCGAGTACCCGTCGAGCTCCAGGACGCTCGCCTTGGGGGCGAGCTTCTCCTTGACGTTCTGCGCCGAGGTGGAGCCGGTGACCGAGCAGAGCTTCTTGTTGTTGAGGTCCTCGGCCTTGGTGATCGTGGTGTCGTCGGCGCGGACCAGCAGGTCCTGGTGCGCGAGGAAGTACGGGCCGGCGAAGTCGACCTTCTCCTTGCGCTTGTCGTTGATCGAGTAGCTGGCCGCGACGAACTTGACCTCGTTGTACTGCAGCAGCAGCTCGCGGTCGGAACTGTCGACCTTCTTGAACTCGATCTGCTCCGGCTTGTAGCCCAGCTCCTTGGCGATGTACGTCGAGACGTCCACGTCGAAACCGGAGAAGGTGCCGCCCTGCTCGCGCAGCCCGACGCCCGGCTGGTCGAACTTGATGCCGATCTCCAGGTTCCCCTTGGGGCCGCTGTCACCGCCGCACCCGGAGGCGGTCAGGGCGAGGCCGACCACTGCGACCAAAGCACCGGCCTTGGGAACCTTCATGCTGCACTCTTTCCTCAGGGGCCGCGGGATGCACTGCGGGGATCGCCGGCAGCGGGGGGAACCGCGGATTCGTACGAAGGCGTCAAGAAGAGTCGTGACGCGTGTACGAGGAAGCTAGGAAGGCGCCCCGCGCGATGTCACTGCAATTGAGCAAAACTTGAGGTAACGATCCGGCGTGAGCGGCGTTTCTCCGGCGAATTGTGCAGCAAGCGGGATAAAGGGGGCCGAGCGCGGGGCGAATTCGGTGCGGACGGCATGGAAAGCAATGCTCCGGCCGAAAAGGAGTGAGTCCGGTTTATCCGGATATTCCACCCGCCTGTGGCCGACGTCCCGTCCGAGGGAAAATCCCTGCGCGACCGGCCCGTCATCGTTCAAACTGGTGATCGAGTTCAAGCTGGCGGATGGGTATGATCTGCCGCAGCAAGGCCGTAGCGCAGAGGTCGTCGCGCCCACGCATCGAGCTGGAGGACGTCGGTTCGAATCCGACCGGTCTTGCGTCTTCTTGATGCTTTTCCCATGTCGTTGTGGACGCCGGGCACCGGCGAAGGACCGGTGGAGTGGTGATGACGCAGCCGACACCCGTACGCTGCCCCGCGATCGAGCACCCCGACCTGCCGATCGCCGACCCGGCCGGGCTCGACTCGCTGCTCGCGCGGCTCGCCGCGGAGCGCCCCGTCGAGGCCGACGAGACGTTCCCGGTCGGAACCCTGCGCGCGGACGGCCGCGTCGACCTGTGCAAGCAGGGCCTCGGACCGGCCGGCGCCGCCCGGGTGGCCGCCGTCGCCGCCGCATCCGCCCACGCCCGGCACCTGCTCCTCGGCACCAACTCCATCGGCGACGAGGGCGCCCGTACGCTCGCCCGCGCCCTCACCGGCGGACACGGACTGCACACCCTCTACCTGGGCTGCAACCGCATCGGCCCCGACGGCGTGACCGCCCTCGCCGAAGCCCTCGCGGACGACACCGGCGTCAAGGCGCTGTGGCTCAAGCGCAATCCGGTCCGCGAAGACGGCGCCCGGACCCTCGCCGCCCTGCTGCGTCGCAACCGCGCCCTGCGCACCCTCGACCTGGTCAACACCGGCATCGGAGCCGACGGTGTACGCCTGCTCCTCGAGGCCCTGCGCACCCGCGAGACCCCGCTCGAACGCCTCTTCCTCGGCGGCAACGGCCTTACCGCCGAGGCCGCACCGCTGCTCGCGGCGCTCATCCGGGAGGCCGGGGTGCGCGAGCTGTACCTCCCGGCCAACCACCTCGGCGACGAAGGCGCCGCGATCCTGGCCGCCGCCGCGGCGGCCGACCCCGCGCGGCCGGTCCGCCTCGGCCTCGGAGGCAACGGCATCGGCCCGGCCGGCGCCCGGGCCCTCGCCGACGCCCTCGGCGGGATCGAAGCCCTCGACCTCGGCCGGGCCATGTCCGAGCGCAGCCTCGGCTCCGCAGGCAACGACACCGGCGACGAGGGCGCGTACGCCCTGGCCGCCGCCCTCCCCGGCAGCCCCCTGCGCCGCCTCGAACTGCGCCACACCGGGCTCACCGGGCGCGGCGCGAAGTGCCTGCTGGCCGCGGTGCCCGAGGACTCCCCGCTGGAGTACGTGGGCCTCGGCCCCGGCCTGCCCCGCAAGGTGAAGCGGTCCTTCGGCGCCCGCCTGCGGCCCGCCCGGCCCGCCCACGCCGACCTCGGCGCGATCACGAGCGTGTACCGGTGAGCGCCCGCACCGAACTGCCCGGCGGGTTCCTCCCGGAGGACGGCCCGGCGTGGCGGCGGATCCGTCGCCACGCCGTACCCGGCTGGATGATCGAGCGCGCCACCGCGCACCGGCTGGCCGGCGACTGGCGGGCGGCCTGCACCGCCGCCGCCGTGGACGTCCGCCTCGACCTGTCCGCGCTCGCCGCCCGCCACGGGGCCCCGGTGGCGGAAGCGGTCGAGGAGGACCTGCGCCACCTCGCCCCGGACCTGGTGCGCTGGCACCTGCCCCGGGTCCTGGGCGGCCGTACGACCATCGAGCCCGACGTGCGCGTCCTGCTCGCCCGCTACGGAGCCGGCGCCGACGCGCCCGTGCTGTCCGTGGCCACGGGCGCGATGATCGACGGCCCGCAGCGGCTGCGGCTGCACTGCGCCCCGGTCAGCCCGGCCGAGCTCGGCCGCATCCACTCCGGAGCCGTCAACGAACCGCGTGTCGAGGACTGGACCGCGCTCCGCCCGCTCTGGGACGCCCGGCACACCGCCGCACTGCGCGAACGCCACACCGGCGGCGCGGACCGGCTCCCCTTCTTCCGCCCGGACGGCACCCCCGTGCCCCCCGGCGAGCTGCCCACCGCCGATCCCGGCGAGGCCGACCCGGCCGGGCACGCCGAGTGGACGGCCCTGCTGCACGCCCGCGGACACCACGCCGAGGCGTACGGGGCCGCAGGAGTCGAGCGGGACCTGACCGCGCCCGAGGAGGTCCCGCGGTACGGCCGCACGGCGGACCCCGAAACCGTCATGGGCTCTTCCGCGATCGACCTGACGCGGCTCGCGACGGAAGTGCGCCGTCTCGCCGCGGCCGGTTCCGGCGACCGGTTCCGGCTGCCCGTGCACTGGCGCGGCAACCTGCTGGTGGAGCCCGCCGGCCCCGGTCCGGGCGCCCGGCTCCGGGCCAGGGTGGCCGGCTGGGACGAGCTGAAGGACGCGCCGCGGCTGCCGCTGTTCGCCTGGAAGCGGCTCCCCGACCTCGAACTGGTCCGCACGGGCCGGATCACCCCGGACGAGCTCCACCCGCTCGTCGCCGCCGCCCTGTTCCCCGCGGCCGGCCCCGCCGCCGGTCCGCCCGGCCCCGCCGAGGCCAGGCCCGTACGGGTGCGCTGCCGCGGCGAGTGGCACCAGGTCCGCTCCCAGGGCGGAGTGCTCGACCTGCTCCCGCACAGCCCCGAGGAGCAGCGGCGCGAGCGCGCCATGCGGGCGTTCGGCGGCGCGATCCAGGGCTGCTTCGCCGTGCAGCAGATCTGGACCACGGGTGAGGGGCGGCTGCCGCGCGCCCTCCGGGAGGAGCGGCGGGAGCTGTTCCTGCGCGCCCAGCACGGGGACACCCCCGGCGTCGTCGCGCTGCTCGACGCCGGCATGGACCCCCGGGTCCGCGACGCCCGCGGGCGCACGCTCCTGCACGAGCTGCACCTCCTCGACCACGAGGTGCTCCTGCCGCGGCTGCTGGCGGCGGGCCTGGACCTGGAGGCCCGGACCAAGACGGGACTCACCCCGCTGCAGCTGGCGGTCCAGTTCGGCGGCTCCGCGGAGCTGGTGCGGGCCTACCTCGCGGCCGGCAGCCGGATCGACGTCCTCGACGAGGCGGACCTCTCGCTGGGCCAGGTGATCCGGCGCTACAAGCGCACCGATCTCCGCTTCCTGCGCAGCCGGGTGGAGGAGGAGTTCCCGGACATCGGCTCCGAGTGGTTCGACGAGTACATGGAAGAGCGCGAGGCCGACGAGGAGTCCGAAGAGGCATGAGCACCGAGCCGCAGCAGCCGCGGGCCCTGGCGGCCGCCGACGCCCTGGGCGCCCGGCTCCGCGCCACCCGCACCGAGCCCGCGACCAACCCCCAACTCGAGGCGCTCGCCCTCGCCGTGACGGCCAATCAGCCCGTCCTGCTGTGGGGGGAGCCGGGCATCGGCAAATCCGCCGGCATGCAGCAGCTCGCCACCGCCCTCGGTGTCGGGCTGGAGACCGTCATCGCCAGCGTCCACGAGCCCTCCGACTTCGCCGGGCTGCCCATCGTCGGGGACGACCCGGCGACCACCGGCGTGCCCATGGCACCGCCGGACTGGGCGGTCCGCCTCGCCCGCACCGGCCACGGACTGCTGTTCTTCGACGAGCTGTCCTCCGCCCCGCCCGCCGTACAGGCGGCCCTGCTGCGCGTGGTCCTGGAACGCCGCATCGGCAGCCTCGTCCTGCCCGAGTCCGTACGGATCGTCGCCGCGGCCAATCCGCCCTCCAGCGCGGCCGACGGCTGGCACCTCAGCCCGCCCCTGGCCAACCGCTTCGTCCACCTCGACTGGACCCACAGCCCGCGCACCGTGGCCCGCGGCCTCGCCGGAACCTGGCCCGAGGTGGCCATCCCGGCCGTCGACCCCGCCCGCGCCTCCGGGGCCGTCGCCCGCGCCCGCGGCGTGATCTCCGGCTTCCTGACCGCCCGGCCCGGCCTGGTCCACCACATGCCGAACGAGGCCGAGGGCCGCGGCCGTGCCTGGCCCTCCCCGCGGACCTGGGAGATGGCGCTGCGGCTGCTGGCCACCGGGTACGCGGCCGGCGCCGGCCGGGAGGCCCTGGCCGCCGCGCTCACCGGGGCCGTCGGGGACGCGGCGGGGATCGAGCTGCTCTCGTACGTGGAACACCTCGACCTGCCCGACCCGGACCGGGTCCTCGCCGACCCGGACGCCTTCGCCCTGCCCGAACGCGGCGACCGGCAGCTGGCCTTCCTCATCGCCGTGGTCGCCGCCGTCCAGGGCGAGCTCACCCGGCCGCGCTGGGAGGCCGGCTGGGCGGTCCTGGCCAAGGCGGTCGACGCGGGCGTGCCCGACGTGGCGGCGCGTGCCGCCACCGACCTGGCCGCCATGCGCGACCTGGACTGGCCGGTCCCCGCCGGGATCGACGCGTTCGTCGAACTGCTCGAGCTCTCCGGCGCCCTGCCGGGCGGCGGCTGACGGGCGGGGGAGCGTGTCCACCGACGGCCCGGCGCGCGGCGCGCCCGGGGACGGAGCCCCCGCGCGGGCCCGTCTGGACCGGGCGAAGCTGCTGGCCGCCCGGTACAAGGCGGCCGAGGCCCGGCCGTACCTCGCCTCCGCCCTGTACGCGCTCACGGTGGTCCCCTCGGCCGGGGTCCCGACGATGGGCGTGGACCGGTACTGGCGCTGCTACGTCTCGCCCGCCTTCGTCGACGCGACGCCGGTCGCGGAGCTGGCCGGGGTGTGGATCCACGAGGTGGCCCACCTGCTGCGCGACCACCACGCCCGCGCCGACCGGCTGCCGGCCGGCGACCAGCGCGACCACCGCCGGGTCAACATCGCCCAGGACTGCGAGATCAACGACGACCTGATCGCCGACGGGCTCGCGCTGCCCGAGGGGCGGATGGAGCCCCGGCTGTTCGGCCTCGCCGCCGGCGGGATGTTCGAGACGTACCTGTCCGCGATCCCCGCCACCCCGCCGCACGGACCGGACTGCGGCTCGGGTGCCCACGGCACGGCGGTGCCCTGGGAGCTGGGCGACGCCGCGGGCCCCGCGCGGATCGGCCCGGTCGAGGCGGAGGCACTGCGCCGGCAGACCGCCCAGGCCATGCGCGCCCACCAGAAGGTCCGGGGCAGGCTCCCGGCCGGTTGGCAGCGCTGGGCGCAGGAGCTGCTGGAGCCCACCGTCGACTGGCGCCGCGCGCTGTCCGGGGCGGTGCGGGAGGCCGCGGCCTGGGCGGGCGGGGCCGTGGACTACACCTACCGCCGCCCCTCGCGCCGCACTCCCGCGCTCGGCGGCCGCGTGGTGCTGCCCAGCCTGCGCCGGCCGCTGCCGCGGGTCGCGATCGTCGTCGACACCTCGGGGTCGATGGGGGACGACGAGATCGCCGCCGCGCTCGGCGAGGTCACCGGCGTGCTGCGGGAGGTGGGGGTGCGCGGCAACCGGGTCGCCGTCCTGGCCTGCGACGCGGACGTGCACGCCGTGTCCCGGGTGACGAGCACCGAGCAGGTGACCCTGGCCGGGGGCGGCGGCACCGACATGCGCGTCGGCGTCCGCGCCGCGCTGGCGGCGGCGGAGCGGCCGAACATCGTGGTCGTCCTGACCGACGGGTACACGCCGTGGCCGGACGAGACCCCGTCCTGCCGGCTGATCGCCGCGCTGATCGGACCCGAGGCACCGCAGCCGCCGGGCTGGGTGGAGACCGTACGCGTCCTGCCCGGGTCCTGAGGGACGGACGGCATCCGGCTCAAGTGGCCGGGAACGTACGCCCGTCCGGGACGACCGGGCCGCCGCATGACAGCATGGCCGGGCAACACCCGGCAAGCGGAGGGGGAGTTCGGTGAGCACTTCGACGAGCGGAGTACGCAAGGGCCTGGCCAAGGTGGAGATCGCACTGCGGTGGGATCCGAGCCCCGCGGGCACGCCCGCCCACGACCTGGACATCATCGCGGCGGTGTTCGGCGCCGCGGATCCCCACGGGGAGCCCGTCCACCTGGTGCACTTCGGCAGCCGTTCGCCCGACGGCACCATCACCTTGAACCGTGACAGCCACACCGGCCAGGGCTTCGGCTTCGACGAGGTGATGACCCTCGAACTGGACCGGATGGCGCCCGCGTTGGGGCGGGTGGTGGTCGGCGTGGTCATCCAGGACGCGGGACAGCGGGGCGCCCGTACGAAGACCTTCGCGGCCATAGGCGGCACGGGGGTGCGGATCCGGGAGGGCTACGCCGACCTCGCGGTGACCGACTTCGCGGGGATCCCGGCCGCCACGGCGGCCACGATCGCGGAGTTCACGCGGGACGGTTCGGGAGCCTGGTCGCTGGACGCCGCCGTACGGGGCTTCGACGCGGATCCGGAGGAGTTCGCCCGGACGATGGGCGCCCCGCGCTCCTGACGCGGAGCTGCGCCGCAGGACCGTGAAGCGGGGGCCTTCGGGCGGGGCCTCCGGATGCGGGCCTCCAGCAGATGAGGGCCTTCAGGTGCGGGCCCGGGGCGGGGCCGCACAGACCGGGCGGTGGTCACTCCCTCGAGTGAGTGACCACCGCCCCGTCCGGGTGGCGCGCTGCCGCCGTCCCCACGAGGCAGCGCGGGCGGGTCGCCGTCCGGTCATCGGTGACGGCGGCCCACCGGTTCAGGGGGTCCCGGACCGGTCCGGGTCCGGGACGGGTACGGGTACGGGTGCCAGGCCCAGGGCGGGGAGCAGGGCCGCGTCGACGAACCGGACCAGGTAGTCGGCGTCGGCGTACCGCCCCTCCAGTACCGGCCTGATGCGCAGGACGCCCATCAGCTGCGCCGGCAGGAACTCCGTGGCCGGATGGCCCTCCGCGATCTCGCCGCGGGCCACGGCCCGCGCGACCATCGCGTCGAACGCGGTCAGCTCCGGCTCGACCAGCGCCTCGCGCAGCGCCGCCTGCAGCTCCTCGTCGCTCAGCACCGCGTGCCCGAGCGCCTGGGTGAGCCGGGTGTCGCGCCCCGAGTTGCCGGCCGCGATCCGGGCCGCCTCGCGCAAGTCGCCGGCGAGCGTCCCGGTGTCCACCCCGGCCAGCGTGCCCTGCCGGTGCGCGCGCAGGGCCGCCGCGACGAGCTGGGGTTTGGTCTTCCACTGCCGGTAGAGCGTCGACTTCCCGCAGCAGGCCCGGGCGGCGACGCCCTCCATGGTCAGCGCCTCGTACCCGTGCTCGCGCAGCTGCTCCAGAACGGCGTCGTAGAACTCCTGCACCCGTTCCGGGGTGATCTTGGAGCGGCGCGCGGCAGGCGGCGTCGACGTCATGGTGAGCGGCTCTCCTCGGGGGCTCCGCAGGTGATGGTTCCTGAGGAAAGTGTACGGGAACGCGAGCGTATCGGTACACCTGCGTATCGATACGCGAATGTATCGATACACTGGCGTGTCGATGTCCGCGTACAGGCGGCGCGCGAGCACAGAGAAAAGGAAGCGGGGGAAATGAGCTCCCACACCACACCCGCAGGGCCGGCCGACGGCCCGGCAGCGAGTCCGAGGCGCCGACTCATACGCGAGCTGCTGCTCGTCGCGGGCCTGTTCGCCGTCTACAAGACCGGCCGGATGCTCTCCACGGACCGCACCGAAGAGGCCTTCCGCAACGCCGGCCGGATCTGGGACGCCGAGCGCACCCTGCACCTGCCGGGCGAGGGCGCGATCCAGCGGCTGCTCCTGCACGGGGACGCCCTCGTCCACACGGCGAACACCTACTACGCGGCCGTGCACTTCCCGGCGACCGTCCTCTTCCTGATCTGGCTGTACGTACGCAGGCCCGGCCACTACCTGTGGGCCCGGCGCGTGCTCGCCGTCCTGACCGGCGCCGCCCTCGCGCTGCACCTCGCCTTCCCGCTCGCACCGCCGCGGATGCTCGGCGCCGCGCACCTCGTGGACACCGCACAGGTCTACGGGCCCTCGGTCTACCGGGCCGCGCCCGCCACAGACACCATGGCCAACCAGTTCGCCGCCATGCCCTCGCTGCACTTCGGATGGGCGCTGATGCTGGCGCTCGGCATGATCGCCGCCACCCGGTCCCGCTGGCGCGTGCTGTGGCTGCTGCACCCGCTGGTGACCCTGCTCGTGGTGGTCGGCACCGCCAACCACTACTGGCTCGACGCGATCGTGGCCACCGTGCTCCTCGGCGGGGCCCTGCTGGTGGTGCCGCGTCCGCCGGTCCGCGCGGGGTCGCTGCCCGTCGTACGGCACCTGCCGCGCCCGCAGCGCGGTGAGCGGGCTCCGGCCCCGGCGGTCCGGGAGGCCCCGGCAGTCCGGGAGGCCCCGGCGGTCCGGGAGGCCCCGGCGGTCCGGGAGGCCCCGGCCGGGGTCGTGGGGGCCGGCCGGTGAACGCCACCCTCCTCGCCGTCCTGCTCTGCCTCGCCTCCGCCGTCGCGTACGCGGCCGCGGCCGTGGCCCAGGAGCGGCTCGCCCGAGCCGCCGTGGCCCGCAGCGCCGGAGCCCTGCTCGGCAACGGGGCCTGGTGGTGGTCGGCCGGACTGAACGCCGGTGCCGCGCTGCTGCACGCGGCCGCCCTGCGCTACGGCCCGCTCACCCTGGTCCAGCCGCTCGGCGCGCTCACCCTCGTCGCCGCCGTCCCGCTGGGGGCGCACGGCGCCGGCCGCCGGGTCGCGGCCACCGAATGGCGGGGCACCCTGGCCACGGTCGCCGGTCTCGGGCTGCTGCTGCTCCCGGCCTCCGGGCCCGCCCCCGACGACACGCTCACCCTGGCCGAAGCGCTCGCTGTGTCCGGGGCGACCGTCGCCGCGATCACGCTGCTCACCGTACGCAGGGACGTGCGCTCGGGGCTGCGGCACGCGACGGCCTCGGGGCTGGCCTCCGCCGTGGCCTCCGCGCTGACCCAGACGGTGGCCGTCGCGGGCGGCCGCGGCGGGGCCCTGCTCAGCGTGCGGGTCGTCGCCGTCGGCCTGCTCGTGGTGGTGTTCGCGGTCGGCGGGATGCTCCTGTCGCAGCGGGCCTACCGGGGCGGGCTCGGGGCGCCGCTCGCCGTGGTGAACCTGGCCAACCCGCTGGCCGCGGCCGCCATCGGCATGATCCTGCTCGGCGAACGCCTCCAGGGCGGCGCGGTGGGGCTCCTGCTCGCCGTGGCCGGCGCGCTCGCGGCGGCGCGCGGGGTGCTGCTGCTGACGCGGACGGCGCCCGGGGCGGAAGCTGCGCCGGCACCGGCCGCCGCATCCGTACCGGCGACCGCATCCGTACCGGCGACCGCGCCCGTCCCGGCGCCCGTGCCGGCATCCGTGCCCGCAGCCGCACCCGCGCCCGCACTCGCGACCGTGCCCGCACCCGGAGCCGCAGCCGCGCCCGCCCCTGCGGTCGCCGCGTCGGTCGGCGGCCGCGTACCGGGCTGAGACGGCCGAGAACCGTTTCACCGGTGTTCGCGTCCTCCCTGGTGAGAACGCGAACACCGACGCACGAGCGAAGCGGAGTGAACGACCATGGGGATCGTCAGCTGGATCGTCCTGGGGCTGCTGGCCGGCCTCATAGCCAAGGTCCTGCTGCCCGGCCGCGACCCGGGCGGGCTGATCGGCACCACCCTCATCGGCATCGCCGGAGCCTTCATCGGTGGCTGGCTCTCCGCGAAGTTCCTGGACAAGCCGATCGGCCACGACTTCTACGACCCCGCCACCTGGGGCTCCGCGATCGCCGGCTCGCTGGTCCTGCTCATCGGCTACCGCATCCTCTTCGGCAACTCCCGGGACTGAGGCGGGTCCAGGGGCCTTCGGGGCCACCGGTTAGGCTCGGGCGCACGGCGCGAAGTACGAGCTGCGAGGAGCCCCGAGACCCATGAGCGTCACCCCTGTCAGTCCCGTCACCCCCGTCCCCACGAGCGACCTGTACGACGAGCACGGCGAGGCCCTGGCCCTCTGCACCACGCAGTTCCGCCAGTTCGGCGGGCGGCGCCTCTTCGCCGGCCCGGTGCGGACGGTCAGCTGCCACGAGGACAACGCCCTGCTGCGCGAGCTGGTCAACACGCCGGGCGGGGGTGCGGTCCTCGTCGTGGACGGCGGCGGCTCCCTGCGCACGGCCCTCACCGGGGACCTCATCGCCGGAGCGGCGCAGCGCAACGGCTGGGCCGGCCTGATCATCAACGGCGCGGTCCGCGACAGCGTGGCCCTCGGCGGACTCGACCTCGGCGTCAAGGCGCTCGGCACCGTCCCGCGCAAGAGCGGCAAGACGGGCGAGGGCACGGTGGACGTGCCGGTCACCATCGGTGAAGTGACGTTCCGCCCGGGGGACACGGTCCACGCGGACGACGACGGCACGGTCATCGTCCCCACCGCCTGACCCGGTCACGGGGGGCGAGATTCGGCCATGGGCGGGCCGGTGCCCCTGGTGCCGGGCCCGTGGGGCCGGATTCACTGCGGGGCCATGACACGACACAGGATCATGGGCCTGCTCGGCGCGCTCGCGCTCGCCGCGGGCACCCTGGCCGGCGCCGCGGGACCCGCGGCCGCGGCCGACCCGACCGGGGGCGGGACAGGGAGCGGGGCCCACGGCGCAGCCGCCGAGCCGCCCGCCGAGTTCGGGACCGACTGGCACGACCCCCTCACCGCGGCCCCGCCCGTCGCCAGGCCCGCGACCCGCTCCTGCGAGGTGACCGTCGCCGAGGCCCAGTTCCGCGACTACACCCCGTACGTCGGGAGCTACGCGCCCCCGGCCGCGTGCGGCGGGACCTGGGCCAAGGTGGTCCTGCGCCTCGACGGCAAGGTCAAGGGCCGCCAGTACGACCGCCTCGGCCACCTCTCCCTCGGCGGCGTCGAGATCCTGCGCACCTCCACCCCCGAGCCCTCGCCCGACGGCATCACCTGGTCCGTCGAGAAGGACGTCACCCGCTACCGCGACACCCTGGGCCGGCCGCAGCCCGTCGAGATGCTGATCGGCAACTTCGTCGACGGCACCTACACCGGCGTCATCGACGTCAAGGTCACCCTCACCTTCTACGCCGCCGACCGGGGCGGGCACGCCCCCGCCCCCGACACCCCCGACCGCGTCCTGCCGCTCACCACCCCCTCGGTCACCACCCCGCGCAACACCGAGCGGCTCCTCGCCGAGGTGTACGCCACCGGCTCGGGCGGCGGCTGCGAGGAGTACTGGTACATGACCACCCCCGACGCCGCCCCGTACTCCTGCAAGGCCGCCGACGGCCCGTACCGCGAGGTCCGCATCTCCGTCGACGGACAGCTCGCCGGCATCGCCGCCCCCTTCCCGACCGTGTGGACCGGCGGCTGGTCGAACCCCTTCCTCTGGTACGTCACCCCGGCGCCCCGCGCCTTCGACGTCCAGCCGATCCTGTACGACCTCACCCCGTACGCCGCCCTCCTCAACGACGGCCGCCCGCACCGGATCGAGGTGTCCGTCGCCGGGGTCCCGGCCGGGCAGAGCGGCTGGAGCACCCCGACGAACCTGCTCCTCTGGCAGGACGAGGGCCGGGCCGTGGTCACCGGCTCCCTCACCCGCCACGAGGAGGGCGAACCGGCCAACTCCACGCGCTGGACGCCCGCCGCACCCGGAACGCCCGCCGCGCAGCACCGCCTCGACACCGAGGGCGCCCACCGGCTCACCGTCGCCGGCCGGCTCGACACCTCCCACGGCCGGGTCACCACCACCGTCACCCGCGCCGTGCGGGGCACCTCCGCGCACCGCTGGACGGAGGGCGAGAACCAGGACGCCCTGACCGCGACCTGGACCGACGAGGAGAGCGTCACCCGCGGCCCCACCACCGTCCGCACCGCGCGCACGTACACGATGGACGGCGAGACCACCCTGGGCGCCGGGGACCGGCTGCGCACCGTCATCGCACTCGGCGACCGCGCCGAGACGAGCACCCTGCGCGGCGGCCGCACCGTGGACCGGACCCGCCTCGACGACCGGTACACGGGCGACGCGAGCTACACGGCGAACGTCCCGCGCGAGCAGCGGCACGCGGTCGGCACCAGCTCCGAGCACTACCAGCTGTACGGGTCGCAGCCCGGGCACGGCTGCTACGACCGCACCCTGTCCACCGCCCAGGGCACCGTGACGGTGGACCGCCGACGCTGCTGACACCGCCTGCGCCTACGATGTCCGGCCATGGACATGAGTGAGGCCGACAGACAGCTGGTCGACGGCCGCTTCGAACTGATCGCACCGCTGGGCGCCGGCGGCATGGGCACGGTGTGGCGCGCCCGCGACATCGCACTGCACCGCGACGTCGCCCTGAAAGAGGTGCGCCCGCCGGACCCGGCGACCGCCGCCGCCCAGCCCGGACTCACCGTCCAGCTGCGCGAACGCGCCATCCGCGAGGCCCGCGCGCTCGCCCGGTTGGCGCACCCGCACGTCGTGACGATCCACCACATCGTGGAGCCCGCCGCCGGCACGGACGGACATCCGTGGATCGTGATGGAGCTGGTCAAGGGCGGCTCCCTGCACGACAGGCTGGAGTCGGGGCCGATGCCCGTCGCCGAGGTGCTGCGCCTCGGCCTCGACGTGCTGTCCGCGCTGCGGGCCGCCCACGCCGAAGGGGTGCTCCACCGCGACGTGAAGCCGGCCAACGTGCTGCTGCGCCCCGACGGCTCCGCCGTGCTGACCGACTTCGGCATCGCGGCCCTGCACGACTCGACGGCGCTCACGTCCACCGGCGTGCTCATCGGCTCGCCGGAGTACATCGCCCCGGAGCGGGCGCGCGGTGAGGAGGGCCTGGCGGCCTCCGACCTCTGGTCGCTCGGCATGCTGCTCTACGTGGCCTCGGAAGGGGCCCATCCGCTGCGCCGGGCCACCACGCTGGCCACCGTCGTCGCCGTGCTCGACGAGCCGATCCCGGCTCCGGTGCGCTCCGGTCCGCTGGGGCCCGTACTGGAACGGCTGCTCGTACGCGACCTGTCCGTACGGCCCGACGCGGCGCAGCTGGAACAACTGCTCCGGGACGCGAGCAGCGCTCTCGCGAGCGGAGCCTCGCCGGTCGCTCCGCCGGCCGCGTCCCCCACGGTCCTGGGCCAGTACGGGCCGCCGACCCCGCAGCCGGGCATCGGCCTCGGAGCGGGAGCAGGAGCAGGAGCAGGAGCAGGAGCCGGCCAGACCCGGCCCGCGCAGCCGCAGGTCCCGCACCCCTACGCGCCGTCGGCGCCGTTCACCCCCGGCGGCGGCTCCCCGTACTCGGTCACCACGCCCGTCCCGGCCCCGTCCGCCGCGCGCCGGCGCCCGGCGCTGCTCGCCGCCGTCCTCGCGCTGGTCCTGGCCGGCGGCGTGATCGGGTTCGTCAAGTGGTTCCCCGGCTCGGACACCGGCGCCAAGGGCGGCAGCGACGGGGCGAAGGGCGGCAGCACCACCGCGGGCGCCGGCCCCTCGACCCCCCGCCCCCAGCAGAGCCTCCCCAAGTCGGCCGGCAGCCAGGCCGCCGCCCCCAAGGGCAGCCTGCTCACCCCCGCCAACGTGCGCACGGCGATCGAGGCCCTCAAGCAGAAGACGGGCACCACCCAGTTCGTGGAGATGAACATCTACGAGGAGTACGTCCTCGCGTCCATCCCCACCGCCCCCGGAGCCAAGACCTACGACCGCTACCAGTACCGCGACGGCGAGGCGAAGCGCACCGGCCCCGGCAGCACCATCAAGGCCGACGAGCCGCTGATCGACATGGCGACCGTCAACTGGGACGCCCTGCCCGGCCTCCTCGACACCGCCAAGCAGGAACTGGGCGTGACCAACCCGACCTCCCGCTACGTCATCGTCGAACCCTGGCTCCTCGACGGAACCCCCTCCATGCGGCCCTACCTCACCGACGAGTACGGCCAGGGCGGGTACGTCTACGCCGACACCCAGGGCAAGGTGAAGAAGGTCTACCGCTCCTGACATCGTGTATCCGTACGGGTGCCGTACGCGCGCCGCATGCACCGCACGCACGGCGCACGTACGGCTCTTCACGGTCCGACTCGGGGAGTACCACCACCATGCCCAGCTGGCGCACCACCCTCACCGCCGCCGGTGTCACCGGCCCCCGGCTGCGGGAGGACTTCACGTACGTCGCCCGCCGGGTCCTGCGCCGCGAGCCGGCCCCGTACGTGACGCTGCGGCTGCTCGCCGCGCCGCCGCTCGTGCCCTGGCTGACGGCGGGGGTGGGTTTCATGAACCTCGTCGACGACGTGGCGGAGACCGGCACGCCGCAGGAACGTTCCGCCGGTCTGGCCGCGCTCACCGGGCAGGTGGAAGCGGCCCTGGAGACCGGCGACAGCCCCGACCCGCTGCTGCGCGCGTACGCCCACGCCGTCGCCACCCGCGGGCTGCCCGGGCACTGGGTCTCCCGGTTCCTGGAGGGCGCCGCCACCGCCGAGGCCGGCTTCGACGGCTTCGACACCGAGGAGGACTTCCAGGAGTACCTCGACGCCTACGCCTGGCCCGGGGTGCTGGTCTTCACCGGACTCCAGTACCAGGGCGGGCCCGACGAGGAGCAGGCCGCCGGGTGGCGGCGGTTCGTGGACGCCGCCCAGCGGGTCGACTTCCTCGCGGACCTCGCCGGGGACCTCGCGGACGGCCGGCTGTGCCTGCCGCGCGCCCGCCTCGCCGAGCACTGCGTCACCCGGGCCGACCTCGAACAGGCCCGCGACACCGCGGCCGTACGCGCACTCCTCGCCGACGAAACCCGGCGCGCCCGCAGCGCCCTCGACGCCACCGAAGGCATCCTCGACCTCGTCGAGCCGGGCCTGCGCCCCGTGATCGCCGCGATGACGGAGCTGATGGGACACCAGCTGACCGCCGTGGAACGGGCCGGCGTCCGGGCGCTGCGCAAGGACGTCGGCTACGGCCTGGCCGCCCCCGTCCGCACCCTGCTGCGCGCCCGCGCCGGGCGCTGAGGGGGCCCGCAGGCGTCCACCGGTCCGCCGGTCGTGACATTTGTACCGGTGGGGTCCGTACATGCGGATCTGCCGGCGGACCCGCCCCGATTCGTAGCGTGGTGGGCATGACGCAGACGACACGGACCCTCCGGACGAGCCGGACCGCCCGACCGGCGCACGAGGAGCCCGCGATCCGGTTCCGGCACGTGGCCAAGTCCTTCGGCGCCGTCCGCGCCGTGGCCGGCATCGACCTCGACGTCCGGCCCGGCGAGACGGTCGCCCTGCTCGGCCGCAACGGCGCCGGCAAGTCCACCACGATCAGCCTGCTGCTCGGCCTCGAGGAGCCCGACGCGGGCACCGTACGGCTCTTCGGAGAGACCCCCGACCGGGCGGTCCGGGCCGGCCGGGTGGGCGCCATGCTCCAGGAGGGGCGCGCCGTACCGCGGATCACCGTGCGCGAGCTCGTCGGCTTCGTGGCCCGCACCCACCCCGCCCCCCTGCCCGTCGCCGAGGCGCTGGAGCTCGCCGGACTCACCGAGCTCGCCGGCCGCCGCATCGACCGGCTCTCGGGCGGCCAGGCCCAGCGCGTCCGCTTCGCCGTGGCCCTCGCCGGGAACCCGGAGCTCATCGTGCTGGACGAGCCGACCGCCGCCCTCGACGTGGAGGCCCGGCGGGCCTTCTGGGAGTCCATGCGCGGCTACGCCCGGCGGGGCAACACCGTCCTGTTCTCCACGCACTACCTGGAGGAAGCCGACGCCCACGCCGACCGCATCCTGGTCGTCGACGCGGGCCGGATCGTCGCCGACGGCACCGGGGAGCAGCTGCGTCGTGCCGCCGGCGGGTCGCTGGTCTGCGTCGACCTGGCCGGGCGCCCCACCGAAGGGCTCGGCGAACTGCCCGGTGTGGTCTGCGTGGAGGTACGGGCGGACCGCGCGCGGCTGCGTACGGAGGATCCGGACGCGACGGTCGTCGCGCTCGCCGGCCTCGGCGCCGTCCGCGGGATCGAGGTCACCGCGCCCTCGCTCGACGACGCCTTCCTCGCCCTCACCGACAGCCACGCCCACACCCTTTCCGCGGGGAGCGCCCGATGATCACCGCCTACGTCCGTCTGGAAGTCCGCCGGACCCTGCGCGACACCTCCTTCGTCGTCTTCGGCATCGGCATGCCGGTGCTCATGTACCTGCTCTTCACCAACCTCGGGTCCGACGCCGACACCGGCGACTGGAAGACGGCCTCCATGGTGGCCATGGCCGCGTACGGGGCCCTGGGAGCGGCCCTGGGGACCGGGACCGGTGTCGCCGAGGACAAGGGCATCGGCTGGCTGCGCCAGCTGCGGGTCACCCCGATGACCCCCCGCCAGGTGGTGATCGGCCGTGCCCTGACCGGCTCGGTGACGGTGCTGCCCGCCGTGGCCGCCGTGCTCGCGGCCGGCGCTTTCGTCAACGGGGTACGCCTGGAGGCCTGGCAGTGGTCCGCCGTCGCCCTCGTCCTGTGGCTCGGCGCGCTCCCCTTCACCCTGCTCGGCATCGGCAACGGGTACCGGCTCACCGCCCAGACCACCGGCGTGGTCAACGTCGGGTGCAGCCTCGCGCTCTCCATCGTCGGCGGACTCTGGTTCCCGACCGAGCTGTTCCCGCACTGGCTGCGCTCCCTGTCGGGCTTCACCCCCACGCGCCGCTTCGCCGAGATCGGGCAGTCCCTCGCCGCGGGCGCGGCCCCCGGTGCGGCCGCGGTCGCCGTACTCGCGGCATGGGCCCTGCTGTTCGGTTCGTACGCGGTGCTCTCGTACCGTCGGTCCGCGAGGACGGCGTAGCGCATGGAGCGGGGAACCGGAATGAAGATGCGGGAATGGCGCGAGGGCCGCAGGGCCCGGAAGGCCGACTGGGCCGTGCGCAAAGCCGAATGGCGGGCGGAGCGGAAGCGCCGCAGGGCGAGTGGCGAGGATCCCGGCCAGGGCTGCGGCCCGATGGCCCCTTCGAACCCCTTCGCGCTGCTGCCCTGGCTGCTGCTGGGGATGGGTGCCATCTCGAACGTCATCAAGGGGGAGACCCCCAACCCCTGGATCGGCGCCCTGGGCCTGCTGCTCTTCAACTCCCTGTACGTCACCCTGGTGTTCCGCGCCTTCGACCGGCGGGCCCGCGAGGCCGCGGGCACCCGCTGGTGCCTGGCCGCCCTCGGCGCGGTCACCTGCGCCCTCGCCCTGGCGTACGGGGGCAACTGGCTGCTGTTCTTCCCGCTGTGGGGCCTGGCCACGGGTGCGGTGATCCGGGGACGCCTGCTCGGCCCCGTGATGTTCGTCGTCACCGCCCTCGCCGGGGCGATCGCCGGCCTCGACGAGGGCTGGGACACCCTCGGCATCGCCTACGGGACGCTCGTGTCCGGCATGGTCACCGCGGCCATCCTCGCCCTGTCCGAGACCGTCAAGGAACTGCGCGAGACGCGGGAGGAGCTGGCCCGGGCCGCCGTGGACCAGGAGCGGCTGCGCTTCTCCCGCGATCTGCACGACCTGCTCGGCCACACGCTGTCGGTGATCGTCGTGAAATCGGAGGCGGCCCGCAGGATCGCTCCACGGGACATGGAGGCCGCCCTCGGCCAGATCGCCGACATCGAGTCGGTCGGGCGCCAGGCGCTCACCGAGATCCGCGAGGCCGTCACCGGCTACCGCGAGACCAGCCTCGCCGCCGAGCTCGACCGGGCCCGCGGCGCGCTGACCGCCGCCGGGATCGAGCCCGTCGTACGGCAGTCGGGGCACCCGCTGCCCCCGCAGGCGGCGGCGCTGCTGGGCTGGGTGGTGCGCGAGGCCGCCACCAATGCCATCCGGCACAGCGGTGCGACCACCTGCGAGATCGAGGTGCGGAGCACGGCGGAACGGGTCCGCCTGGTGATCACCGACAACGGGAACGGCGTAGGCTCGACCCCGCCGGGCAGCGGACTGACCGGCCTGACGGAACGGCTCGCCGCGGCGGGCGGCACCCTCGTCGGAGGCCCGGTCCCCGGGGCGGGGCGCGGGTTCCGGGTCACGGCCGAGCTCCCGGTGGAGAACCCGGGGAACTCCGGGAACGCAGGGAACGCCGGGAATGCCGGGAACTCCGGGAACTCCGGGAACGAGGAGAGTCGATGATCAAGGTCCTGCTCGCGGAGGACCAGGGCATGATGCGCGGCGCGCTGGCCCTGCTGCTCGGGCTGGAGGAGGACATCGAGGTCGTGGCGCAGGTCGGCGCCGGGGACGAGATCGTGCCCGCCGCGATCGAGGCGCGGCCGGACGTGGCCCTGCTCGACATCGAACTCCCGGGCCGCAGCGGTCTCGACGCGGCCGCCGAGCTGCGCACGCGCTGCCCCGGCTGCAGGGTGCTGATCCTGACCACCTTCGGCCGCCCCGGATACCTGCGCCGGGCGATGGAGGCGGGGGCCGCCGGATTCCTGGTCAAGGACGGGCCGGTGGAGGAACTGGCCGCCGCGGTACGCCGGGTGCTCGCGGGGGAGACGGTGATCGACCCCGCGCTCGCCGCTGCCGCGCTCAGTGCCGGTCCGAATCCGCTGACCGCGCGTGAGGTCGACGTGCTGGGCGCGGCGGTCGACGGGGCGACCGTGGCCGACATCGCGGCCAGGGTCCATCTGTCGGAGTCGACGGTACGGAACTACCTGTCGTCCGCCATCGGCAAGACGGGCACCCGCAACCGCATGGAGGCCGTCCGCGCGGCCCGCCGCCAGGGCTGGCTCTAGACGGTCGGGTCGGGTCGCGGACTCGGGGACGGCCGTCCGGGGCGCCTAGTAGGCGCCGTTGACGTTGTCGATCGAGCCGTAGCGGTCCGCCGCGTAGTTGCAGGCGGCCGTGATGTTGGCGACCGGGTCGTACGAGTCCATGGACGTGCCGGGCACGTGATAGGCGCGGAAGGTCGGGTCGATGACCTGGAGCAGCCCCTTGGAGGGAATGCCCGCGGCGGCGTTGGAGTCCCAGTTGTTGATGGCCATCGGGTTGCCCGAGGACTCGCGCATCACGTTGCGGTGAATTCCGTTGTAGCTGCCGGGGATTCCGTGCCGGGCCATGATGTCCAGCGACTGCCGGATCCAGCCGTCGAGGTTGTTCGCGTACGTGGTGGCGGGCTTGGCCGCCGCGGCCGCCTTCACCCCGGTCGCCTTCGCGGCGGCCGCCTTGGCCGCCGCGCCGATGCTCAGTTTGAGGCCGGGGCGGATGATCGAGGGGTTGGACCCGATGGCGCTCCGGTTGGCCTCGTACAGGGCCTGCCAGCCGCCGTTCACCGCGTGCTCGACGGCGATCTTCGAAAGGGTGTCGCCGGCGGTCACGGAATAGGTGAGGGGAACCGCCGCCTTTCCCACCGCCGGCTTGACGGCGGTCGGCGTGACGGCCTTCACGGCGGGCGCCGCGGCCGGCTGCGTGACGGCCGCACCGGCCGTGGTCGCGCTGATCAGCGGCAGGGCGAGGGCGGCGCCGCCGGTGCCGGCGACAGCCAGCTTGCGGGCGATCGGGCGCTGCTTCGGCCGACGGTGCTTACCGAGTCCGGGCATGGCGGAATTCCTCACGTGGGGGTGCGGGGGATCCCTGGCGGCCGCCGGTTTCGGCGGCTGCCCGCTGGGAATGACGTGAAGGTAAGCGAGTCCGCCGGGCGGGAACAAGGCTCGAATTCCCCCTGGTGATCGACTTGCCGGTTTCAGGGTCGTAAACGACCTTGGGGGTCCCTTCCGGGAATGCCGAAATTCCTTTCCGGGAAAAGGGAATCACCTGTTCCGGTTTAATGATGTTGGTCCTATTCGAGTGACTCACATCACGGGTCCCGGAAGCCTTTCGGGGAAACGGACAAGTCGCCCATACCCTGGCCCGATTCGGGCATCTCGCCCGTTGTTTGCGAACCGCCCACAGGGGGCACTTCCCGGCATGTCCGCGGCATGCTCGCGGGATGTGCGCGGTCGGTCAGAGGGGGCCGCGGACCTCCGCCAGCCGTTCCATCGCCGCCGACACCGCCGCGCCGCCCGCCGGTAGCAGCGGAAGCCGTACCTCCGGTGTCGGGATCCGGCCCTGGGCGTGCAGCACCCCCTTGACCACCACCGGATTCGGCTCGGCGAAGAGCGCCGCCGAGAGCCGGGCCAGCGCGTGTCCCAGGGCCCGCGCCCGCGGCACGTCACCGGCCCGCCAGGCCGCCGCCAGCTCCGCGTACCGCGCCGTCGCCAGGTGGGCCGAGGCGAGGATCCCGCCCGCCGCGCCCAGCGCCAGCAGGGGGGACACGTACAGGTCGTCGCCCGCCAGGACCGCGCACCCCTCCGGCGGCCCGCCCAGCAGCGCCACCGCCTCCTCGCCGACGCCGCCGCCCGCGTACTTCATCCCCGCCACCCCGGGCAGCTCCCCGAGGGCCCGCAGCGCGGCCGCGTCCAGCGGCTGCCCGGTCCGGTACGGGATGTGGTAGACGACCAGCGGTACGGGGCTCGCCTCGGCCAGCCGCGCGAAGTGCGCCAGTACCCCCGCCGCCCCGGGCCGTACGAACGAGGGCACGGTCACCAGCGCCGCGCCCACCCCGGGCCACCTCGCCAGCCGGCCGAGCCCCGCCCCCGCGGCGCGGGTGGCGCCCGCCCCGGCGCCCACGGTCAGCATCGCGCCCCGCTCCCGGCAGACCCGGGAGCAGACGTCGGTGACGAGGTCGCGCTCCGCCTCGTCGAGCGCGGCGGCCTCGCCGGTGGTGCCGAGGGCGACGATCCCGGTGGCGCCCTCGTCGAGCACCTGGTGGGCGAGTGCCTCCAGGGCCTCGGCGGCGATGTCCCCGGAGCGCGTGAAGGGCGTGACGAGCGGTACGTGGATCCCGTGGAGGGAGAGGTCCTGTGTCATGCCCACGAGCTTCATCCGCCCCGAGCGCCGAATCCAGTTCGCGTTTCTTACCCGAACCGTAAGCTGAGCCGATGCTCGACGTACGACGCCTGCGCCTGCTGCGCGAACTCGCCCGCCGGGGGACCATCGCCGCGGTGGCCGAGGCCCTCGCGTTCAGCCCTTCGGCGGTGTCCCAGCAACTCGCCGTCCTCGAACGGGAGGCGGGGCTGCCGCTGCTCGAACGCACCGGCCGCCGGGTCCGGCTCACCCCGGCCGGCCAGAACCTGGTCCGGCACGCCGAAGCCGTACTGGAGCGGCTGGAACAGGCCGACGCCGATCTCGCCGAGGCGCGCAGCGGACTGGCCGGGGCCCTGCGCGTCGGGGCCTTCCCCACCGCCATCCGGGCCATCGTCCCGGCCGCCCTGGTGGACCTGGCCAGGCGCCATCCGGGGCTGGAGCCGATGGTCTCGGAGACCGACCCGGCGGAGGTCGCGCACGCCCTGCGCGCCGGGGACCTGGACGTGGCCCTGGTCCACGAGTACGACTTCGTCCCCGCGCCGCAGGAGCCGGGGCTCGCGACGCAGCCGCTCTACCGGGAGTCGATGTACCTGGCGGCGCCGGCGCAGTCCGTCCCGGCGCAGGCCGTCCCCGCGCCGGCGGCTCCCGTCGGGGCCGCGGCCCCCGCCCCCGGCCCCGAGCAGGGCGCCGTCCTGCGGGCCCACGCCGGCGCCCCCTGGATCACGGCCACCCCCGGAACCCTCTGCCACGCCATGACCCTGCGGGCCTGCCAGGCCGCCGGGTTCACCCCGCGGATCCGCCACCGGGTCGACGAGTTCCCCACCGTGCTCGCCCTGGTCGCGGCCGGTCAGGGAGTCGCCGTCGTCCCGCAGCTCGGGGTGATGGGCCCCGCCGACCCGGCCGTATCCCTCACCCGGCTCCTCATGGAGCGCCGAACGAAGATCGCCTTCCGCAGCGGCGCGGGCGCCCACCCGGCCGTGGCCGCCTTCGGCGCGGCACTTCGCGCCGCCGTACCGCCGGAACTCGCCACTGCGACTTCCCCGGCGTGACACGGCTCCCCTCCACCGCCGCGCCCGTGTACGTTCGTTGATCCAGACAGATCGACCAGAGCGGGGTACGACGTGACACATCGCGTACGAGGGGTCATTGCCCGGAGCAAGGGCGCACCGGTGGAGACGACGACGATCCTCGTGCCCGACCCGGGGCCCGGCGAGGCCCTGGTCAAGGTCCAGGCCTGCGGGGTCTGCCACACCGACCTCCACTACCGCGAGGGCGGCATCAACGACGAGTTCCCCTTCCTCCTCGGCCACGAGGCCGCCGGAATCGTCGAATCCGTCGGCCCGGACGTCACCTCCGTCGCACCGGGCGACTTCGTCGTCCTCAACTGGCGCGCCGTGTGCGGTACCTGCCGGGCCTGCAAGCGCGGCCGCCCCTGGTACTGCTTCAACACGCACAACGCCACGCAGCCCATGACCCTGGAGGACGGCACCCCGCTCTCCCCGGCGCTCGGCATCGGCGCGTTCGCCGAGAAGACCCTGGTCGCGGCCGGCCAGTGCACCAAGGTCGACCCGGCGGCCTCCCCGGCCGCCGCCGGGCTCCTCGGCTGCGGGGTGATGGCCGGCCTCGGCGCGGCCCTGAACACCGGCAACGTCGGGCGGGGCGACTCCGTCGCCGTCATCGGCTGCGGGGGAGTGGGCAACGCGGCCATCGCCGGCGCCCGCCTCGCCGGCGCGGCCCGGATCATCGCCGTCGACCTCGACGACCGGAAGCTGGAGTGGGCGCGCGGCCTCGGCGCCACCCACACCGTCAACGGCGCCACGGAGGACGTGGTCAAGGCCATCCAGTCCCTGACCGGCGGCAACGGCGCGGACGTGGTCATCGACGCCGTGGGCCGCCCCGAGACCTACCGGCAGGCCTTCTACGCCCGCGACCTCGCGGGCACGGTGGTCCTGGTCGGCGTGCCCACGCCGGAGATGAAGCTCGAACTCCCGCTGCTCGACGTGTTCGGCCGCGGCGGCTCCCTCAAGTCATCCTGGTACGGGGACTGCCTGCCCGAGCGGGACTTCCCCCTCCTCGTCGACCTGTACCTCCAGGGCCGCCTCGACCTCGACGCCTTCGTCTCCGAGACCATCCCCCTGGACGCCGTGGAAGAGGCCTTCACCCGCATGCACCGCGGCGAGGTCCTGCGCTCCGTGGTGGAGTTCTCCTAGGGCGTGTCCGCGAAGTCCCGCCTGGCCCGCCCTCCGGGCGGACGGCGCCCCTTCGCGGACACCCCCCGGCGCCGGCCCCCGCCCCGGGCTGACGCGGCCGCAGGTGGGGGCACGGGGGCGGAGGGCGGGCCCGGCACTAGACTCGGCCGGGCCGCCAGACCCGTGCCCCGGTCGCGATCCGACCGGGGCCGCCGCACACCCAGGGGCCGTTCGTGACCATCGACCACAGCTACCGCCAGCCCGGTGTCGTCCTCACCGACCACCGGTTCAGCGTCCCGCTCGACCACGGGCGCCCGGACGGGGAGCACATCGAGCTGTACGCCCGCGAGGCCGTCGCCACCGGCAAGGACCCCGAGACCCTGCCCTGGCTGCTGTACCTGGAGGGCGGCCCCGGCTTCGGCGCGCGCCGCTTCACGGGCCGGCAGGCCTGGCTGGAGCGGGCCCTCACCGAATACCGCGTCCTCCTGCTCGACCAGCGCGGAACCGGCCGCTCCACTCCGGCGAACCGGCAGACCCTGCCCCTGCGCGGCACCCCCGGGCAGCAGGCGGAGTACCTCGCCCACTTCCGTGCCGACTCCATCGTGCGCGACGCCGAGGCCATCCGCCCCGGCCTGACCGGCGGCGCGCCCTGGACCGTGCTCGGGCAGAGCTTCGGCGGCTTCTGCACCACCCACTACCTCTCCACCGCCCCCGAAGGCCTGGCCGCCGCCCTGATCACCGGCGGCCTCCCCTCCCTGACCGCCACCGCCGACGAGGTGTACGCGGCGGCGTACCCCCGCATGGAGCGCAAGAACCGGGCCCACTACGCCCGCTACCCGATGGACGTCGAGCGCGCCCGCCGCGTCGCCGCCCACCTCGCGGAGCGCCCGGCCGTACTCCCCGGCGGCCACCGCCTCACCGCCGAGGCCTTCCAGTCCCTCGGCATCCTGCTCGGCACCGGCGACGGCAGCCACCAGCTGCACTACCTGCTCGAGGACGCCTTCGTCCCGACCCCGGCGGGCCCGGCCCTCGCCGACGCCTTCCTGGAACACGTACAGGGTCTGCTCTCGTTCGCCGCGCACCCGCTGTACGCCCTGCTCCACGAGGCCATCTACGCCCAGGACGCGGCCGCGCCCACCGCCTGGGCCGCCGAACGGGTCCGCGCCGCACACCCCGGCTTCGACGCCGCGAAGGCCCTCGCGGGCGACGGGCCCGTGCTGTTGACCGGCGAGACCGTCCACCCCTGGCACTTCACCGCCGACCCGGCGCTGGCCCCGCTGCGCGAGACCGCCGAACTGCTGGCCGCCCGTACCGGCTGGGGACCCCTGTACGACCCGGCCCGACTCGCCGCCAACGAGGTCCCGGTGGCCGCCGCGATCTACCACGACGACCTGTACGTGGACACCGCCCACTCCCTGGACACGGCCGCGCGGATCCGGGGCCTGCGCACCTGGGTCACGGACGAGTTCGAACACGACGGCGTCCGCGCCGGCGGCCCCCGCGTCCTGGACCGCCTGCTGGCCCTCGTGCGCGACGACGTCTAGGACTCGGCTCGCGGAACGGCGGGGTCCGGGGGCGGGCGTTTATTGTGCGGGCATGACCGAACAACTGGATCAGCCCGCGCCCTTGGAGCCGATGCCCGCCGACTGGCAGCGCGCCCTCGCGGTGGTCGCCCACCCCGACGATCTGGAGTACGGCGGGGCCGGGGCGATCGCCCACTGGACGGACGGCGGCCGCGAGGTCGTCTACCTCCTGGCGACCCGCGGCGAGGCAGGCATCGACACGATCCCGCCCGAGGAGTGCGCTCCGCTGCGGGAGGCCGAACAGCGTGCGAGCGCCGCCGTCGTCGGGGTGTCCACCGTGGAGTTCCTCGACTATCGCGACGGGGTCGTCGAGTACGGCCTGGACCTGCGCCGGGACATCGCGGCCGCCATCCGCCGGCACCGCCCCGAACTGCTCATCACCCTCAACCACCGCGACACCTGGGGCGGTCAGGGCGGCGGCGGCAACTGGAACACCCCCGACCACAAGGCCGTCGGCCGGGCCGCCCTGGACGCGGCCGCCGACGCCGGCAACCGGTGGATCTTCCCGGAGCTCATCTCCGAGCAGGGCCTGGAGCCCTGGGACGGGGTCCGCTGGATCGCGGTGGCCGGGTCCTCGACCCCCACGCACGCCGTGGACGCAGGTCCCGGACTGGAGCGTTCGATCAAGTCGCTGATGGAGCACAAGGCGTACATCGAGGTCCTGACCGACCAGGACCCCGAGGAGTACGTCCGCGGCTTCCTCACCGGTTACGCCCAGCAGGCGGCGCCGCGTTTCGGCGGCCGCCCGGCGGTGACGTTCGAGGTCTTCACGCGCTGAGCCCGGAGCCTCTATTCTGACGGATCGTCAGAGGAGGCTTCCGTGATCGACACCATCGGCAACGAGGTCGAGGAGGGGGAGGAGCGCATCCGCCTGGAGACCGCGGACGGGATCGCGGTCCTCACCCTCTGCCGCCCGGACCGGCTCAACGGCTGGAGCTGGGAGTCCACCCGCCAGCTGGGCCTGCTCGCGGACCGGATCCGCTTCGATCCGGACGTACGGGTGGTCCTGCTGCGGGCCGAGGGCCGCGCCTTCTGCGCGGGCATCGACGTGAAGGCCCCGGGCGGCGCCATCACGGGCGCGACGGCCGCCGAGCGGACGCGCAACTACTACGAGGGCATCCGCTGGGTGCACGAGCGCTTCGCCGTGCTGTCGCGGCTCCCGCAGCCGGTGGTGGCCGCCGTACAGGGCTACTGCCTCGGCTTCGGCTTCGAACTGGCCCTGATGGCCGACCTCCGCGTCGCCGCCGAGGACGCCGTCTTCGCCCTGCCCGAGGCGCAGCTCGGCGTCGCGGTGGACGCGGGCGGGGATCTGCGGATCGCCCGCGAGGCGGGCGCGGGCTGGGCCAAGTTCCTGGCGCTGACCGGCCGCCGCGTCGACGCGGCGACGGCGTACCGCCTGAACCTGGTCCAACTGCTGGTCCCCCCGCAGGAGCTGGACGCCGCGGCCCGCGCGGTGGCGGCCGAGATCGCGGCCAACGCCCCGCTCGCCGTGCAGGGCGTCAAGCGCGCGATCGACGCCTATGCCGACGCCGCCCTCGCCCCGGCCCTCGACCGCGTCGCCATGACGGCGGCCCTGACCCTCGCCTCCGAGGACTGCCGCGAGGGCTACGCCGCCAAGGCGGCCCGCCGCCCGCCGCACTTCACCGGAGGCTGAACACCGGCCGCGTCGAGAACCCCTCGTACAGGCCCTCGCCGCCCGGTCCGTACGCGAACTCGGCGGTGGCAGGGTTGCGGTTGGCGGTGGCCAGCGGCAGCCACGCGAGCAGGTCGCCGTATCCGCCGCACACGGCCTCGCCGCCGTCACCGCCGTGCACGGCGGCCGGGTCGCTGCTCAGCTCCGTCCCGTAGCTGTCGTAGGCGATGTGCAGCCCGAAGGCGTTCGGTTCGTGCCGCACGCCGCCGTCGCCCCCGTACGAGGGCTCGTCCAGGGGGCACTCGTTCCCCCACCGGAACAGGGTGCCCGCCCCGGCCCCGCAGGCGTGCTCCCACTCGTCGGGGCCCGGCATCCGCAGCCCGCGCGCCGCGAGCACGTCCGCCGTCGACTCCGGGCGTTCGGTCAGCGTCTCGTCCTCCACCGCCATGAGCACGGTGGCGAGCACGGCGGTACGGACCGGGCTGAGCACCTCGGCGAGGTAGTCCTCCAGGGGGAGTTCGTACCCGTACCCCTCCGCCCGGCTCTCCTCGTAGTCGGCGGCCTGCGCGGACGTCGGCACCCAGGCCCGCGGATCGAAGCCGAGCCGCACCGGCCCGCCGGGTATCAGGGCGAACTCCCGTCCCCCGCGCTCGATGCGCACGCGGTGCAGTGGTCCGCCGAGGTGGTCGACGGTGTCGAGCAGCACCACGCGGCCGCCCGCCTGCGCGGCGGCCTCGTGCGCGATTCGCCCGGCGGCGGCCCGGTCGAGCGAACGCCAGTGGTCGAGGGTCAGATCGGCGAGAGACATGGTCCGATCCTCGCACCGGGCACCGACAACCGGCCTTCAGGGGCTGTACGGGCCGCGGCCCAGCTGGGTGCGGACCGGGACCACCTCGGGGTTCACCAGCGAGCGGCGCTGCCAGTTCGCGCCGTCGACGACCAGGGTGTGCCCGGTGATGAACCGGGCGTACGGGGAGGCCAGGAAGGTGGCCGCCCAGCCGAGTTCGCGCGGGGCGCCGACGCGCAGGGCGGGCTGGCGGCGGTCGCGGGCAGCGGGCGCGGCCCGCTCCAGGCCGTCGCGGATGTCCTCGGTCATGTCGTCGTGCGGGAACAGGCCGGGCACGAGCCCGTTGATCTGGATGCCGTACGGGCCCCACTCGACCGCGAGCGTCTCCACCAGGTTCTTCACCCCGGCCTTGGCGGCCGCGCTGTGGGCGAAGCCCGGCCCGCCGGTCCAGGCGTACGAGGCGCCGATGTTCACGATGGACCCGGGGGTGCCGGCGCCGAGGTGGCGCCGCCCGAACTCGCGGGTCGTGAACCAGGTGCCGGTCAGGGTGATGTCCACAACCGCCCGCCAGGCGTTCGGGGACAGGTCCTCGGCCGGGGAGGGGAAGTTGGCGGCCGCATTGTTGACCAGGACGTCCGGCAGGCCGAGCGCCGCCTGCGCCGCGTCGAAGAGCTCCGAGATCCGCTCCGGCTCCCGGATGTCGCAGACGGCGGCCGTGACCCGGCCCGCGCCGGGGACGGCCGCCAGCTCCTCCCGCGCCGCCTCCAGCCGCGCGGCGCGCCGGCCCGCGATCACCAGGTCCGCGCCGAGCCGCGCGAACTCGGCGGCGATGGCCTTGCCCAGCCCGGTGCCGCCGCCGGTCACGAGGACCACCTGCCCCGCGTACGTACCGGCGGGGAGCGCGGCGGACCCGAGCGGCGGCGGCGCGGGCAGCCCGGACAGGCCGGGCGGGATCTCGTCCGTCATGCGGCATCGATAGCGCGCGGGCGCCGAGATCACCATGCCCGCGGCGGGGTCACTTCTGCGGCGCGTACGCCTGCTTGCTCGCGCAGGTCCACACCACGGCGGTGCCCTTCCTCGTGTCCCAGTCGTAGAAGGTGCCGCCCACCCGGTCGTCGTCCGAGGCCGCGTACGCCGAACTGCGCGAGTCCGGGCCGGTGCCGGCGGGGTGGGGGAGGGCCAGCGGAGCCCCCGTGCCCGGCCAGTACGCGGCGTGGACGAAGTTGGCGTACCCCTCGACGAAGGTGACGGCCGAGCCGACGGCCACGTTCGTGGCCGGGCTGAGCCCGTCGAGGGTCAGGTGGTCGTAGCCCGTGACCCGGCCGGGGTCGTTCGGCAGGGCGTCGTACGGCTTCTTCCAGACGGCCGGCTTGCGCTCCTGCCAGTCGCGGTGGCTGCGGTCCTCGTGGCCGATGACCCGGCCCCGGTCGTCGATGCCGGCCGCGGCCGTCCAGACCGTCCGGTCGTCCTCGGTCCACACCTGGAGGCTGTACGGCGGGTACCCGCCCCCGGCGGGCCAGACGACCGGGAAGCTCTTCCCCCTGAGCTGGTCGTCCTCCTCGTAGGACGTCTGCGCCGTGCCGACGATGTCCCCGCGCGCGTTGATCCCGTTCACCGAGACGATCCTGGTGCCCGGATGGGCGTCCGCGGGCACGGGCAGCTCGCGCACCACCGCTCCGTTCAGCCATTCCTTGGCGACGCCGCCCTCCATGCCGACCGAGCGGCCCGCGTCGTTGACGTCCGCCACCGTGCTCGCGGTGGCTGCCCCGCCGATCAGCCGGACCGCCGCCGCACCCTTCTGGTACGTGAACCCGTACGGCGTGTCCGGCGCACCGGCTCGCCGGAGGGTGCCCACCATCAGGCCCTTGGCGTTCACGCCGACGACCTCGCCGGACACGAAGCCCTCGGGCAGCGGGACGGCGTGCACCGCGTGGTCGGCCGTCCAGTACGCGGGCAGTCCGACGCTCTCGCCGGCCACCAGGCCGCCGGCCCCGAAGGCGCGCACGGACCCGTAGGCCGGCGAGGGGCCCGCCGCGAGGGCCGGCAGCCGCAGGATGTCCGGCGTGCACGCGGTCCCGGCCGCCGCGGCCGGGGCGGCCGCCGTGACCAGTCCGGCCAGAACGACGGCGGCAGCGGCCGCGGACGTGCTTCTTCTCATGTGGTGGTCCCCCCTGGACTCAAGTCATGACGAGTGCACGCCACATGTTGCCTGATCGGGGGCTGGAGTGGCCGGATTGGCGCGTGGTGTTTCGGTCCGGCCCGGAAACCGTCCCGCCGACGGTTCCCAGAGTGGCAAGCGACCGCTTAGTATGCCCGCGGAGCGTGGTTCCTCGACGGCGGCTGGAGGCCCCGGATGCAGGCATGGCGAGTACATACCCCCGGTGAACCCCGAGAGGCCATGCGCCTCGAAGAGGTTCCCGAACCGGTGCCCGGCGAGGGCGAGGTGAGGCTCAAGGTGCTCGCGGCGAACGTCAACTTCCCCGACGCGCTGCTCGTCCGGGGCCAGTACCAGATCCGCCCGCCGCTGCCCTTCACCCCCGGCGTCGAGATCTGCGGCGAGACCGAGGACGGCCGCCGCGTCATCGCCAACCCGAGCCTGCCGCACGGCGGCTTCGCCGAGTACGTCACCGCTTCCGCCCGCGCCCTGCTGCCCGCCCCCGAGACCCTCGACGACGCCGAGGCCGCCGCCCTGCACATCGGCTACCAGACCGGGTGGTTCGGCCTGCACCGCCGGGCCCGCCTCCAAGCCGGCGAGACCCTCCTCGTGCACGCCGCCGCCGGCGGGGTCGGCAGCGCCGCCGTCCAGCTCGGCAAGGCCGCCGGCGCCACCGTCATCGGGGTCGTCGGAGGCAAGGCCAAGGCGCGCACCGCCGAGGAGCTCGGCTGCGACCTGGTGATCGACCGGACGAGCGAGGAAGTCGTCGCCCGGGTCAAGGAGTTCACCGGCGGACGCGGAGCCGACGTGGTCTACGACCCCGTCGGCGGCGACGCGTACACCGCCTCCGCCAAGTGCGTGGCCTTCGAGGGCCGGATCGTCGTCGTCGGCTTCGCGAGCGGCACGATCCCCGCCCCCGCCCTCAACCACGCCCTCGTGAAGAACTACGCCGTCCTCGGCCTGCACTGGGGCCTGTACGCCACCAAGGACCCCGCCGCCATCGCCGCCTGCCACGACGAGCTCACCCGGCTCGCCGCCGAGGGCGCGATCAAGCCGCTGGTCAGCGAACGCGTCCCGCTCGCCGCGGCCGCCGACGCCGTGCAGCGCCTCGCCGACGGGACCACCACCGGCCGGCTGGTCGTCGTACCGGCCCTGGACGGAGGCGGTCCCCGATGATCACCTCCGAAGAGCTGGTGACGCGCGTACGGGACCTGCTGCTCGCCCACCCGCCCGCCGACACCGACCGCGACGACTTCCTGCGGGCCCGCTTCGACGCCGGCCTCGCCTGGGTCCACTACCCCGAGGGCCTCGGCGGACTCGCCGCGCCCCGCACCCTCCAGGCCGTCGTCGACGCCGAACTCGAAGCCGCCGGCGCCCCCGACAACGACCCGCGCCGTATCGGCATCGGCCTCGGCATGGCCGCGCCCACGATCCTCGCCTACGGCACCGACGAGCAGAAGCGGCGCTTCCTGCGCCCCCTGTGGCTGGGGGAGGAGGTCTGGTGCCAGCTCTTCAGCGAGCCCGGCGCCGGCTCCGACCTCGCCGCGCTCGGCACCCGCGCGGTCCGCGAGAGCGCCACCGGCGACTGGATCGTCGACGGGCAGAAGGTGTGGACCTCCAGCGCCCACACCGCCCGCTGGGCCATCCTGATCGCCCGCACGGACCCGGCGCTCCCCAAGCACCAGGGCATCACGTACTTCCTCTGCGACATGCACGCCCCCGGCGTCGAGGTCAGGCCGCTGCGCCAGATCACCGGTGAGGCCGAGTTCAACGAGGTCTTCCTGACCGGCGTCCGCATCCCCGACGGCCACCGGCTCGGCGCCGTCGGCCAGGGCTGGGAGGTCGCCCGCACCACCCTGATGAACGAACGCGTCTCCATCGGCGGCATGCGGATCCCGCGCGAGGGCGGCATGATCGCACCGGTCGCCGCCGCCTGGCGCGAACGGCCGGAACTGCGGACCCACGCCCTGCACCAGAGGCTGCTCGGGCTGTGGGTCCAGGCCGAGGTCGCCCGGCTCACCGGCGAACGGCTGCGCCAGCAGCTCGCCGCCGGCCAGCCCGGCCCCGAGGGATCCGGGATGAAGCTCACCTTCGCCCGCCTCAACCAGGAGATCAGCGGCCTGGAGGTGGAACTCCTCGGCGAGGAGGGCCTGCTGTACGAGGACTGGACGATGCGCCGGCCCGAGCTCGTCGACTTCACCGGCCGCGACGCCGGCTACCGCTACCTGCGCGCCAAGGGCAACAGCATCGAGGGCGGCACCAGCGAAATCCTCCTCAACATCGTCGCCGAACGCGTCCTCGGCCTGCCCGCCGAGCCGCGCGACGACAAGGACCTCGCCTGGAAGGACCTGGCCCGATGAGCACTGCGTTCGACCTGCTGTACTCCGAGACGGAGGAAGAGCTCCGGTCCGCCGTACGCGCACTGCTCGCGGACCGCTGCGCACCGGCGGACGTGCTCGCCCGGGCGGAGACCGGCCGGCCGCACGACCCCGAGCTGTGGCACACGCTCGCGGCGGAGATCGGCACGGCGGGGCTGCTCGTGCCGGAGAAGCGCGGCGGGCAGGGCGCGGGCCACCGGGAGGCGGCCGTGGTCCTGGAAGAGCTCGGCCGGGCCGTGGCGCCCGTGCCGTACCTGACGAGCGCGGTGCTCGCCACGGAGATCCTGCTGGGCTGCGACACCCCGGAGGCCGGCGACCTCCTGCGGGAGCTGGCCGCCGGCCGGCAGGTCTGCGCACCCGCGCTGCCTCTGACGCAGGCCCCGGGCGCGCCGCTGCCGTCCGCCGTACGGGACACCGGGGGCGGGACCCTGACGGGCACCGTCACCTCGGTGGCGGACGCGGTGGCCGCCGACGTCCTGCTGGTCCTCGCCGACACGGGGCTGTACGCGGTCCCGGCGGGCGGGGTCTCGCCGACCGCGCTGGTCCCGCTGGACCTGACCCGTCCGCTCGCCACCGTGACGCTGGACGGCGCCGCGGGGACCCTGCTCGCGGACCCGGCGACGGCGCGGGCGGCGGTGGCCGGGGCGCTCCTCTCCGGGGCCGGACTGCTGGCCTCCGAGCAGCTCGGGATCGCGCAGTGGTGCCTGACGGAGACGGTGCGGCACGTGCGCGGCCGCAACCAGTTCAACCGGCCGGTCGGCTCCTTCCAGGCGCTCAAGCACCGGCTGGCGCAATTGTGGCTGGACGTGGCCTCGGCCCGGGCCGCGGCCCGCGCGGCGGCGGACGCACTGGCCACCGGGGCCCCCGACGCCCCGCTGACGGTGGCGGTCGCGCAGGCGTACTGCTCCGGCGTGGCGGTACGCGCGGCGGAGGAGTGCGTGCAGCTGCACGGCGGCATCGGGATGACCTGGGAGCATCCGGCGCACCTGTACCTGAAGCGCGCCAAGTCCGACGCGCTGGCCCTGGGCACCCCGGGCCACCACCACACCCTGGTGGCCGACTTCGCGGAACTCCCGGCCCCGTAGTCCCGTCCCTGTGGTCCCGGCCCCGCCGGCGCGCGAGGCGCATGAGACGCGGGGGCCGCGGGCCGGGGCGGGGGCCGGGGAAGAGACGGTGACAGGGCGGGCGGGACGGGGAGAAGGCCCGCGCGGCGGCCGAGGGACGGCACCCGGCACGCGATGGCCGAACGGCCGATGCGCGGCGGCCCGCCGGGAAGGCAGGGTCTACGGGTGGATCCGAGATCCCGCCCCGTCCGCCCCGACCCGCCCCGTCCCCGGAAGGAGGCGCCGTGCTGCACGCCCTCTACCTCCTCGGCATAGCCGCCTTCGCCGCCTCGGGCGTCCTCGCCGCCCACCGGGCCGACATGGACCCCTTCGGCGGGCTGGTCCTGGCCTTCGCCGCCGCCATCTCCGGCGGCACCCTCCGCGACCTCCTCCTCGACCGCCACCCGCTCTACTGGACCCACGACCGGCTCCTGCTCGCCGTCATCGCCTCCGTGGCCGTCGCCACCATGCTCTACCTGCGCCGCCGTACGCTCCCGCGGCGCGCCCTCGCCGTCGTCGACGCCGTCGGCCTGGCGGTCGTCACCGTCATCGGCGCCCGCGCCGCCATCGACGCCCACGTCACCCCCCTCGCCGTGCTCATCCTCGCCGTGCTGACCGGGGTCACCGGCGAGGTCGTCCGCGACGTCCTGTGCGGGGAGTTCCCGCCGCTGCTCCTGCGCGAGGAGGTGTACGCGACCGCCGCGCTCGCCGGGGCGGCCTGCCACCTCGGCCTGCACTGGGCCGGTGTGGCGGACACTCCCAACACCGCCGTCTCCGCCGGGCTCGTCTTCGCGCTCCGCATGGCGGCCGTCTTCCGCGACCTGCACCTGCCCCGCCTCCAGCGGGCCGCGCGCTGATCCCTATCCTCGCCGCATGACCCCCGTGATCGCCCGGCTCGACGCCGCCCTGCTCGCCGCACACCGCGACGAACTCGCCGACCTGCTGCTCGCCGTGGTCCGCGGCGGCTCCTCGCTCGGCTTCCTCGCCGATCTCGACCACGACCGGGCGGCGGCCTGGTGGGACTCGCTCGTTCCCGCCGTCGAGGAGGGCTCCCTCGCCCTCTGGGCCTCCCGCACCGGCGACGGCCGTCTCGACGGGACCGTCAGCTGGTACCGCGAGTCCAAGCCCAACGGCCGCCACCGCGCCGAACTGCGCAAGCTCATGGTGCACCCCGAGGCGCGCGGCCGCGGCACCGCCCGCGCCCTGCTCGCCGAGGCCGAACAGGCGGCTGCCCGGGCCGGTGTGCTGCTGCTGGTCCTCGACACCGAGACCGGCAGCGGGGCCGAGCGCGTCTACCGGTCCGCCGGCTGGACCGAAGCCGGCACCATCCCCGACTACGCCGCCGACCCGGCCGGCCGGCTGCACCCGACCACCCTCTTCTACAAGCACCCCCGGCCGCCGATGTGACCTCGCCCGCCGCGCCGCGTTAGACCCCGTAGCGCGGACCACCGAGCGAGGGAGACCGCATGTACGCCACACCCGCATCCGCAGCACTCACCCGCCGTACGGCCCTTCGTACGGCCTTCACCGCGGCGGTGCTCGCCGGCACCGCCGCGGCCCTGGCTCCCGTACTGCGCGCCCGCCGCCCACGGCAGACCCTGACCCCGGCCCCCCTCGCCGAGGAGACGTACCGCGGCCGGCACATCGCCGTCGACTCCGCCGGGGTCCGCATCGACGGCCGACCCCTGCACGTCATGCGCCGCGCCGACGGCAGCTACCTGAGCGGGATCAACCACTTCCAGTCCTTCGGGACCCCGTTGGAGCTGGCCCGCGCCGCCGTCGACGAACTCGGCACCACCCAGCTGGCGTTCGCGGCACCGCACCACGGCTGAGGAGCCCCGCATGTACACCCGGCAGAACCAGAAGAACCTGACCAGCGCCCAGAAGAAGCGGTTCACGGCGGCAGTGCTGGAGCTCAAGCGCAACGGCGCGTACGACGACCTGGTGCGCACCCACGACAAGTACTTCGTGCCCGACCGGGACAGCAAGCTCCGCGTCGGGCACATGTCCCCGTCGTTCTTCCCCTGGCACCGGCGCTACCTGCTCCAGTTCGAGCGGCTGCTCCGGGCCGTCGACCCGGGCGTCTCGGTCCCGTACTGGGACTGGACCGCCGACAACAGCCCGGCCTCCTCCCTCTGGGCCGAGGACTTCCTCGGCGGCACCGGCCGGGAGGGCGACCGCCGGGTCATGACCGGCCCCTTCGCCCACGAGAAGGGCAACTGGGAGATCACGGTGGGCATCACGGAGGCCCGCTTCCTCACCCGCAACCTCGGGCGGCCGCAGAACCCGATCGCGCTGCCCACCGCGGCCGAGCTCCAGTGGGCGCTCGACGACCCGACGTACGACACCTCGCCCTGGGACTCCACGGCGCAGGGCGGCGGGTTCCGCAACAAGCTGGAGGGCTGGGCCGCGCCGAAGAGCGAGCGCTGGCGCAACCACAACAAGGTCCACCAGTGGATCGGCGGCCACATGACGGGCGGTACGGCCCCCAACGACCCGGCGTTCTGGCTGCACCACGCCTTCGTGGACCTGCTCTGGGACCGCTGGCAGCTCAGGCATCCCGGCTCCGGCTACCTGCCCGCCGCCCCGCTCGCACCGGGGGACCTCCAGCGCGGCCGGGTGATCGCCCTCGACGAGCCGATGCCGCCGTGGGACCTGACCCCGCGCGACATGCTCAGCCACCAGGGCCTCTACCGCTACGAATGATCCGGGGCCGGCTCGGGTGCCGGGTACGAGGCCGGCTACGAGGGCCGGGCGCACGAGAAGGGCCCCCGCCGTACGGCGGGGGCCCGGGGTCCTCGATCCGGCCGTCAGCCGCCGTAGCCCTCGGTGTGGTGCTCGCCGCCACCCGACGCGTTGACGCAGGTGTTGCCGAACGCCGGGTTCAGCAGGGCGATCACGTTCACGGTGTTGCCGCAGACGTTGACCGGGACGTGCACCGGAACCTGGACCAGGTTGCCCGAGAGGACACCGGGGGAGCCGACCGCCGCACCGTGCGCTCCGGCATCGGCGACGGCCAGACCGGCACCGGCGGCCAGGGCGCTACCGGCAACAGCGGTGACGGCGACTGCCTTCGCGATACGCGACATCAAGATCTCCTCGTGAGATGTGTGGTGCCACAGGGGTCTGTGGCATTTGACATGGCGTACAACGCGGCGGGAGCCCGGCGGTCACGGCCGCTGGGCCTTGGTGATGAAGGAAAATCGCACGGAGGCGAAGTACGGCTTGATCTGGCCCGAGGCTCCCGGCTCCAGCACCGCCGCCGGACGGCCCGCACAACCGGGCTCCCGGTAGAAGGTCGCCGTCCCGCGGGTGGAGTTGGTGGCGGCCCGGGAGCCGCCGCCCTTCGCCGCCACACAGCCCTGCGGGGCGGTCAGCCCGTGGACCTTGTCGTCCTGGCCGACGTACTGGAAGCCGGCCCCCGCCGCGGCCTGCGCCGGCGCCGCGGCCGCGAGCAGGAGCAGGGGAAGGAGCACGGGCGCGAACGGGAGGGCCGGGCCGGCCGCCCGGGCGGAGCCGCGGACACCGGGGTGGATACGCATGGATCGCATGACCGGTCCAACCCGGCCCGCCCCGGGCCGGGTCACGCCTTGTCACCCCTCGCAGGCCTGTGCGACCGTGCCCGGGAGGCGGAACACCGGATTCAGTGGTGCAGTGATGCAGGGGTGCGTGACGCACCGGGCCGACGGAGGAAGCGATGAGCACAGCGGGCGGCAGCGGCCGGCCCCGGGTCAGGACCGGGTACGGCGTCGTCGAGGGCCGGACCGGTCCGGCCGGGACCTTCTCCTTCCGGGGCATCCCGTACGCGGCCCCGCCCGTCGGCGCCCTGCGCTTCGCCGCGCCCGCGCCGCCGGCCGCCTGGGAGGGCGTGCGCGACGCCGGCGCCTTCGGGCCCACCGCGCCCAAGGTGCCGTACCCGCCGAAGTTCGCCGCGCTGCTGCCCGACCCGGACGTCCCCGGGGACGACTGCCTGAACCTCAACGTGTGGACCCCGGACCCGTACCCCGGAGCCCGGCTGCCCGTCATGGTGTGGCTGCACGGCGGGGCGCTCACCCGCGGCTCCTCGGCCGTCCCCGTCTACGACGGCTCCGCCTTCGCCCGCGACGGAGTGGTGCTCGTCTCGGTCAACTACCGCCTGGGCGTCCTCGGCTACGGGCTCTTCCCCGACGCCCCCGCCAACCGCGGGCTGCTCGACCAGATCGCCGCCCTGAACTGGGTCCGGGAGAACATCGGGGCCTTCGGCGGGGACCCCGCCCGCGTCACCGTCTTCGGCGAGTCCGCCGGAGCCATCAGCGTCGGTGCCCTGCTCGGCGCCCCCCGCGCCGCCGGGCTCTTCGCGCAGGCCGCGCTGCAGAGCGGCGCCCCCGAGGTGCTGGCGCGCGAGAAGGTGCGCGCGATGGTCCGGCGGATGGCCTCCCTGCTGAAGGTCCCCGCGACCGCCCGGGCCTTCGGCGCCGCCGCCCTGCCCGACCTGCTCGCCGCCCAGGCCGCCGTGCTGCGCCGCTCCAGCCCGCTGACCGGAGGCCCCGCCTTCGGCCTGGTCACCGACCCGGACACGCTCCCCGGGGACCCGCTGGAGGCCGCCACGGCGACGGACGTGCCGCTGCTGCTGGGCTGGACCACCGAGGAGTACCGGCTCTGGCTCGCCCCCATCGGCGCGCTGCCGGTCATGGACCGGCTCGGCCCGCTCACCGTGGCCCTGGCCCGCGCCCGCAGCGGCAAGGACCGGGCCGCCGTACGGGCGCTGCGCGCCGCACTGCCCGGGGCGGGCCCGGCCGAGCTCGCGGGGCAGCTGCTCACCGACCGGCTGCTGCGCGATCCGCTGCGCAGCCTCGCGGGGGCGCGGCGGTCCGCCCCCAGCTTCCTGTACGAGTTCGGCTGGCCCTCGGGCATTCCCGGGCTCGGCGCCTGCCACGCCCTGGAGCTGGGCTTCGTCTTCGACACCCTCGACGTGCCGGAGTCCTCCTGGCTGGCCGGGCGGCAGGCCCCGCAGGAGCTGGCCGACCGGATGCACGCGGCCTGGGTGCGCTTCGCCGTGACCGGGGACCCGGGCTGGGCGGCCTGGGACGGCAACGGCCCGCCGATGGTGTTCGGCGGGCCGAGGCGCGAGGAATCCATCGGAGCGGCGGTTACTCCACCGGTCCTTCCATGACCTTGCTGATGAACTGGATCGGGCCCTCGCCCATGTTCGGCACGTAGGTCTTGGCGTTGTGCTGGCCGCCGGGGATGACCCTCAGGCTGGTGTGGATCGGTCCCTTGCCGTACGTCGCGACGAACTTCTGCACGTCGGGCAGCGTCTTCTTGTTGCTCTCGTTGTCGCCGACCTGGAAGGCGAGGTAGACGTCCGGAGAGCCCTTCTTGTCGATCATGGCCTTCGCCAGGAGCTCCGGGTTGTTCTCGGCCTTCTCCTTGTCGTGGCCCTTCCACAGCGAGGAGTCGGGCACGATGTCCGGGCCGGAGCAGATCGCGGCCTTGAACTTCTCCGGGTACTTGAGCACGGCCTTCAGGCTCGCGAAGCCGCCGGTGGAGGAGCCCATGTAGGCCCAGCCGTCACGGGACTTGACGGTGCGGAAGTTCGCCTTCACCAGGTCCGGGACGTCCTCGGTCAGCCAGGTCCCCATCTTGGGCTGGTCGGGGATGTCGGAGCCGTCCCAGTAGACGCCCTTGTCGTCCGGGCCCGGGTTCAGCACCGGCATGGCGAGGATGAACGGCTTGCTCTTGCCCTCGGCGTACCACTTGCTGATGCTGGTCTGGAGCCCCAGGTCGGTGCCCATCCAGTAGTTGTTCGGGTAGCCCGCGCCACCGGGTAGGGCGATCATGACCGGGAAGCCGCTCTTGGCGAACTTCGGGTCGTTGTACTCCTTGGGAGCCCAGACCCACACCTTGCCCTTGAAGCCGGACTTCTTGCCGTCCAGTGTGGTGACGGCCACGTGCGTGCCGTCGGCCAGGGTCATCGAGTTCTTGAACTCGGCCTTCGGGCCGGTGGGCATCAGTGCCTTGGAATTGGCCGCCTGCTTCGCGGCGCCGTCGGCGCCCGCCTGGCCGCCGCCCCCGGCGGGCTGGCCGAAGGAGACGTCCTTGCCCTTGTCGGTGAACGGGGGTATCTCGAAGTGGTACATCACCCCGGCCGCGATGCCCGCGAGGGCCAGGACGGAGACACCCGCGATCAGCCAGCGCCTCGCCCGGCGCGGCCGCGGACGCTCGTACTGGGGCTCCTCCGGCCCGCCGTAGGGCGGCTGCGGCGGCCCGTACGGCGGCTCGGGCTGGTACTGGGGTTCGTACTGCTGCGTGTACGAAGCGCCGTAGGGCTGCTGCTGGTACTGCCCTTCCGATCGGTACGGCTGGTGCTGTCCGTCGGGTGAGTACGACATGTGCGGTTGCTCTCCGGCTGGTGCTGCCCCGTGGGGGGATGGTCTCGTCCCCGCCAGGGGGTGGTCTCTTCTGTTCGAAGGATGAGCCTACGTGCTGCCCGGTTCCTCTTTTTTCCAGGTCTTGGGCTTCCTCGGGGCAGGGCGTTGCCGAACACCGGGAGGGCCACCGGAGTTCCCGGGCTGTTAGCCGACTGTCCCTGGCCCATGCACATGCCCCTGGGTATGGTGCGTGCGCGCCGCCACCAGACCCCCCTGCCCGGAGGTATTTTCCGTGTTTGGCATGACCTCGTCACGGTCCGCCCGAAAGACCGCCCTTGCCACCGCCTTCGGCCTCACCGCCGCCGGCACGGCCCTGTGGGCCGGCCTCGGCGCCGCCCAGCCCGCCCACGCGGCCGGCCTGCCGGCCCCCGACCACGTCGTCGTCGTGGTCTTCGAGAACCACGCCTACAGCCAGGTCATCGGCAGCTCCAGCGCCCCCTACATCAACTCCCTCAAGAGCGGCGGCGCCAACCTCACGCAGTCGTTCGGCATCACGCACCCCAGCCAGCCCAACTACCTCCAGCTGTTCTCCGGCTCCAACCAGGGAGTCACCGGCGACAGCTGCTACACCCCCGGCTTCAGCTCCGCGCCCAACCTGGCCTCCGAGCTCATCGCCGCCGGCAAGAGCTGGGCCAGCTACAACGAGACCCTCCCCAGCCAGGGCTCCACCACGTGCAGCAGCGGCAACTACGCCCGCAAGCACAACCCCTGGTTCGCCTTCTCCAACGTGCCCACCAGCACCGCGAAGACCATGACCCAGTTCCCGACGGACTACACCACCCTGCCCAAGGTGTCCTTCGTCGTCCCGAACCTGTGCAGCGACATGCACGACTGCTCCGTCGGCACCGGCGACACCTGGCTCAAGAACAACCTCAAGGCCTACGCGGACTGGGCCAAGACCCACAACAGCCTGCTCGTCGTCACCTTCGACGAGGACAACCGGCTCGCGGGCAACAAGATCCCGACCGTGCTCTACGGCCAGCCCGTCACCCCCGGCAGCACCTCGTCCACCACGTACAACCACTACGACATGCTGCGCACCCTGGAGGGCCTGGCCGGCCTGACCGCCCACGCCGGGAACGCGGCCACCGCCAAGGACATCACGGGGATCTGGGCCTCCTGACCATGTACGTTGCGGACAGCCGCGGTACCCCCGCGCACGCCGTGACCCCCGAGCCGCAGGCCGTCGCCCCGGGCATCCGCCCGGGGCGGCGCGCCGCGCTCGCCCCCACGGTCCTCGCCCTCGGCACGGTCAGTCTGATCACCGACGTCTCCTCGGAGATGGTCACGGCCGTGCTCCCGCTCTACCTCGTCGCGGGCCTCGGCCTGTCCCCGCTCGGCTTCGGGCTGCTCGACGGGATCTACAACGGCATCAGCGCGCTGGTCCGGCTCACCGGAGGCCACCTCGGCGACCGCCTCGGCCGCCACAAGGCCCTCTCCGGCCTCGGTTACGGCCTCTCGGCCCTGTGCAAGCCGCTGCTGCTGCTCGCGCACACCCTCCCCGCCATCGGCGCGGTGCTCGCCCTCGACCGCACCGGCAAGGGCCTGCGCACCGCCCCGCGCGACGCGCTGATCTCGCTGGCCGCCGCCCCCGAGGACCGCGGCCGGGCCTTCGGGGTCCACCGGGCCATGGACACCGCGGGCGCCCTGATCGGGCCGATCCTCGCCTTCCTGATCCTGCGCGGCGCCGCCGACGGCTACGACGCCGTCTTCACGGTCAGCGCCTGCGTGGCCGCACTCGGCGTGCTCGTACTGGTCCTGTTCGTCCCCGGCCGGCGCACCGAGCCGTCGCCCGGCGCCGAGCCCGTCTCGCTGCGGGCCGCCTTCGGGCTGCTGGGCCGGCGCGACCTGCGCCGGATCAGCCTCTGCGCCCTGCTGCTCGGCCTCTGCACCGTCAGTGACGCCTTCGTCTTCCTGCTGCTCCAGCACGCCACCGGGATCGCGGACCGCTGGTTCGCGCTGCTGCCGCTGGGCACGGCCGCCGCGTTCTTCCTGCTCGCGCTGCCCCTCGGGCGGCTCGCCGACCGGATCGGCCGCTGGCGCGTCTTCCTCGGCGGCCACCTCGCGCTGCTCGCGGCGTACGGGCTCCTGCTCGCCGGCGGCGCGGGCCACACGCACCACGCGGCCCTGCCGTACGCCGTGCTCCTCCTCCACGGCGGCTTCTACGCGGCCACCGACGGCGTGCTGATGGCCGCGGCGGCCGGAGCCGTGCCCGAGGAACACCGCGGCGGCGGCCTCGCCCTCGTCCAGACCGGCCAGGCCCTCGCCCGGTTCGCCGCCTCGCTGGGCTTCGGCGCCGCCTGGACCGTCTGGGGCCCCCGCCCGGCCCTCGCGGCCGCGGCCGTGCTGCTGGCCGCCGCGGCCGCCGCCTGCGCCCGGCTGCGGCCCGCCGACGCGACGGACACCCGGGCCGCCGACCGGGCGCGGGCCGACTGAGCAGTCCGGCCCGCCTCCGAAGTCCCCCACATCCCCGAAAGGCCCCCATGACCCTCCAACGCCGGATCCTGATCCTCGTCTGCGCCGTCCTGCTGCTCGCCGCCGTGGGGGTGCTCGCCGTCGTACGGGCCTCCTCCCGGGCCGACGAGAAGAACCAGACCCAAGCCGGCGGGCCGCAGATCACCCGGGGCGCGGTGACCCTGGCCCCGGACGGGGGCGAGCGGCGGATCGTGTTCCGGAACATGGCGTGGGGCCCGCACCGCGACGAGCTCGCCACCGTCCCCGCCGGCGCGCCCCAGGGCCCCCGCACCGCCTCCGGGGTGAGCTGCCTGCGCTTCCACGCCGCCGCCGGCACCGGGATCTGCCTCCAGGCCGACAAGGGAGGGGTCCAGGAGAGCTACCGGGCCGTCGTCCTGGACGCACACCTCAAGGAGGTCTCGGCCCACCCGCTGGCCGGCATCCCGACCCGCGCCCGGGTCTCGCCCGGCGGACACCTCGTCGCCTGGACGGTCTTCGTCGGCGGGGACTCGTACGCCGGGACCGACTTCTCCACCAGGACCTCGCTGCTCGACCTGCGCACCGGCACGTTCGACGCCTCGCTGGAGGACTTCGCGATCCGCAAGGACGGCAAGGCGTACCGCAATGCCGACGTGAACTTCTGGGGTGTGACCTTCGCCGCCGACGAGCGGACCTTCTACGCGACGCTCGCCACCGGCGGCCAGACCCACCTGGTCCGCGGCGACCTCGTCGAGCGCACCGTGACCACGCTGCGCGAGAACCTGGAGTGCCCGTCGCTGTCACCCGACGGGACCCGGCTGGTGTTCAAGAAGCGGGTGCCCGGCCTGTCACCGGACGCCCCCTGGCGGCTGTACGTACTGGACCTGGCCTCGATGCGGGAGACCCCGCTCGCCGAGGAGCGCAGCGTGGACGACCAGGTGGTGTGGACGGACGACAAGACGGTCGTCTACTCCCTGCCCGGCGACTTCGGCGCCGACCTGTACTCGCTGCCGGCCGACGGCAGCGGCGCCCCCGCGCCGCTGATGGCGTCGGCCCTCGCCCCGGCCTTCCTCGGCTGACGCCGGGAGGAAGGGCCGGGGCGGGGCCGCCGCGGACGGCTGCGCCGGACGCAGGACCGTTACGCCGGGACCAGTGTCTTGCGGCGCCGCTTGCGCTGGGCCCCCGCGGACAGCTTCAGCTCGATGATCGACCGTACGGCCGGCCACTCCTCGTCGAGGATCGAGTAGAAGGCGGTGCTGCGCACGGCGCCGTCGAGCCCCCGCGAATGGGCCCTGCGGACCCCCTCGCAGGTGAACCCGAGCCGCTCCATGGCGGCTCGCGAGCGCCCGTTGCGGGCGTCGGCGCGCAGCGAGATGCGGCGCACGCCCCAGGTCTCGAAGGCATGGCGGAGCATGAGCAGCTTCGCCTCCGTGTTGATGCCCGTCCCCTGGGCGCCCGGGGACAGCCAGGTATTGCCGATCTCGGCGGCATCGGGGATCGCGGTCGCCGGATCACCGAACGGGACGCCCGGCACGGCGGGCCACACCAGTGGCCCCTGCCAGTAGTCGAGTTCCAGGAACCGGGTCGAACCGACGACCCGGCCGTCGGTGGCTCTGACCACCGCGAAGGGGAGCGATCGACCCGCCGCCTGATCTGCGAGGGCGCGGTCGATGTACTCGTGGGACGCCTGCACCCCATGGGGTACGGGGGTGAAGGCGTAAGTCGTACGATCCTCGGCCCCGGCCAGGGCCAAGGCCTCGGTGTGGTGGGGGGCGAGGGGCTCGAGCCGCACGGAGCGGCCGGCGAGGAGTACGGGTACGGGCACGGAGCCTTCGGTCCTTCTGGGCGGTGGGGTGGTTGCACAGTGTGCGTCCCTGACGTCACCCCCCGCGCAAAACGCGGGTGAAAGGCAACGGGCTGTCAGGTGAACGCGAGTGGCTCAATGTAGCTCCTAAATGTGCTCTCATGAACCCCCAAATTGGCAACGCCGCGGCCATGTTTTTCGATGACTTTGGTCCCCGCCCGGGAGCCCCCGTAATCCTGATCCGCGGACATCCGTTCCGGCGCGCCGCACGGGTCCCCCGGACGGCCGCCCAGAAGGCCTCCGATCGGCCTACAAACACCCTCTGACCTGCGTATACATTGAGCGCTCCGGGTGTGCCCCGCAGGGGCCGGACCGGCCGCGCGGCGGACGGTCCCGGGGTCCCGCCCGGGCCGCCGGGGCATCGAACAGGTGGCCTTCGGTGATGTGTCCAACACCGGCCCCGGGGCCCTTCGGGGCACGGGCCCGTGCCCGGTGGCGCCGCGGGGCGCCGGACGGGCGTGCCGGGCGGTCCGGAGGGCGGTTCGGAGGGGGGTCCGCAGGGTGGTCGGAGGGCGGTCCGAGAGGTGGTCCGGAGCGTGGTCCGCACCGGTGCGATCGACCGCTTCGTCAACCACGGCACCGCCACCGAACCCTGCGCGCTCATCCCGGTCGGCCCCGCCCCCGCCGCGCTCCGCCACCTGCTCTTGCGCCGGGTGGGCGTGGAATCCGGCCCGGCGGCCCCGGGCCGTGAACGAGAGGAGGACGGGGATCCGGCCCCCGGGGGCGCCGCCCGCCCCCTACCGTCCCTCCAACACACCGTTCCCGTGCGGACCCCCACAGGTCGGCGCGGGCCGTCACCGACGTTCCAGGAAAGGCGAGGGACCCCCACCATGCCCGGATCCCGCATCACCTTCATCGAGGGCCAGGCCGGCCAGGGCGCCGCCCTCGCCCGGATCGCCGACCGCGTCCGCACCCGGCTCGCCTCACCGCGGTACGCCGCGCTGCGCGGCGCCCGGCGCCCCCTGCTCACCGGGATGGGCGCCTCGTACGCGGCCCTGGCCGTCCCCGTACAGCAGCTGCGCGCGGCCGGGGTCGTCACCCAGCGCGTGCTGTCCAGCGAGATCGAGACGGGCACCGCGGGCTTCGACACGGACTGCCTGATCGCCGTCTCCCAGGGCGGCCGCAGCCGCGAGACCATCGCCGCCTTACGGTGCGCCGCACCCGGCATCACGAGGACCGCGCTGCTGGGCGTCGTACCGTCGCCCCTCGGCGAGCTGGCCGACCTGACCCTGGACCTCGGCAACGAGCCCGACTCGTACGCGTCGACCATCGGCTACACGGGGACGGTCGTCGCCCTCGACCTGGTCGCGGGAGCCATCGCGGGGCGCGGGCAGGACCCGTGGGGCGACATCGCCGAGCAGACCGCCACCGTCCACCGGCAGGCCGCCGAGGTGGTCGCGGGCCTGCGCGGGCGCGCCGCCCGCTGCGTCGCCTCGGACGCGGTGGCGGCCGGCGCCTCACGGGCCTCGGCGGAGGAGGGTGCGCTGCTGCTGCGCGAGGTGGTCCGGATGACCGCGGCCGCCTGCGCGACCCGCAACTACCTGCACGGGGGGATGGAGTCGGCGGGCAACACCCTGCACCTGGTCTTCGGCGACGGCCGCGAGATCGAACTGGCCCGCTCGCTGGCCGCGGCCGGGCACCTCACGCTGCTGCTCACCACGGCCCCCGCCGAACCGTCGGGCAGCCTGTCGGTGATGCGCCTGCCCGGAGTCCCCGAGGCCGTCCGCGCGGTGCTGGAGGCGGTGGTGGTGCAGGAGCTGGCGGCCCAGCTCAGCGCCGAGCGCGGCGTGCCGATCGAGTCGTTCGTCTTCGCCCACGACGACACCAAGCAGGGCGGCCCGGACAGGTCCGGCTTCCGGGTGGCCGCCCACGCCCCCGCGGGCGACGGCGCAAGGGCTCCGGGCCCCTGATTCCGCCAGGGCCGCAACTCAGGGGTGCTGCGGGGAATGCCCGGTCTGCGACGCTGGTTGCCCCGTCACGAGATCGAAACCCAGGGGAGCCCCGGCATGACCGAGACCGTCACCCGCATCGAGTACACCTTGCCCGTGAACGACCCCGTGGCCGAGGACCAGGTCCAGCTGAGCCGCGACGACCTGTGGACGGGGCTGGTGGCCAAGGCCGCCGACCCGCGCCCCTACGTGCCGGCGATCACCGAGTGCACGGTCCTGTCGGAGACCCCGCAGGGCCTGGTCCGTGAGATAGCCCGCGCCGGGGACCGCTTCCGCGAGGTCGTGGTCTTCGACATCGGGCACCGCGTGAGCTTCCGCCGCTCGGACGAGAAGGAAGTCTGGACCATCGACAACGTCATCGACGAGGACCCGACCGGCGCCCTCACCCTGACGTTCAGCGGAGAGTTCGGGCGCGAGTTCGCCGCCTCCCGGCTCGCCGCGGTGCGCACGTCCATGGCCGAGACGGCCGCCCGCACCCTCGCCGTGATCCGAGAGTCCGCCGCGGCCTGAGACGGCCGGGACCGGCCGGGACGGCCCGGGACGGCCCGGGACCGTCCGAGCCGGCCTGGGACCGGCCCGGAACACCTGGGATCATCCGCACATGGACTTGGTACTGCGCCGACTCGCCGCCGTCGGGCCGTTCTTCACCGTCCCGTACGGGACGGAACCGCCCGGGGACGGCTTCCTGCCGCTGAGCGAGCTGTACGGGCCCCGGCTGGAGCCGTACGTCGCCGAGGTCGGGCGGCGGATCGGCAGCGGGCCGGGGCGCGTCGCCGCCTCGACCGCGCAGTTCGGGATCGCCTCGCGGCTGTGGTCGATCGGGCTCGGCTGCGCCGCGCTGGGCGGGCGGGTGCCGGACCTGGGGGCCGACCGGGTGTGGTGGCGGCTGCCCGGGGCGGGATCGCTGGAGCTGTGGCTGCCCGAGCCCGGCGTCGGGGACCTGCCGGCCGAGGCGCTCGGGGAGGCCGTGCTCGGCAACCTCGCGGTCCTGGACGCGCGGCTGCGGGAGCGGTACGGGCTCTCGCCCAAGGTGCTGCGCGGCAATGCCGCGTCGGGGCTGGCCGGAGCGGTGCGGGTGCTGATCGACCGGGTCCCGGCCGGCCCGGCGGTGTCCCTGGCCGCACGGCTGCTGGCCGAGGACGGACCGCTCGGCGGAGCCGGCACCTTCATCCACGAAGAGGGGCTCGGGGTGGCCTTCGTACGCCGCAGCTGCTGCCTCTACTACAAGGTGCCCGGCGGCGGCCTGTGCGGTGACTGCGTACTGCGCACCAGGTAGCGGCCCGGCCGGGACGTCCGCAGAGGCCGGGAGCGTGGCGGGCGCCGCGTGAGAACGACGGAGGCCATCGGGGCGCAGTGGTTCCGCTCCCCGATGGCCCCGCACCCGCACCCGCACCGCGACGTCGACTTCGACCGGCGCGCCGGTGTCCTGCGGCGCCGGTCGCCGGTCCGTCAGTCCGACGGCACTAGAACGTGAGGTTCCAGGCGTCGATCTTGCCGGTGTCCGAGTTGGCGTTGTCGTTCACGCGCAGCTTCCAGAGGCCGCCCGCGACCTCGGAGGAGGCGTTGACCGTGAAGGTCTGGACGATGTTGTCCGTGCTGCCGCCGGCCCGGTTGCTCAGGGTGTAGACGGTGCCGTCCGGGGCCACCAGGTCGACCTTGAGGTCACCGATGTAGGTGTGCTTGATGTCCACGCCCACCTTGAGGGTGGCCGGCGCGTTGCCGCTCACCCCGCTGACGGTGATCGGGCTCTCCACGGTCGCGTTGTCGTTGATCGCGAAGTCGCCGAGGTTCTCGAAGTACTTCCCGGGCGGCGGGGTGGAGCCGACCGCCTTCAGCGCGTCGACCTGGCCCTCGCCGAAGAACGAGTTGTTGGCCGCGGTACCGGTGCACCGGCTGTCCGACGGGCAGGCGATGTCGTTGGCCTGGGTGGCCAGCTTGTCGCGCAGCTGCGCCGGGGTGATGCCCGGGTTGGTGCTGGCGAGCAGCGCCGCGACACCCACCACGTGCGGGGTGGCCATCGACGTACCGCTCTTGGTGCCGTACTTGCCGCCCGGCACGGTGGAGTAGACGTCGCTGCCCGGGGCCGCCACGTCGATGACGCCCGAGCCGAAGTTCGAGAACGAGGCCTTCGAGGTGCCGGAGCCGTTCGCCGCGACCGTGACCACGCCCGGGAGCTCGGTCGGGATGTCGAGGCAGGCGTTGGTGATGGTGCGGGTGACCGGCGTCGAGTCGTTCGGGCTCGCGGAGTCGGTCGTCTTGTGGGCGAGGTCGTAGTTCTCGTTGCCCGCCGCGGCGATCTGCAGGGAGCCCTTGCCCTCCGCGTACTCCTGGGCGCGCTTGACGCCCTCGATGATGGCGGCCTGGTCGATGTTGTCCGGGCAGTTGAACTGCCACGGGTCCGTGTAGTAGCTGTTGTTGGTGACCTTGAAGCCGTGGTCACCGGCCCACACGAAGCCGCAGATGGTGTTCTCGGCGAAGAAGAACGAGTTGCCCGGCTCGGCGACGCGGACCGCGGAGATCTTCACGCCCGGGGCCACGCCGACGACGCCCTTGCCGTTCTTGGCGGCCGCGATGGTGCCGGCGACGTGCGTGCCGTGGCTGTCCACGTCACGCCAGGCGCCCGTACGGGTGTCCGGCTTGCCGTACGCGCAGGAGACGGAGTCGGCCGCGTTGAAGTTCGGCGCCAGGTCCTGGTGCTGGTCGTCCACACCGGTGTCCAGGATGCCGACCTTGACGGAGGAGGAGCCGGTGGTGACGGCCCAGGCCTGGTCCGCCTTGATCTGGCTCATGTCGGCGCGCACGGGCTCGCCGGCCGGGGTCGAGGACTGCGCCGGGTTGGCGGGCAGCGCCGGGTTGTAGGCGTCGGCCGGGACGTCCGAGGTACGCGTGGCGCCGACCTGCTGGACCCCGCTGACCCCGCGCATCGTCGTGGCGAAACCGGCGGAGGCGGAGTGGGCGACGATCACGCCGATGGCGTCGAAGTTGGAGAAGACGGTGCCGCCGTTGGCGGCGATGGCGTTGCGGACCGCCGTGCTGTCACCGGGGGCGGTGATCACGAGGTAGGCGCGCGTGCCGGCAACCCAGGTCGCACTCTGGGAGGTCGGCGCCGCGGCGGCCTTGCCCGCGGCCTTGGCGGGCGCGGAGGTGATGCTCTGGCCGGAAGGGGACACGGGGGCGGTGCCGGCGAGTGCGGCGGGGGCCCCGAAGGCGAGTGCGGCGCCGAGTGTGGCGGCCAGCACGAGGGTACGTCGAGGTCGGCTGGATATGTGGGGTATCAATGCGTCCTCCGGAGACGGCCTGGAGGTGCTCATGACACCTACCGGGCCGTACGAAACGAGTGGTGGACGCAAGATGTCAGACGCGTGCCCCGGTATGGAAGTACCTTTTACCGCACGACACTTAACGGCCCCATGGCCGAAAATAGACCATGGGGCCGCGTGAGGGCGGTGTGAAGGGGGTGTGAGGGCCGGCCGGCCCGGGCACCGTGGGGGCGAGCCCGGCTCGGCCGGCCCGTGACGGGCGTTCCGGTCAGACCGGAACGCCGTCCTTGGCGCCGGCCGACGAGGGGGCGGGCACGGTGGGGAGCTCCGCGCCGTGGCCGTCGTCGATCAGCGTGGTCTCGTCGAACTCCAGGCGTCCCGCCAGGACTTCGGTGGCCCGCTCACGGTCGAACTCCTTGGTCCAGGTGCCGATGAGCACCGTCGCCACCGCGTTGCCCGCGAAGTTCGTCAGCGCCCGGGCCTCGCTCATGAACCGGTCGATGCCCACGATCAGCCCGACGCCGTCCACGAGCTCCGGCCGGTGCGACTGGAGCCCGCCGGCCAGTGTCGCGAGCCCGGCGCCGGTCACGCCCGCCGCGCCCTTCGAGGCCACGATCATGAACAGCAGCAGCGAGATCTGCTCGCCGATGGCCAGCGGCTTGCCCATGGCCTCCGCGATGAACAGGGAGGACATCGTCAGGTAGATCGCGGTCCCGTCCAGGTTGAAGGAGTAGCCCGTCGGCACCGTGATGCCGACCACCGGCTTCGAGACGCCCAGGTGCTCCATCTTGGCGATCAGCCGGGGAAGCGCCGACTCCGAGGAGGAGGTCGAGAGGATCAGCAGGAACTCGCGGCCCAGGTAGCGCAGCAGCGAGAACACGTTGAGCCCCGTGCACACCCGCAGCAGGGTGCCGAGCACCACGAACACGAACAGCAGGCAGGTCGTGTAGAAACCGATCATGATCACGGCCAGTGACTTCAGAGCGTCCATCCCGGTCGCGCCGACCACCGCCGCGATCGCGCCGAACGCGCCCACCGGCGCCGCCCACATGATCATCGCCAGCACCCGGAAGACCAGCTTCTGCACGTGCCCGATCCCGCGCAGCAGCGGCTCTCCCGCCGTGCCCATCGCCTGGAGCGCGAACCCGCACAGCAGTGCCACGAGCAGCGTCTGGAGCACCTGCCCGCCGGTGAAGGCGGAGACCAGGGTGGTCGGGATGATCCCGAGCAGGAACTCGGGCGTGCTCTGCGCCCCGCCCGCCTTGGCCTGCGCCTCGCCGGCGTGCTTGACGGCCTCGGTCAGGTGCAGTCCGCTGCCCGGCTCCAGCAGGTTCCCGACCAGGAGCCCGATGGCCAGCGCCACCGTGGACATGATCATGAAATAGCCGAGGGCGAGGCCGCCCACGGCGCCGACCTTCGCGGCCTTGCGCACCGACCCGATGCCCAGCACGATCGTGCAGAAGATCACGGGCGAGATCATCATCTTGATGAGGTTCACGAAGCCGGTGCCCAGCGGCTTGAGCTCCACGGCCGTGCCGGGTGCGGCGAAGCCGACGGCGATGCCGAGGAGCACCGCGGCGATCACCGCGATGTACAGATAGTGGGTCTTGTCGCGTCTGCCGGCCACGGCTCGCCTCCTGGTGGTGAATACGTCCCGGGAGGACCATCGCCCGAGGCTGTGACCCCGGTCACCCTTGCGTTCATTGAGTTCACGGCCCGGTGCACACTGAGCGCCATGTTCCGTTTCCCCCGGCCCCCGCGCAGCCTCGCCGGCCAGCTGTTCGCCATGCAGGTGCTGCTGGTCGCCGTGGTCGTGGCCGGCTGCGCCGTCTTCGCGTACGCCACCGCCCGCGGACAGGCCGAGGAGGCCGCCCGGCGCCAGGCGGGGGCCGTGGCCCGTGCCGTGGCCGACTCCCCGTCCGTGCGCGAGGGCGTGCGCGGGGCCGCGGCCGGCGCCGACCCCTCGGTCGCGCTGCAGCCGTACGCCGAGCGGGTCCGCGTGGACTCCGGGGTGGACTTCGTGACGATCATGGCCCCGGACGGGCGGCGCTGGACGCACCCCGACCCCCGCCGCATCGGCGAGCCCTTCATGGGGAACACCGGCCCCGCCCTGCGCGGCGAGACCTTCAGCGAGACCTACACCGGCACCCTGGGGCCCTCCATCCGCGTGGTCACCCCGCTCATGGACGACGGCCGGGTCACCGGCATGGTCAGCGCCGGCATCACCGTCCGCGCCATCAGCGCCCGCCTCGCCGAGCAGCTCACCGCCCTCGCCTGGGTCGCGGCCGGCGCGCTCGCGCTCGGCGGAGCCGGCACGTACGTGGTCAACGCGCGACTGCGGCGGCACACCCACGGCATGAACGCGGCCGAGCTCAGCCGGATGTACGACTACCACCAGGCGGCCCTGCACGGCGTCCGCGAGGGCCTGCTCATGCTCGACGGCCAGCGCCGCATCACCCTCATCAACGACGCCGGACGCGAACTGCTCGGCCTACGGGGGGAGGTCCGGGGCAGGGGCGCCGCCGACCTCGGGCTGCCCGCCCCGCTCACGGGCGCCCTGCTCGCCGACCGGCCCCGCGTGGACGAGGTCCACCTGACCGCGGACCGGGTACTCGTCCTCAACAGCTCGCCCGTCGCGGGAGGCGGCCGCCGCGGCACCGTGGTCACCCTCCGCGACCACACCGAACTCCAGTCGCTCACCGGCGAGCTGGACCAGGAACGCGGTTTCACCGAGGCGCTGCGCTCCCAGGCCCACGAGGCCGCCAACCGGCTGCACACCGTGGTCTCCCTCATCGAACTCGGCCGGGCGAACGAGGCGGTGGAATTCGCCACCGCCGAACTGCAGCTGGCCCAGGCCCTCACCGACGAGGTGGTCACCGGGGTCGGAGAACCCGTCCTGGTGGCGCTCCTGCTCGGCAAGGCCGCCCAGGCGCACGAGCGGGGAGTCGAACTGTTCGTCACCCCCGACAGCCGGGCCGTCGACGCCGGCACCGGAAACCTCCCGGCCCGCGACCTCGTCACCGTGCTCGGCAACCTCCTCGACAACGCCGTCGACGCCCTCACCGGCGTCCCCGGGGCCCGGATCGCCGTCACCGTGCGGCCCGAGCAGAACGCACTGCTGCTCCGCGTCGCCGACAATGGCCCCGGGCTGCCCGCGGGCGCCGATGCCGACGTGTTCCTGCGCGGCTGGTCGGGCAAGGGGGAGGGGCGCGGCCTCGGCCTCTCCCTGGTCCGGCAGGTGGCCCACCGGCACGGCGGCAGCGCGGTGGCCGCCGAAGGTCCGGGCGGCGGAGCCGAGTTCACCGTACGACTGCCCATGCGAAGGGAGCCGACGCCATGAGCGAAGCACGGGAGGCGGCCGAGGTGTCCCCGGTGCGGGTGCTGGTGGTCGAGGACGACCCCGTCGCCGCCGACGCGCACGCCCTCTACGTCGGCCGGGTGCCCGGCTTCACCGCCGTCGGCGCCGTCCACTCGCTCGCCGAGGCCACCCGCGTCCTGGAGCGGACGCGGGTCGACCTGCTGCTGCTCGACCTCACCCTGCCCGACGGGCACGGGCTGCGCTTCGCCCGTCGCCTGCGGGCTTCAGGGCATCCCGTGGACGTGATCGTGGTGACCTCGGCGCGGGACCTGGCCGTGGTGCGCGAGAGCGTCTCGCTCGGGGTGGTCCAGTACGTGCTGAAGCCGTTCGCCTTCCCGACGCTGCGCGAACGGCTGCTGCGCTACGCCGAGTTCCGGGCCACCGCGGGGGAGGCCGCAGGACAGGGCGATGTGGACCGGGCGCTCGCCGCCCTGCGCGCCCCCGGCCCCGCCGAGCTCCCGAAAGGGCTCAGCGCGCCGACCCTGGACCGGGTCGGCGCGCTGCTGCGGGCGGCGCCCGAGGGGCTGACCGCGGCCGGGGCGGCCGAGGCGGCCGGGATCTCCCGGATCACGGCCCGCCGCTACCTGGAGCACCTGGTGGACACCGGGCGGGCGGACCGCACCCCCCGCTACGGGCAGGTCGGCCGCCCCGAACTGCACTACCGCTGGCTGGCCGCGGAGGCGGGCACCGGTTCCGTGTCGAAGGTGTAGAACTTCCGGTGGTCCAGCAGGTCCGCCGGGGTCACGTCGTTCCAGGGACGCATGGTGTCGTGCAGGTCGACGACGTTCGCGGTGCCGGCGGCCGGCAGGTACGCGGACTGGGGGTGGCGGGCCTGCCACTCGGCCCACAGCTTGTCGACGTAGGCGTGGTGCATCCAGAACACCGGGTCGTTGGGGGAGACCCCGGTGGCCATCTGGCCGCCGACCCAGACGTGCACCCGGTTGTGCAGGTTGGCGCCGCGCCAGCCCTCCAGGTTGTTGCGGAAGCCGTTCGAGGAGCTGTTCCAGGGGGCCATGTCGTACACCGGCATGGCGAGGACGGCTTCCACCTCGGCCTTGGTCGGCAGCTCGGCCACGCCCTCGCCCAGCGCGCGGCGCAGGTAGGCGCGCCCGTCCACCCGTACGTTCACGTTGAACTTCCCGGCGGCGTACGCGAACGGCCCGTCCATGACCTGCCCGTCGCGGGCCCGGCCGGTGCCGCCGAGGAAGTCGGCGGCCCAGAGGGAGGAGCGGGAGGTGCGGTCGGCGCTCCAGTCCCAGTAGGGGAGCGATACCTTCGCGTCCACTTTCTGCAGCGCGGCCTCGAACTCCAGCAGGAAGCGGCGGTGCCAGGGCAGGAACGACGGGGAGCGGTGGCCCACCCGGTCGCCCGAGTCGGTGTCGCTCATGATGAACCCGTTGTGGGTGGTCACGAAGCGGTCGTACGCACCGGTGCGCTTGAGTTCGAGCAGCGCGTTGGTGAAGGCGCGCTTCTCCTCGGCGGTGAGGGCGGCCTGGTTCTTGCGGACGGTCATGCCGTGCCTCCCATGGGCGCGAAGGGGGCGAGGACGGCGCCCTGGAGCTCGCGCACCGCGGCGCGGGCGAGCGAGGTCGGATCGGCGAAGGTCTCGTAGTGGTTGACCACGCTGATCCAGGTGCCGTCGGCGTTGCGCATGACGTGCAGTTCGCGGCCGTCTATCCGGACGGTGGGCAGGGCGTCGTGCCCGCCCCCGTGGTGGCCCCCGTGGTGGCCGCCACCGGTGGTGGCCGGGGTGATCTGGATGCGGCGGCCCTGGTAGACCTCGTCGACCGTGCCGGTGGGTATGGAGGCGCGGGAGTCGGCGGCGGCTGCGTGCGCGGTGGCGCCGGCTATGCCGAGGGCGGAGAGTGCGCCGGCGGTGGTGCCCAAGGCCTGCCGGCGGGTGATCTTGTTCATGGGCCGAAGAACTATCAGGGCGCCACGGGTCGTTGACCTGTATCCGGACATCGGTGGATAAGTTGCCCGTAGAACCAGTTTGGTCGATCTTCCCGTCCGAACGGGCTGCGGCGGCCCGGACGGGAAGATCTTCGAGGAAAAGTCTACTCGACGGTAATTTATCCGGTCGCACGCGGCTTCTATGTGGAGCGTCACACCGCGGAGTCGGCCGGAAGCTCTCGGTTGCAGTGCCCGGCTAGCGCTGTTTGTGACGAGCTGTCACCTATAGTCCGAACATGGCTCTTCATGAGACGAAAGACGTACGCGACGCCGACGCCGACTCGGACGTGTTCACGTCCGCCCTGAGCGGCCAGATCCTCCCCAAATACCGCATGCCCGACGACCACTCGCCCACCGAGGTGGTCTACGAGCTGCTCAGCAACGAGCTCCTCCTCGACGGAAACGCGGCCCAGAACCTGGCCACCTTCTGCACCACCTGGTCCGACGACGGCGTGCACCGCCTGATGAACCAGTGCCTCGACAAGAACATGATCGACAAGGACGAGTACCCGCAGACGGCCGAGATCGAGGCCCGCTGCGTCAACATCCTGGCCGACCTGTGGAACGCGCCGGCCGGCGGCGCGGCCACCGGCTGCTCCACCACCGGATCCAGCGAGGCCGCCATGCTCGGCGGCCTCGCCCTCAAGTTCCGCTGGCGTGCCCGCCGCCAGGCCCAGGGCCTCCCCGCCGACCGGCCCAACCTCGTGTGCGGGCCGGTCCAGATCTGCTGGGAGAAGTTCGCCCGCTACTTCGACGTCGAACTGCGTCAGATCCCGATCGAGGCCGACGCCACGGGCCTGCGGCCCCACCAGCTCGCCGAGTACGTCGACGAGAACACCATCGGCGTCGTCGCCATCCTCGGCGTCACCTACACCTGCGACTACGAGCCCGTCGCCGAGATCGCCGCCGAACTCGACCGGATCCAGGCCGAGCACGGCTGGGACGTCCCGATCCACGTGGACGGGGCCAGCGGCGGCTTCGTCGCCCCCTTCCTCCACCCCGACGTGGTGTGGGACTTCCGGATCCCGCGCGTCGCCTCCGTCAACACCTCCGGGCACAAGTACGGACTCGCGCCCCTCGGCGTCGGCTGGATCGTGTGGCGCACGGCCGACCTCCTGCCCAAGGAGCTCGTCTTCGACGTGGACTACCTCGGCGGCGACATGCCGACCTTCGCCCTCAACTTCTCCCGCCCCGGCGGCGAGGTCATCGCCCAGTACTACCTGTTCCTCAGGCTCGGCCGCGCCGGCTACCGGCGCGTCCACGAGGCCTGCGTCGCCACCGCCCAGTACCTGGCCGGGGAGGTGGCCGCCATGGGCCCGTTCACCCTGCTCTACGACGGCCTCGGCGGCCTCCCCGCCGTCTCCTACCGGCTCACCGACCAGGCCGCGGCCGGGTTCAGCCTCTACGACCTCTCCGACCGGCTGCGGATGCGCGGCTGGCAGGTACCGTCGTACCCGCTGCCGGCCGCCCGCGACGCCACCGTCATCCAGCGGGTGCTGATCCGGCACGGGGTGACCCGCGACCAGATCGCCCTGCTCGTCACGGACCTGCGCAACGCCGTCGAACACCTCACGGCGACGCCCCCGCCGACCCCGGCGACCGAACCCCGCTCGGGGTTCCACCACTAGGGGGCATCCGCCGGGCTCGCGGCGGTGGGCACCGCGCCTCGCCGCCGTGTCCTCGGTCGCCGACACACCACGTCGCCTCCTCCCCCTGCCTTCGGCGGGGGGACCCCCGCGTCCGCCTTGCGATCCACGGCGCCCACCACCGCTCCCTGATCCGGCCCGGTCGACAAGACACCCCCCAGGGGGGCGCTCAGGCGGACGCCGACCAGCGCATGCCGAGGGCGTCGAGGGCGGCGACGCGCTCCGGGGCGAGGGCCGAGGCCCGTGAGCGCTGGTTGGCGATCCAGACGCCCAGGCGCACCTCCTGGCCGCCGACCTGCTCCACGTGGCCGCGCGGAACCCGCAGGTGCTGCTCGCGGGTGTGGAACTGGCGGGCCGCGGCCAGGTGCCGCGCCCACTTCTCGTTCTGGGTGCGCCGCGGCCGCGGGCGCTCGGCCGGGCCCGCCCCCGTCACCCCGAGCGCGTGCTCCAGCAGCCAGCGCTGCGCCCAGGCCAGCTGCTCCCAGGCCAGCCGCTGGCCGCGCACCCACCGGCCCAGGTCCTCGCCCTGGACGACCACCTCGCCGGGGGCGAGCGGCAGCCGCCCGCCCGCGTCGAGGTGGACGCGCGTCAGGTGGAAGGCCCGCTGCCATGAGACGTCCCAGGCCGGGCACCAGGACGCGTCGATGGCCTCCAGGGCCTCCCGGCGCTCCTCCGGCAGGGCGCCCGGGCCCACGCGGCGGGCGGCGGCCCGCTGGTTCTTGACCCACACCCCGACCGGCGCGCCGCGCCAGGTGGCTTCCGCGGGCGGCAGCAGGTGGCCGTGTTCCGCCGCCCAGCCGCGGGCCGCCTCGAGCCCCTCCTCGTACGCCACGTCGAAGTGGCTCCACACCATGCCGAGTTCGTCGAGCTGAGCGACCCGCTCCCGTCCGAGGGCGCCCCGGCGGCGGGTGCGCCGCGCGTCCGCGATCCACTGGCCGAGCGGGAACCGGCCCAGCCCGGGCGGCCAGGCCCCGCCGGCTGGTTCCGCGCCGGCCCGGGCCTGCGCCGCCGGCTCGTCCGGGACCCGGAACGCGAACGGCACCCGCAGGTCCCCGGCCCTGGCCGCGTAGATCCGGGACGCCTCCACCCCGCGCCGCCAGTGCTCGCGCTCGGGATGCAGCACCCGCAGCCGGATGAACGCCGCCAGCAGTGCCGGATCCCTCGGGGTGGAGAAGCTCAGCAGGGCCTGCGCCCCGGTCCGCACCCCGGATCCGGCCACGGCCTCGCTCCCCGACTCCGCCCGCGGCCGGCTCGGCGCCTGCGGCTGGGCCAGCGATTCGACCAGCCGGGTGTCGTGCGCCCGCAGCGCCTCCAGCAGCCGCGCGAGGTCCCCGTACGCGCGCGAGGTCAGCATCGACTCGGCCGTCTCGCCGGGCCCCAGCAGTACCGGCACCACCAGCGAGGCGACCTTGCCCTCGCCGGGACGGATGCGCAGCGCCCGCCCGACGGCCTGGACCAGGTCGGGCATGGAGCCCCGTACGTCGGCCCAGAAGACGGAGTCGCACTCCTTGGTGTCCACGCCCTCGCCCAGTACCCGGACACTGCCGAGGAAGGCCTTGTCGGCGCCCCCGTCCGCGGCGAACTCCGCCAGCACCCGCCGCCGGTGCGCCGCCGTGTGCTGCCCGCACAGCCAATCCGCCCAGACCGTACGCGGATACACCGGCCCGGGTTCCCCGCCCGCGGCCCGCAGCCGCCGTGCCACCGCCGGCAGCCCGGCCGCGAACGCCTCGGCCTCCCGGGTCAGGTGGTGGAAGACGAGGGTCCGCCGGAACCCCTGATCGGCGGCCGCCTTCACCAGCGCCGCCTGCAGGGCCGCCAGCCGCGACCCGCGCACGGCGTCGGAGCGCGCACCCGTGCCCAGCAGCACGGCCGCCTGGAACCCCGGATCGCTGACGTCCACGCACACCACCCGGTACGGGGCGCAGATGCCGCGGTCGACGGCCTCCGCCAGGGTCAGCGTGTGGCAGCGGGCGCCGAAGGGGCCGTCCGGGTCGTCCTCCATGGACGCGACGAGTTCGCCCCGCCCGGGGCCGCTCTCCTCGTCCTCCTCCGCGCCGTCCTGCCAGACCCGGGGCGTGGCCGTCATGTACAGCCGCCGGAGGGAGGGGATCCGGGTGTTGTCGTGCACCACGGCCCACGGTTTGCCGATCCGCCCGGAGGTGCGGTGCGCCTCGTCGACGACGATCAGGTCCCAGCCCGGCAGCCCGGCGAGGTGGGCCTGCTCGATCGTGCCCAGACCCAGCGAGGCGTACGTGGCGTACACCGTCACCCGGTCCGCCGACGGACCCGCCCGGCGGGCCAGCTCGGCCGGATCGGTGGTGGCCGGCATGCCCGCGTCGGAGGGACGCAGGCTGCACACCGCGAGGGTGCGCCCGGTCCGGCCGCCCTCGCGCCAGGCGGCCGCCGTCTGCACGAGCAGGTCCAGCGAGGGTACGAGGACCAGCACGCGGGCGGCCCGCAGCTCTTCGGCCGAGCGCACGGCGACCAGGGACTTGCCGGAGCCGGTGGCCATGATCACCTGGGTCCGCAGTCCGGCCCCGGGCACCCGGCCGCCGACGGGCAGTTCGAGTGCCCGGAGCACGGCGTCGACGGCCTCGCGCTGGTGCGGACGGAGCTCTTTCCTCGCCATGTGCCCCGCTCCGTCCGTCCGCCGCCATCAGGCCTGATCAGCCTTTTCGGCTCCAGACTCCATCCTGCACGAGTTGTGAAGCACGAGGGGCCCATGGCGCGGGCGGAGCCTTGCGGATCACATCTTGGCGCCGAAGTTCTGCGTCCACCACGGGCCGCCCGGGCCCGTGTGGATGCCGACGCCGATGTCCTTGAAGGAGCAGTTGAGGATGTTGGCGCGGTGGCCCGGGCTCTTCATCCACGAGTCCATGACCGAAGCCGCGGTCTGCTGGCCCCGGGCGATGTTCTCCCCGTACGTCGACCAGCGGTACCCGGCGGCCGTCGTGCGCTTGCCCGGGTCGGCGCCGTCGGGATTGGTGTGGTCGAAGAAGTCCCGGGCCGCCATGTCGTCGGAGTGCCCCTGGGCGGCGGACTGCAGCTTCGGGTCCTCCTTCAGCGGGCCGCAGCCGGCGGCCGCGCGCTCGGAGTTGACCAGTGCGATGACCTGTCCGGCCACGCCGGAGGGGGCGGGCCCGGGAGCGGGTGCCGACGGGCGCGGGGCCGGCGCCTTGGACTTGGTCGGCGTGGGGCTCGGCGTCGGGGTCTCGGGGGACGCGCTCGGCGAGGCGGAGGCCGAGGGGGAGGGGGAGGGGGAGGCCGAGGCGGAGGGCGAGGCGGAGTCCGAGGGCGACGCGGAGGCGTCGGGGGCGGAGAGCGCGGACAGCGGGGCGGCGGGTGCGGCGCCGTTGTCCTTGTCGTCGGAGCCGGGGAACCCGCCGAGGTAGGCGAGCCCGCCGCCCGCGACGCACGCGGCGAGCACCGCGCCGCCGACCGCGCGGCGGCGGCTCTGCCGGCGCTTGCGTAGGAGGCTGCGGCCGCCGCCGGGGGTGGCGTCCGGTATGCCGCCCTGGCCGGAGACCGTGGGGGTGAGCTGCGTCGCGGCGTCGGAGACGTCCGTGCCGTCGAAGCCCGTGCCGTCGAAGCCCGTTCCGCCGAAGCCGCTTCCGCCGAAGCCGCTTCCGTCGAAGCCCGTGCCGTCGAAGCCCGTGCCGGTGTCGGGAGAGTACGCCTGGCCGCCCGCGCCCGCGCCCGCGCCCGCGTCCGCGCCGCCGTCGTACGAGTACGCCGCGTCGGCCGGGGCGAAGTTCGCGCCCGCCGCGACGTGGCCGGCGGCCGCGGCCGACCGCACTCCCGCCAGCAGCGCCACCGAGACCGGGACCAGGGCCAGGCCGGCCAGCAGGCCCTCCGCCGGGAGCAGTCCGTTCCACAGACCCGCGCACCGCAGGCACTCACGGGCGTGCCGGGCTATTCGCTTGCGCCACAGCGTCGACGGCACCCCGTCCCAGGTGCCCGTCATCCCGCGCAGACCCTCGCACGGCGGCTGCGCGCCCAGCGCCCGCTCGACCACCCGGGCCGACTCCAGCTGCGCCTTCATCCGCTGCACCCGTACCGCCGTGTGCTGCGGGGACAGTTCGAGGGCGGCGGCCACCTCGGCGCGGGTCAGCTCGCCGGCGCACTCCAGCCACCACAGCGACAGCAGCGCCCGGTCGTCGGTCTCCAGCCAGCGGGTGGCGCGGGCGGTCTCCCGCTGCTGGCCTTCGAGCTGGAGCCGCAGGACGGTCAGATCCACGAAGTCGGCGCCCGGATCGGCCAGTTCCCAGGCGGCTTCGAGACCGCTCTCGCCCGGGGCGCTGTGCCGCGCCTGCCAGTGCGCCCGCACCCGGTTCATGGCGATCGCGACCAGCCAGGACCGGAAGCTGTCGTCCGACCGCAGGGTGCCCAGCCCGTCGAGTGCCCGCAGCATGGTGTCCTGCACCACGTCGTCCACGTCGACGGAGCCGTTCAGCGCGCGCCCGACGATGTTGTAGACGAGGGGCAGGTAGGTGCCGACCAGCTCGTCCTGCGCGCGGAGATCGCCCGCGCGGGCGGCTGCCACCAGCGCTGCCGTGTGCTGTGTAGTCATGTGAGGTTCCCTGTCCGTACCGGCGGTCGATGATGCCCGATACCTGGGAGACCGTCGAGCGCGGCCCGGATAACGGTTATCCGGAAGAAGAACCCGAAGAACTTTTCCCGGAGGCTGCCGAGGGCAGGCCCGGCCACTGTTTCACAGCAGCGGAGCGAGCGCCTCCGTGGCCGTGAGCAGGGCCGGCGCGTACGCCTCGATCTCCTCGCGCGAGACCAGGAAGGTCACCGTGGTGACGCTGACCCCGCCGATCGGGCGACCCTCCGGGTCCAGGACCGCGGCGCCGATGCACCGGATCGTCGGCTCGTTCTCCTCGTCGTCCACGGCGAAGCCCCGGGACCGTACGGTCTCCAGCTCCGCAAGCAGGGCCTCCGTGCCGGTCAGCGTCCTCGGCGTGCGGCGCGGCAGTCCCGCGCTCGCGATCAGGGCCCGTACCTGCGCCTCGGGCAGGTGCGCCAGGATGCTCTTGCCGATCGCGGTGCTGTGGAGCGGCATCCGCATCCCGACGCGGGAGGCCGTCCGGAACGGCTGGTCGCTCTCCAGCTTCCGGATGTAGGTGAGCGTCTCCCCGCTGTGCAGGGCCAGGTGGACCGTCTGGCCGACCGCCGCGCGGAGCTCGCCGAGGATCCGCCCGATGCTGTGCGGCTCGCCGCCGCCGACCAGGGCGGACAGAGCCCGCAGCCGGGGCCCGACCCCGTAGCGAGATCCGCCTTCCGGGCGGACGAATCCCTGCTCGGTCAGCGAGGCGAGGATCCGGAACGCGCTCGATTTCGGCACGGCCGCGGCCGCCACCACATCGGTGAGCCGGTGCGGTCCGCCCGGCGCGGCCACCGCCTCCAGGATCCGCATCGACTTCTCCAGCGCCGTGCCGGCGGCCGAGGTGCGGCCGCCGCGCGCGGGGCTTGCGGCCGGGTCGTTCGTGGGCCCGTCGTCGGGCATGCGCTCTCCCAGGGCAGGGCGGGTGGCGGTAGGGTCTGCGAAAGTGGTTCCGCTACACGGTACTTCGTTCCACTACGCGGAACAAGTGGCGTGTGGTGCAGCGGAACAAGATGGAGAGGGAGGGGTCCTTTGTCCTGCCACCCGTACGACGCGCTGTCGGCCCAGCGGCTGCTGCCGGTCCTGCGCGACGCCGATGCCGACGGAGCCGTTCGCCGGACCACGGGCCTGCTGGCCGCCGGCTGCCGCGTGGTCGAGCTGACCACCTCCACCCCCGGCTGGGCCGAGGCCGTCGCGCGGACCGCCCCGCTCGCCGACGCGTCCGGCCGGGCCGCCCTGATCGGCGTCGGCACCGTCACCACCGCAGGCCAGGCCGGGGCCGCCCTCGACGCGGGCGCGGCCTTCCTGGTCTCCCCGTACCCGGCCCGCGAGGTCCGGGCGCTCGCCGACCGGCGCGGGGCCGTCTTCCTGGAGGGCGGGTTCACCCCGGGGGAGATAGCCTGCGCCGTCCGGTCCGCGGGCGCCGCGAAGGTGTTCCCGGCGCACGTCGGCGGTCCGCAGTTCATCCGCTCCCTCAAAGCGGTCCTGCCCGAGGGGCTGTTCATACCGACCGGCGGCATCCGGCCCGCCGAGGTCGGGGAATGGCTCGCCGCGGGGGCGGCCGCCGTCGGCATCGGCAGCGGCCTGCCCGACGATCCGGGCGAACTGGCCGCCGTGTTCGCCGAGCTGGCCCGGCCCTGCTGCACCGGCTGCGCCGCGGTGGGGCGCTGAGGATGGCCCCCGCGCTCCGCGGCGTCCGCGCGACCGGCCGCGACCCCGGCTACGACGTCCTCGTCCTCGGAGAGGTCCTCGTCGAGATCCACACCGACACCGCCCTCGGGGAAGCCGCCGACGGCACCCCGGCCCGCATCTCCTACTCCGGCGACGCCCTCAACGCGGCGGCCGCGGCCGCCGCCGCAGGGGCCCGGACCGCCCTGCTCACCGTGGTCGGCGACGACGAGCTCGGCATCCCGCTGCTGCGCCGCGCGGCCGCGCTCGGCGTGGACGTCGCCCACGTACGCCGCGCCCCGCGCCCCAACGGCGCCTATCTGCTCGCCGCCGACACCGAAGGGGACCGCGCCTTCGTCTACTGGCGCACCCACAGCGCCGGTTCCACCCTCTCCACCCGGCACGTCGATTCCTGGCAGGACCTGCTGACGGGCACGAAGGCCCTCATCACCAGCGGGATCACCGGCGCGCTGTCCCGGAGCAGCCGAGAGGCGGTGGTGGCCGCCGCCGAAACCGTGCACGGGGCCGGCGGGCACCTCTCGTACGATCCCAACTTCCGGCCCCGCCTGACCGGTCGGGCCGAGGCCCGCGAGCTGCTGGCCCGGATCGCGCCGCTGACCGGGCTGCTCAAGACCTCCTGCCCCGCCGACTCCGAGGCCCTGGTCGGCACGGCCGATCCGCGCGCAGCCGCCGCCCGCTACCGGGCCCTGGGCGCCCGTACGGTCGTCGTCACCGCGGGCGCCGACCGGCTGCTGCTCGACGACGGCGCGCGGGCGGAGTACCACCCCGTACCGGTCAACCCGCGTCCGGTGGACGCGACCGGCGCCGGGGACTGCTTCACCGGCACCGCCACCGCCCGGCTCGCCCTCGGCGACGGCCTGGCCGACGCCGTCGCGTACGGCATGGCGGCGGCCTCCCTCTCGGTCTCCGGCCGCGGCGGCACGGGCCGCGTCCCGACGTTCCCCGAAACGGCGGCCCTGGCCGCCGCCCACCGCGGAAGCGGCGCCGGGCGCCCCCTAGACGGCTGAGAGCAGCGCGATCTCCTCCGGGGTCAGCCGCAGCGCCCCGGTGGCGACGTTCTCGACGAGGTGGTCCGGGTTCCCGGTGCCCGGGATGGCGAGCACGTGCGGGCCGCGGTTCAGGGTCCAGGCGAGCCGCACCTGCGCCGCCGACACGCCGTGGGCCTCGGCGACGGCCCGCACCTGCCCGGCCTCCTCCGCGACCGCTCCGGCCTCCTTGCCCGCGCCGGCGATCGCGAAGAACGGCACGAAGGCGATGCCCTGTTGCCCGCACGCGTCGAGGAGGGCGTGGTCCTCGGCGGGAGAGCCGATCCCGTACGGGTTCTGCACGCAGACGACGGGGGCGATGGCCAGGGCCTCGGCGAGGTGGTCGGGCCGTACGTTGGACACGCCGAGGTGGCGGATGAGCCCGGCCGTGCGCAGCTCGGCCAGCGCGCCGAAGTGCTCGGCGATCGACCCGGAGCTCTCCCGGCGCGGGACCCGCAGGTTGACCACGTCCAGGTGGTCCCGGCCCAGCTGGCGCAGATTCTCCTCGACCTGCCCGCGCAGCTGCTCGGGCGTGGCCCACCACCACACGCCGGCGCTGTCGCGGCCCGGTCCGACCTTGGTCGTGATGACCAGGTCGTCGGCGTAGGGGGCCAGGGCGCGGTTGATCAGCTCGTTGGCGGAGCGGGTGGGGGAGAAGTAGAAGGAGGCGGTGTCGATGTGGTTCACGCCGAGCCCGACGGCGCGCCGCAGTACGGAGACGACCCGCTCGCGGTCGGTGGGGGAGCCGTCGGCCAGGTGCGTCAGGCGCATGGCGCCGAAACCGATCCGGCGGACGGCGAGGTCGCCGAGCCGCCAGGTGCCGGATGCTGCCGCGGTGATCGTTTCGGAGGTCATGGGGTGAGGTTAACGGGACGGCCGGCCGGCCCTCGGCTGAGCGACGGCCGCCGGCCCGCCGCTACCGTCGCGCGCTCCAGCAGATCGTGCTCGGCGCGGACCGTGAAGGCCGCGGTGGCGATGTGCAGTACGGGCCGAGGCCGGGCCGTCAGCCAGGACATCGCCCGGCGCCGCGTGCGGCTCGCCGGGGACCAGGTGCACGTCCACCTCGTCCGCGCCGGCCACTTCGAGGGTCGTGACCGTGTCCGTCGTGCCCCCAGAGGTCACGCGGACCAGGTCAGGGGTGGAAGAGGTGCGGTACAGACCGCGCAGCGTCCGCCCCTGCCACGGGCCTTGGGCGTGCCGGCAGGGCAGTTCCCTGAAGGGCTCCGCCCACGTCAGCCGCAGCGCGAGCGCCGAGGCGAGCAGCAGCGGGTCTCCTTCTCCGACAGGACCGGCAGCCGCCCGATCAGTCCGCCGTGAGGACCGTGCCCTCCTCGCCGGTCACCGCCTGCCGGATCCAGCGCGTGGTGAGCCGGTTGACCGCCCGTACCGTCGTGGTCTCCATGGCGGCGAGCGTACGGGGTGGGACGCCGCCGGGCCGGGTCGTTTCCGCGGCCCGGCGGCGCCGGTCGGGTGGGCCCTGCGGCCGGTGTCGCGGCCGGTCAGCGGCCGTGCAGCCCCCGGTCGACGGCCGTCATCAGCTCCCCGTCGGCGGTGTCCGCGTCCAGGGACCAGAACATCGCGCCGCCCAGGCCGTTCTCGCGGATGTACTCCGTCTTGGTCCGCAGCACCTGCGGGTCGTCGTACGTCCACAGCGTGCTGCCGTCGAACAGCCAGGCGTGGCCGCCCCGGCGGTCGCGGTAGACCTTGTACGCACCCGAATCGGCGAGCTTCTTCAGCGCCTTGTAGTCCTCGTACCCGGCCGCCCAGGTCGCGGGCGCCGGGCCGGTCGCCGGCCGGCCCATGCCGTCCCCGCCGCCGCTGACCCCGGTCCAGCCCTGCCCGTAGAACGGCATGCCCATCACCAGCTTGTTCGCCGGCGCCCCGCGGTGGCGCCAGGCCTCCACCGTGCCGGCCGCGCTGAAGTCGCCGCGGGCGTGGAGCGCGGACTGCTGGGCCGTGACCGGCTCGCCGGAGACGTGGAAGTCGTACCCCTGGAGGTTCACGAAGTCCAGGTCGCGCATGATGCGGCGGACGTCGAAGCCCGCGTCGATCTTGGCGGGGGCGGTCGGGACGAACGCCGTCAGCTCGTACTTCTCCTTCCGCTTCTGGCCGCGCGCGTACGCGTCGAGCTGCGTACGGAACTCCTTCACCAGTGCCGCGAAATTCTGCTTGTCCTCGGGGCGGTACGTGGTGTCCGTGTCACCGGCCGAGCCCGGCCACTCCCAGTCGAGGTCGATCCCGTCGAAGAGCCCGGCCGCCGAGCCCGCGCCGCCGCGGGCGCCGTCCTGGGGCAGGTTGCCCTTGATGTAGAGGTCGATGCAGGACTGGACGAGGGCCTTGCGGGACGCGGGGGTGAGGGCGGCGTTCGAGAAGTGCGTGGACCAGCTCCAACCGCCCAGCGAGAGGAGGACCTTGAGGCCGGGGTGCCTGGCCTTGAGCTCGCGCAGCTGGTTGAAGTTGCCGGCGAGCGGCTGCTCCGCGGTGTCGGCGACCCCGTCGACGGAGTTCGCGGCGTCGAGCGGGCGTACGTAGTCGGCCCAGGCGTCGGCCTCGCCGGGCACGTTGCCGGTGAAGCACTTGCCCTCCGCGCTGATGTTGCCGAAGGCGTAGTTGACGTGGGTGAGCTTGCCGGCGGTGCCGCTCGTCTCGAGGTCCTGGACCTGGAAGTCCCGTCCGTAGACGCCCCATTGGGTGAAGTACCCGACCCGCTTGTACGAGCGGTCGTGCCCGCCGTCGGCCTGCGCGGCGGCGGCGGGTGCGAGGGCGGTGAGCAGGGCGAGGGAACAGGCGGCGACGGCCAGCCTGCCGGGCATGCTGCGGCGCATGGGCTTCCTTTGCGGAGGCGGGAGCGGTGCGGGACGCGTGCGCGGTGCATGCCGGAAACTATTGGTCTGGACCAGATGGGTCAAGGGGGCGTTCGAAACTCGGACCGGAGGGGACCGCGGCGAGGGCGGCGACGCCGGTCTGTCGCCCCCGCCGAGGTCAACTGCCCGCCGCCCGGTACCTCCTGTCCGATCGGGTGGACGCCGACTGGATCGGGCACGGCGGCGCGATCCAGGTGGGCGCCGTCCTGACCAGGGGAAACGCGCTCCGATCGGCTGGCTGCGGACCATCGGCTCCGCCACGCGGGCCGGAGTCCCAACCGCTTGACCCCAAATCCATTTGGATCTCCGGGGCGCTCCGTGTCAGAGTTTCCTCACCGAAGGGGCGTAGCTCAGCTGGTCAGAGCGCTGGTCTCCAAAACCAGATGTCGCAGGTTCGAATCCTGCCGCCCCTGCGAGCAGTACGCGCGCCGGGCCCGTCCCCTCCGAGGGGGCGGGCCCGGCGGCGTTTCGAGGCCGTCTGGCAGACTGGGGCGAACCACCCCCAGGCGGTGCAGGACAGGAAACCGGTGCGAATCCGGTGCGGTCCCGCCACTGTGACCGGTCCCCGCGCGGGACCGGGAGTCAGACACTGACGCATCGCCTCTTCACGTCGACCAGGGGACGAGGATCCCCCGGAGAGGCTTCGCCATGCCGCGTTCCCGCGCCGTTCTGCGCGCACTCGTCCCGATCGCGCTCCTGATACCCCTGGCCGCCTGCGCCGGTTCGCCCCCGTCGGGTGACGGGCCCGCGGCCGCCGCGCCGGGGTTCCCGTACACCGTCACCAACTGCGGTGTCAGCAGCACCTACCAGGCCCCGCCGCGGCGGGCCGTCACGATGAACCAGCACGCCACCGAGATCCTGCTCGCCCTCGGCCTCCAGGACCGGATGGCCGCGACTGCCTACCTCGACGACTCGGTGCTGCCCGCCTACCGGCCCGCCTACGACAAGATCAAGGTGCTGGCCGAGGAGTACCCCTCGAAGGAGGTCCTCCTCGGCGCCGACCCGGACTTCGTCTACGGCGGATACGCCAGCGCCTTCGACAAGGCGCAGGGGCGCGACCGCGAGGGACTCGCCAAGGCCGGCATCAACTCCCGGCTCAGCGTGGAGTACTGCAGCACCGGCCCGGTCGGCCTCGAACAGCTGAAGACCGAGATCACCGAGGTCGCGCGGACCTTCGGCGTGCCGGAGCGCGGCGCGCGCCTCATCGCGGACGAGCAGCGCCGCATCGACGCCGTCACCGCCCGGGTCAAGGACAAGCCCAGGCCGGCCGTCTTCGTCTACGACTCGGGCGAGGGCACCGCCTTCACCTCCGGCGGAGGCGGCATCGGCAACGAGATCGTCTCGCTGGCGGGCGGGACGAACACCTTCGCCGACCTCAAGGACACCTTCGGTGACGTGTCGTGGGAGAAGGTCATCGAGCGGCGGCCGGAGGTCGTCCTCATCTACGACTACGGCGGCACCACCGTCGAAGCGAAGAAGCAGCGCCTGTTGAACGACCCGGCGCTGGCGGAGGTTCCCGCGATCAAGAACAAGCGGTTCGTGGTGCTGCCCCTGTCCTCGGCCGTCCTCGGCGTGCGCGTCGCCGACGCCGTGGAGTCCCTGGGCCGCCAGCTCCACCCCGACGCCGCGTGAGCCGCCCCCGCATACCGCTCGTCCTCGCGCTCCTGGCCGCCGCGCTCCTCGCCTCGGCCGTCGCCGGGCTCGCCCTGGGGCCGGTACGCATCGCCCCCGGCCGGGTCCTCGACATCGTGCTGGGCGGACCCGGGCAGCGCACCGGGGCCTTCGCCTCCATCGTGTGGGACGTGCGGATGCCGCGGGTGCTGCTCGGGGCGGTCGTCGGAGCCGGGCTGGCCGTGGCGGGCACCGTCCTGCAGGCCCTCGTACGCAATCAGCTCGCCGATCCCTTCCTGCTGGGAGCCTCCTCCGGGGCTTCGCTGGGCGCCGTCCTCGTCATCGTCTTCGGCGCCGGAGCCGCGGGTACGGCCGGCGCCCTCGGCGGGATCGGGGCCCTGGGCGTGCCGGCCGCCGCCTTCGCCGGGTCGATGGGCGCGCTCGTCGCCGTCTACGCCATGGCCCGGCGCGGTGGCACGATGACCACCGGCCGGCTGATCCTCGCCGGGGTCGCCGTCCAGTACATCCTGTCCGCGCTCACCAGCCTGGTGCTGGTGCTCGCCGCGCACCCCGACCAGGTCCGGTCCGTCCTGTTCTGGACCCTGGGCGGCCTCGGCGGCGCCCGCTGGGGCGAACTCGCCCTGCCCGCCGCCGCGCTGCTCGTCGGCACCGCCCTGCTGATCGCGCTCGCCCGGCCGCTCGACCTGCTCCTCGCGGGAGAGGAGGGCGCGCGGACCCTCGGCCTGGACACCGGGCGCTTCCGCGCCGCCGTCTTCGTCCTCACCTCCCTCGTCATCGGCGTGCTCGTCGCGTACAGCGGCGCCATCGGGTTCGTCGGGCTCATGGTTCCGCACGCCGCCCGGATGGCGGTCGGCTCCGGACACCGGGCGCTGCTGCCCGTGGCCGCGCTGGGCGGGGCCGTCTTCCTGACCCTGGCCGACCTGGTCGCCCGTACGGCCGCGGCGCCCGAGGAAATACCGGTCGGCGTGGTCACCGCGCTCGTCGGCGGACCGTTCTTCCTGTGGATGCTGCGCCGCTCGACGCGGGTCGAGGGGGTGGCGGGATGAGCGGGCGGCAGCCGGTGGAACTCGCCGTCGAGGCCGTGCGTTACGAGACCGACGGGCACACGCTGCTGCACGGAGTCGACCTGACCGCGCGGCCCGGCGAGACGGTGGGGGTGGTCGGCCCCAACGGCAGCGGCAAGACCACGCTGCTGCGCTGCGTCTACGGGACCCTGCGGCCCACCGCCGGCCGGGTGGTGCTGGACGGCGAGGACGCGGCGCGGCTGGGCGCCAAGGACCGGGCCCGGCGGGTCGCCGTCGTCCCGCAGGACGCGGCGGGGACCTTCGGGCTGACCGTCCGCGAGGTGGTCGCGATGGGGCGCAGCCCGCACAAGCGCTTCTGGGAGCAGGACGGCCCGGACGACGAACGGCGCGTCGCCGAGGCCCTGGAGACCGTCGGCGCGAGCGGCTTCGCGGGCCGGCGGTACGACGGGCTCTCCGGCGGCGAGCGGCAACGGGCCCTGGTGGCCCGCGCCCTCGTCCAGGAGCCGGGCCTGCTCGCGCTCGACGAGCCGACGAACCACCTGGACATCCGCTACCAGCTGGAGATCCTCGCCCTGGTCCGCGCGCTGCCCGCCACCGCGCTGCTCGTGCTGCACGACCTCAACCTGGCGGCCTCGTACTGCGACCGCCTGTACGTACTGGCGGGCGGCCGGGTCGCTGCCGCGGGGACACCGGCGGAGGTGCTGACCGAGGACCTGCTGGCCGAGGTGTACGGGGTCCGCACCCGCATCACCGCCCATCCGGCCGGCGCCGCACCGAACATCGTCTACCTCCCGCTCGACGGGAAGTGAGCGGGAGGCGGACGTGTGGCTCCGGCCGGTCAGCCGGCCGTGGGCTCCTGGTAGCCGTACGGACGGGTGATGATCTCCATCCCGTGGCCCGACGGGTCCGGGAAGTAGACGCCGCGGCCCCCGTCGTTGTGGTTGATCTCGCCCGGCTTCTTCATGTGGGGATCCGCGAAGTACGGGATCCCGGCCGCCCGGATCTTTCCGAACGCCACGTCGAATTCCGCTTCGGACACGAGGAACGCGTAGTGCTGGACGGTGAGGGACTCGGCCGGGACGGTCGCGAAGTCGAGGGTGACGCCGTTGGCCGTGCTGACGGGGACGAACGGGCCCCATTCGGTCCCGACTTCAAGGCCGAGGACGTCCGCCAGGAATTGCGCGGACTCCCGGTTGTTCCGGGCGTGGACGATCGTGTGGTTCAGCTGTACTGACATGAGTGAATGCCTCCGCAAGGCACATCACGGGCACCTCCATGCCTCACCCGGTCGGTGACCGACACGCGATGCCGTGAGCGCGATCCTAACCTCCGTACACCGCCTTGACGTTGTCCTGCGCGGGGTGTGCGCGCCCCGCCGGGCCCGCGGCGAACGCCCGCAGCAGGTTCTCCGTCACCCGGGTGGTCAGCGCGCCGGCCTTCGCGTCGAGGCCGTGGTTGGCGCCGCCGCGGCCGTCGCCCGTCGCGTCCAGGGCCTCCACCCACCGCATGGTCCCGGTCGCGAACACGCCCGCACCGCTGGGAACCGTGTAGTACGCCGTGTCCTGGTGGCTGGGCCGGCCCTCGCACACCACGGGGGAGTGGGCCAGGATCTCGATCGGCCGGGGCGTCGGGAACCCCGTGTCGACCTTGTCGTACTCCACGCCCACCAGGTGGGGAAACCGGTCGCCGGCCTGCACGCCGGTTCCCTCGAACAGCCAGTGGCCGGGGTGGGTCACCACGTACGGGGCGTCCACCGGGTATCCGTCGTAGATCACGCCGAGCAGTGAGCTCTCCGGGTCGGCGCCGGGCGCCGACCGGAAGTCCACGGTGGCCGGCTGGCCGCGCTTGAAGCCGGGGTCCTGGTCGTAGGCCGACTTGTAGCAGACCACCGTACGGTCGGGCCCGAGATCGGAGGGCTCCAGCCGGATCCGGCGGAAGCAGCAGTTCGCGCCGAGGATCGCCAGGTTGGTCCCGGCGTCCCGGGCGGCGGTGAAGTGGGCGCGCTGCTCGGGCGACCAGTACTCGTCGTGGCCGAGGGAGAGGACCGCCGAGGCGCCTTCCAGCAGCCGCTTCTCCCGCGCGACGTCGGTGGTCGTCGCGTAGGCCAGGGGTATGCCGAGCCGCTCTGCGAGGGCGATCAGGGGGGCCTCGTAGACGAGGAACAGGCCCGCGCCGTCGTCGTACTCGTACGGCCGGTCGAAGGTGACGGCGAGGGAGCGCGAGGCGTAGCCGCCGCTGGGGCCGTCGTAGCTGCCGTAGCCGCCCCACCGGTTGTACGCCTGCCAGGTCGCCACCGCGTTCACCACGACCGTGCGGCCCGCGCTCGCCGCCGAGCGGACGGTGACCGGGACGAAGCGCTGGCCCTCGCCGCCCTGGGCGTCGAGCCGCAGCAGGTAGCAGCCCTCGGGCCAGTCCTTGGTCTCGACGGTGGTGGTGCGGGGCCACCGGGTGCGGACGGTCCGGGTGGCGGGATCCACCGTGTGCTCCGGCTGGCGCACGCCGGGCAGCGCCTCGGACCGCCACACCAGCCGGGCCCGGGCGCCGCCGTACCAGCCCATCCGGTAGGCGGAGACGGTGAACCGGGGCGCGGTGGTGGACACGTGCAGGCCGAAGGACTCGCCGGGCAGGACGCTGACCTTGTCGGCGAAGCCCTCCACGGCCCGGGCCGGTCCGGCCTTCGTCACACGCCAATCGGCATGCCCCGGCTTGGCGTTCTCGGCCTTGACGTCGAAACCGGCCGGCCCGCCCTTCCCCGCCGCCGGGCCGGGCTTCGCCCCCGTGCCCCCGCTCTTCCCCGCCGCCCCGTCGGCTGCCCCGTTCCCGCAGCCGGCCACGGCCCCGAGCCCGGCGGCGGTGGCCGCTCCCGTCGCGATCGCGAGGAACCGCCGCCTGTCCGCGCCGTCGCCGTCCCCGGCCCCGGCTATGTGCTCCTGATCCATGAAGGGCACGTTATGTCACGCTTGACGTCTCACCCCAGCCGGACCACCACCTGCTGGCCGGCGCCCGCCGCCGCGGTCAGGTCCCCGAAGCCGAGCCGCAGCTGTCCGCCCGTGGCCTCCGAGACCAGGCTCGGCGGGCGGGACAGCACCGCGGCGACCGGGCGGTGCCACACCAGCGTCAGCGAGGTCAGGGCCCGGGCCGGGTCCGCGACGCACACCGCGGCCGTGCCGTCCGGTCCCTCCCGGACCGTCACCGAACAGGGCGCTCCCGCCTCCAGCGGGCCCGCCGATCCCGCCTGCCAGAAATTGACCCCGGTGAAGCCGAGCGAGGGCACCGAGATGCCTTGGGCGGTCTCCGAGTTGGCGAGCACCACGAGCCATCCGGCGGTGGCGGCCCTGGCGGCGGTCCGGGCCGCCGTCGCGCCCGGCAGCACCTGGTGGACGTACCCCGCTCCGGCCGGGTCCACGCCGTGGTCGTACCAGAGGGTGAGGTAGCGCCGGGTCAGGGCCGTGGTGGAGCCGCCCCGGTTGATCTCGCTCCACCGGCCGGTGCGCGCCTCGCGCAGGGCCTTGAACGAGCCCGCGCCCGACATCACGTACCCGCCGAAGCCCGCCAGATGGGCCCAGCCGGGGGAAGGGAAGGCGGCCGACCAGCCGAGGGCGGCCGGCTGGACCGTACCGCCCACCGTGAGGGCGTGGGTCCCGGCCGCGCCCAGATTGCGGTTGTCGACCACCGTCTCGACCGCGGCCCCGTCCGAGCAGCGGATCCCGGACCCCATGCAGACGATCGTGTCGGCGAGGAAGAACCAGGACGTGCGGGCCGTGAGCGTACTGCCCAGGCCCCGCAGCTGCTGCCCCAGCGAGGCGAACTCCCCGTCGGTCGTCCCGCCCACCCAGGCCGCGTCGGGCCGGGACGCCCCCCAGTCGCCGCCCGCCCCGTCGGCGAGCACCTTCCGCGACACCGTGGTCCCCGGCAGCCGGTACGGGTCCACCGTCGGCCAGAAGGCGTCCGAGTACTGGCCGTTGCCGTACGAGGCCCCCCACCAGGAGAGCATCCCGCTCCCGGTGTGCCAGCCGCGCAGGTTCTCCCCGTTGCCCGTCTCGTAGTGGGCGATCCGCTTCGAGGCCATGGACAGCGAGGCCGCCCAGCCGGGCCGCCGGTGCGTGGCCCGGTCCATGGACGCGAACAGCCGGTGCCCGACCGGCTCGGGCAGTGCCGCGACCGACGCGTCGGCGTCGACCTCCGCCAGACGGGCCAGCGAGGACAGGGCGAGTGTCGTGTCCGCGAGGGGGCGACTGTAGTAGTCCCGGGCCATCCACCCCTTCACGAGCCCCCGCCAGCGTGCCCGCTCGGCCGGGCTCGCGCCCTGCGCGAGGAGCAGGATCGCGGCCAGCACCGCATGCCCCCGCGCATGGTCGTCCTGCTGGACCTGGCGCGGATCGGCGACCATCAGACCCCGGCTCACCGCCCGCCCGGACACGGAGTCCATGATCAGACCGTTGAAGAGGAACGGAGCCCAGGCCCGTTCCACCGCGTCGAAGGCGATCTGCGCCCCGGGGTCCGTGACCTCCCACGCAGTGCCCTTCAGCAAGGCGAACAGCATCCCCAGCCCGCCGAGCAGCACCGCCCCGTACGTCCCCGTGTACGGCACCCAGGTGTGCTGCACGAACGACCCGTCCCGGTAGAGCCCGTCGCCCGCGCTGACGTACGGGAACACCGGCGCGAGCGCGTCCCGGGCCAGGGCGATCTTCGCCGAGTCCCCGCCGACCACCCCGCGCAGCGCCAGCACCCGGCACAGGTCCACCCGGTTCGCCCCCGTACTGGTCCCGGCGTACGAGCCGACGACCGAGTCCGGGACGAAATGGTCGACGGCCGCGCAGAACGCCGCCGACCGGGCGGCCGGCAGCTCCGCGTACAGCAGCACGCACAGGTCCAGCAGGGCCTGCGGGGCGCCGATCTGCCAGCAGTACCAGTTCCCGTACCGCACCTGGCCGGCGTGGTAGACGTCCGCGTGCAGATGGTCCAGCCCGGTCAGCAGGGCCGTGCGCAGCCCGGCGTCCCCGGTGACCCCGGTCCCGGGCCGTACGTACGCCTCGGCCATGGTCCGCAGCCGGTGGTAGCTCTGCATCATCATCTCGGGGTCGCCGCCGTACCCCAGGTCGGGCCAGAGCGAACCGGCCGCCGGAGCCATGGCGGAACGCCATCCGCCGGCCAGGGCGCCGAGATCGGCGAGTCTCGACCGGAACGGCTCGGCCGCGGCGGGGACGTCACCGCCCAGGAGAAGCCCGCGCCACACCGCCCGCATGGCGTCGTGCACCCCGTCCGTCGGCGCGGCCCCCGCCCGGGCGGCGGGCGCTCCCAGCAGGAGCGCACCCCCGCCCGCGGCGGAGAGGAAGGCGCGCCGACTCCACACGTCTGTCATCGCATGCTCCGTTTCCGATCCCGTACCGGCCCCCGCCGGCCCGTCACTTGCCCCACTCGGAAGGGCGCAGGCCACGTGCTTCAGCCCGTGCGCCTCAGGCCACGTGCGCGCGGTAGCGGTCGATCACCTCCCGCAGCACCTCGGCACCGTCTCGCGCCCAGAGCCCCGGATGGAAGATCTCCACCTCCACCGGCCCGCGGTGGCCGGCCGCGTCGGCCAGCTCCCGGAACGCCCGCAGATCGATGCAGCCGTCGCCCAGCTGCCCCCGCCCCAGCAGCACCCCCGCCGGCAGCGGGGTCACCCAGTCGGCCACCTGGACCGACACGATCCGCCCGCCCGCCCCCGCCCGGCGCAGATCGGCGGGCAGCCGCTCGTCCCACCACAGGTGATAGGAGTCGACGACCACCCCCACCTGCTGCGCCGGGAACCGCTCGGCGATGTCCAGGGCCTGGCCGAGCGTGGAGACCACACAGCGGTCCGAGGCGAACATCGGGTGCAGGGGCTCGATCCCCAGCCGTACCCCGTGCGCCTGCGCCCAGGGGGCGAGCTCGCCCAGGACGTCGACGATCCGCCGCCGCGCCCCCACCAGGTCCCGGTCGCCCTCGGGCAGGCCCCCCGAGACCAGGACCAGTACGTCGGCGCCCAGCTCGGCGGCCTCCTCCACGGCCCGGCGGTTGTCCGCGAGGGCCGCCGCCCGCCCCAGCGGATCGGCGGCGGTGAAGAACCCGCCGCGACACAGCGAGCTGACCCGCAGCCCGGCCCCGGCGACCAGCTTCGCCGTCTCGCGCAGCCCGAACTGCCGCACCGGATCCCGCCACAGCCCGACCGCGCCCACCCCCGCCGCGACGCACCCGTCGACCAGCTCGGGCATCGACCACTGCCGGATGGTCTCCTGGTTGAGGCTGAACCGGGCCGGAGCCGGGGCCGCCCCCCGGCTCACGACGCCACCCCGTACACCGCGAGGAGCTGCCGCATCCGTGCCTCGGCTAGCTCCGGATCGGGGAACAGGCCCAGCAGATCGGCCTGTTCGTAGGCGGTGGCCAGATGGGGGAGCGGCCGGGCCGACTGGAGCCCGCCCAGCATCGCGAAGTGCTCCTGGTACCCCGCCAGCCAGGCCAGCAGCACCACCCCGGTCTTGTAGTACCGGGTCGGCGGGGTGAACAGGTGCCGGGACAACGCCACCGTGGGATCCAGCAGGGCGCGGAAACCGGCGGGGTCGTCCCGGTCCAGGGCGAGCCCGGCCCTGGCTGCCAGCGGGGCGATCGGGTCGAAGACGCCCAGCAGCGCATCGCTTCCCGGCTCCCCTCCCCGCTCCCCGGCGATCAGTTCGGGATAGTGGTAGTCGTCGCCCGTGTAGCAGCGCACGCCCGGCGGGAGTCTGCGCCTGATGTCCCTCTCCCGGTCGGCGTCCAGCAGCGAGACCTTGATCCCGTCCACCTTCTCCGGGCAGTCGGCGATCACCTTCAGGAACACCTCGGTGGCCGCGTCGAGATCGGCGTGCCCCCAGTAGCCGGCCAGCGCCGGGTCGAACATCGGGCCCAGCCAGTGCAGTACGACCGGCCGGGCACTCTGCCGCAGCAGCCTCCCGTAGACCTGTGCGTAGTCCTCCGGGCCGCGCGCCGCGGCCGCCAGGGCGCGGGAGGCCATCAACACGGCTCCCGCCCCGCAGGACTCGACATGCGCGAGCTGTTCCTCGTAGGCGGCGGCGATCGCGGTCAACGTGTGCCCGGCGCCCGGGGCGAGCTGGTCGGTGCCGGCGCCGCAGACGATCCGGCCGCCCACCGCCCGGGCCTCGGCGGCCGACCGGCGGATCAGCTCCGCCGCGGCCGGCCAGTCCAGGCCCATCCCGCGCTGCGCCGTGTCCATGGCCTCCGCGACCCCGAGGCCCTGTGCCCACAGCCGGTGCCGGAACGCCAGCGTCGCTTCCCAGTCCACCGCCGGGCCGGCCGGGGAGTCCGGGCCGCCGGCGCAGACGGCGAGCGGATCCGCCACCACGTGCGCGGCCGCATAGAACCTGCGACTGCGCGCCGGACCGCAGACCAGAGGCGTGAGCGGATCGGTACGAGGCCGGTGCAGACGGTGTCCGCCGTCCGCGGCCGGGAGCCGGATGCTCACAGGACCACCTCCGGCACCGGCAGCCGCAGGCCCTCCGCGGAGGACCGCAGCCCCAGCTCGGCGAGCTGCACCCCGCGCGCGCCGGCCAGCAGGTCCCACTGCCAGGGCTCGTCGAGGACGACATGGCGCAGGAACAGTTCCCACTGGGCCTTGAATCCGTTGTCGTACGGGCCGTTGTCCGGGACCTCCTGCCACTGCGCGCGGAAGGCCTCCGTCTGCGGGAGGTCGGGATTCCACACCGGTTTGGGCGTCGTCCCCCGGTGCTGGACGCGGCAGCCGCGCAGCCCGGCGACCGCCGAGCCGTGCGTCCCGTCCACCTGGAACTCCACCAGCTCGTCACGGTGGACCCGCACCGCCCAGGAGGAGTTGATCTGCGCGACGGCGCCGCCCTCCAGCTCGAAGACTCCGTACGCGGCGTCGTCCGCGGTCGCCTCGTACGGTTTGCCCTCCTCGTCCCAGCGGCGCCCGATGTGCGTACGGGCCAGTGCCTGCACCGTGCGGACCCGGCCGAACAGCCCGTGCAGCAGGTACTCCCAGTGCGGGAACATGTCGGCGACGATGCCCCCGCCGTCCTGCGCCCGGTAGTTCCAGGACGGCCGCTGGGCGGGCTGCCAGTCACCCTCGAAGACCCAGTACCCGAACTCCCCGCGCACCGACAGGATCTCGCCGAAGAAGCCGCCTTCGATCAGCCGCTTCAGTTTCAGCAGCCCCGGCAGGAACAGCTTGTCCTGGACGACCCCGTGCTTGACCCCGGCCTCCGCGGCCAGCCGGGCCAGCTCCAGAGAGGAGGCGAAGCTCAGAGCGGTCGGTTTCTCGCAGTAGACGTGCTTGCCCGCCGCCACGGCCTGCCGGACCGCGGCCTCGCGGGCGCCGGTGACCTGCGCGTCGAAGTAGATCTCGACCTCGGGGTCGGCCAGCACGGCCGCCAGGTCCGTGCTCACGTGCTCCAGCCCGTGCTCGTCGGCGATGGCCCGCAGCGCCGGCTCCCGGCGTCCGACCAGCACCGGCTCGGGCCACAGCGACCGGCCGTCGCCGAGGTCCAGGCCGCCCTGCTCGCGCAGGGCGAGCAGCGAGCGGACCAGATGCTGGCGGTATCCCATCCGCCCGGTCACGCCGTTCATGGCGATCTTGATCGTCCTGCGCTCCATGGTGTCCCCTCCTCCATGCCCGTCATCCGATAGAAAGCGCTTTCACTCACATCAGACTAGGGCCGGGAACGACAGCCGCGCAACACTCGTTCGAGTGATGGAAAGCGCTTTCTTAATCCGGCAGCATGGAGGTCCACACCCGGATGAGACGATGGCCCGGGACGAGCAGGAGGGGTGGAAGATGGCGGTGACTCTCGCCGAGGTCGCGGCGCACGCGGGCGTGTCGCCCGCGACGGTCTCGCGGGTGCTCAACGGCGGGTACCCGGTGGCCGGCGGCACGCGGACCCGTGTGGAACAGGCGGTCGAAGAGCTCGGTTACGTGGCCAACGGACCCGCCCGCGCCCTCGCGGCCGCCACCTCCGACCTGGTCGGCGTCCTCGTGCACGACGTGGCGGACAGCTTCTTCGGCATCCTCGCCGGATCCCTTCAGAGCGCCCTCGCGCCGACCGGCCAGGGCGATCCCCGCCGCCTCGCCGTCGTCTGCAACACCGAGGGTGCCCCCGAAGCCGAACTCGCCTACCTCACCCTGCTGGAGGGCCAGCGCGCGGGCGGGGTGGTCCTGACCGGCGGGGCCGTCGAGGAGCCCGGGCACACCGCCGCCCTCGCCGCGCGCGTCACCCGCATGGCGGACGCCGGCGCCCCCGTCGTGCTGTGCGGACGGCCCCCGTTGCCCGTTCCCGCCGCGCTGCCCGTCGCCACCGTCATGTTCGACGACCGGGGCGGCGCCTTCCGCCTCGCCGAGCACCTGCTGTCACTCGGCCACCGGCGCATCGCGTACGTCGCCGGACCGCCGGGGCTGAGCACCACCCGGGAGCGGCTCGGCGGCCACCGCGAGGCGCTGCGCCGGCACGATCCCGCCCTGCCCGAAGCCTGCGAGCCGCTCACGGTGCACGCCGGTTTCGAGCGCTCCGCCGGCTACGACGCCACCCGCGAGCTGCTGCGCCGCGGGGCCCCCTTCACCGCCGTCGCCGCGGCCAACGACACCGTGGCCACCGGAGTGGCCGCGGCCCTGCGCGAGGCCGGCCTGCGCATCCCCGGGGACGTCTCCGTCGCCGGCTTCGACGACCTCCCGGTCTGCGTGGACACCGCCCCGGCCCTCACCACCGTCCGCGTACCGCTGCGCGAGGCCGGCCTGCTCGCCGCCCAGCTGGTCACCGGCCGCAAGCCGTTGCCGCCAGGCGGCATCACCACCCTGCCCACCGAGCTCATGGTGCGCGGTTCCACGGCGCCGCCCCCTCACGAGGGGAGCCGTCCGTGAGGTACGCCTTCTCCACGCTCGGCCTGCCCGGGGCGCCTCTCGGGCGCAGCGCCGCCCTCGCCGCCGCCCACGGCTACGAGGGCCTCGAGCTGCGCGCCCACCCCGAGGAGCCCCTGCACCCCGACAGCCCTCCGGCGGACCGGGCGGCGGGCCTGCGCACCCTCACCGCCGCCGGGGTCGAGGTCCTCGCGGTCGCGGGCTACGCCCGGGTGGCCGCCGCCGGTGCGGACGAGCCCGTCCTCGCCGAGCTGCACGCCCTGGTCCGGCTCGCCGCCGACCTCGAAGCCCCGTACGTCCGGGTGTTCCCCGGAGGCGCCGGGCAGTCGGATGCCGCCGCCGATGCACATGCCGTCCGCAGGCTGGCCGCCGCCGCGCCGTTCGCCGAGCGGCACGGGGTGCGGATCCTCCTCGAGACGCACGACTCGCACCGGACCGCAGCCGCCGCCGCGCGCGTGCTGGACCGGGTCGGGCAGGGCGGCGCGGGGGCGCTGTGGGACGTACTGCACACCTGGCTCGGGGGAGAGTCGCCGGCGCAGTCGCGGCGGGCGCTGGACGGGCACCTGGGCTACGTACAGGTGAAGGACGTGGCATCGGCGCAGGAGCTCACCCCGCTCGGGCTCGGCGCCGGGGTGCTGCCGCTTGCCGAGGCGGTGGCCTCGGCACCGCAGGACGGCTGGCTCTGCTGGGAGTACGAGAAACGCTGGTACCCCGGCGCCGCCGAGCTGCCGGGTCAACTCGCGCGGGGCCGGGCGTACCTGGAGCGGTTGGCGGCCGAGGGCGGGTCCGCGAAGTAGCGCCGGCCGCCGGGAGGTCGGTCCCGCGGCGTTCGGTGCGCCGGGAGTGCGTGCCGGGCGTCGCGGGGCAGGCGGGACTTCGCGGACACACCCGAGGGAGCGGGCGCGCGGGCTCAGGCCGAGTAGGCGAGCCGGCCCCGGTCGACGGCGTAGCGGAAGTCCAGCCCCAGGGCGTACCGCTCCAGCTCCTCGACCGCCGTCGCCGCGAGCCGGTCGAGCTCCCCGCCCAGCGAACCCGCCACGTGCGGGGTGAGCAGCACGTTCGGGAGGTTGTACAGCGGGGACCCGGCGGGCAGCACCTCGGGCTCGGTGTGGTCGAGCACGGCGTGCAGCCGCCCCGCGACCAGCTCCTCGGTCAGCGCCACGGTGTCGACGAGCGATCCCCGCGCGGTGTTGACCAGCGTGGCGCCGTCCGGCATCAGGGCCAGCCGCGCCGCGTCCAGCAGATGAAGGGTCTGCGGGAGCGCGGGGGCGTGCAGGGTCACCACGTCGCTGCGGCGCAGCAGTTCGTCGAGCGCGCAGGACTCGGCGCCCAGCGCGGCGAGGTCGCCGGGGTCGGCGTACGGATCGTGGACGAGCACCCGCAGGTCGAAGGGGCGCAGCAACTCCATCACGCGGCGGCCGATGAGCGAGGCGCCGACGACGCCGACGGTGCGGTGGTAGTTGCCGACGGCCGGGTAGCGGCGCAGCAGGTCGATCGGACCGCGCGCGGCCCGGTACGCGTGCGCGGATTCCAGCACCCGCTTGTTGGCGAACAGGATCGCGGCGAGCGTGTACTCGGCGACCGGCACGGCATTGGCGGCGGCGGCGCTGGACACCAGCAGCCCGCGCTCCCAGCAGGCGTCCGTGACATGCTGTTTGACGCTGCCGGCGGCATGCACCACGGCGCGCAGCCGCGGCATCCGCTCCAGCGCCCGGGCGTCGAGCGGCGGGCAGCCCCAGCCGGTCAGCAGCACTTCGGCGTCCGCCAGACGGCGCCGGAGCTCGGGCTCCTCGTGCTCGAAGCCCGTCAGCAGCAGGTCGGTGTCCACATCGGCGACCCGGACCAGCTCGGGCAGCATGCGGCCGCTGAGGACGGCGGCCCGCGTGCCGGGGCTCATGGCGAGCACGGTGGCGGGGCGGCGCCGGGGGCCGGGGGGCGCGGCGGGGAAGAGGCGGTGCGTCACTTGACGGCTCCTGCGGTGAGACCCGAGCGCCAGAACCGCTGCAGGCCGAGGAAGGCCAGTACCAGCGGGACGACGGCGACGAGTGAACCGGTGATCACCAGGGGATAGAGCTCGGGCTGCTGGTAGACGCTGCGGTTCCACATGAACAGGCCCAGACTGACGGGGTAGAGCCGCTCGTCGTTCAGCATGGTCAGCGCGCCGTAGAAGTTGTTCCAGATCGCCGTGAAGGTGAACAGGAAGATGGTCACAAACCCCGGCCACAGCATCGGGAACGACACGTGCGCGAAGAGCCGCAGTTCACCCGCGCCGTCGACGCGGGCGGCGGCCAGCACCTCGTCGGGGACGTAACCTTCGGCGAACACCCGGGCCAGGTAGACGCCGAACGGGTTCACCAGGGCGGGCACCAGGTACGCCCAGTACGTGTTCACGGCGCCGGCGGCCGAGGCCATCAGGTACAGCGGCAGCTGGAGCACGGTGGCGGGAACGAGGACCCCGGCGAGGACGAAGCCGAAGAGCTTCTCCTTGTGCCGGAACTCGTACGCGTGGAACGCGTGACCGCACGCCACGCTGATGAGGGCGGAGAGGGTGGAGCCGACGACGGTGTAGAGGAGGCTGTTGGCGAGCCAGCGGCCGAAGATGCCGTCGTCGTACGTGAAGACCTCGCCGAGGTTGGTGAAGAGGCTGAAGTCGCCGAAGGCGTAGGGGTCGGTGGCGAAGAGGTCCCGGCGGTTCTTGGTGGCGGCCAGGACCAGCCAGGCCAGGGGCATCAGGGTGTACGCGGCGACGAGGAGGAGGACGGCGTTGACGGCGGTACGGGAGAGCAGGCCGCCGCCGCGCGCCCTGCGGGCCGGGGCCGGGGCCGGTGCCGCGGACTTGGCCGAGGCGGTGGGGGCCGGGGCGGGACCCCGGCCCGGAGCCGCGCCGGCCGCCTCGGCGGCGGCGAGTGGTGCGGTCATGCGGACCTCCAGCGGTTGCCGAGCTTGGTGACGACGTACGAAGCGGCTGCGGCGACCAGGGCGAGGAGCAGCGCGCTCGCGGCCGCCAGCCCGTAGTCGTGGCGTTTGAACGCGGCGCTGAAGACGTACATGGTCGGGGACCAGGACTCGCCCATCTCGGTGGCCCGCAGCTGGAGCAGTTGCGGGGCGTCGAAGAGCTGGACGGCGCCGACGCAGGTGAACAGGACGGTCAGGACGAGGGTGGGCCGGATGCTCGGCACCTTGACCTGGAAGGCGATGCGGATGGCTCCGGCGCCGTCCATGACGGCGGCTTCCAGGGTCTCCCGGGGGACGGCCTGGAGCCCGGCGAAGAAGATGACCATGTTGTAGCCCGTCCACTGCCAGGCCGAGATGTTGACCACCGACAGCAGGGCCTCGTCGCGGCCGAAGAAGTCCCAGGAGATCCCGGCCGAGTCGAGCACGTCGAGGACGGGGCTGAGGCCGGGCGTGTACAGGTAGAGCCAGACCATCGCGGCGATCAGGCCGGGGACCGCGTGCGGCAGGTAGAAGGCGATCTGGAAGAACCGCCGGGCGCGGGCGAGGGCGGAGTCCAGCAGCAGGGCGAGGAGCAGCGCGCCGCCGACCATGACGGGGATGTAGAGCAGGCTGTAGACGGCGACGTGGCGGAACGAGGCGAGGAAGAGGGGATCGGTCAGGGCCTCGGTGTAGTTCCCGATTCCGCTGAAGACCCGCCGGGCTCCGCCGAATCCGAGCCCGGACCGCTCCTCGCGGAAGAGGCTGAGCCAGGCGGCGTACCCGACGGGGGCGACCGTCACGAGCGCGAAGAGGAGGAAGAAGGGTGCCATGAACCCGGCGGCCGCCCCGCCGCCGCCTCCTGCGGCTCGGCCTGCGTGGGCCGGCTGCGCGCGGCGCCGTCCGGCGGCCGTGGAACCAGTGGAACCAGTGGAACGAGAGGAACCAGAGGAACCGGCGGAACCGGTCGAACCGGTCGAACCGCCGCCCGGGCCGGTCGAAGCGCTCAGGCCGGTCGGGTCCGTCAGGCCGCCCGGGCCGGCCACGCCGGTCGAACCGCCGGGGCCGGCCAGGTCCGCGGCGTCGGCGGAGTCGGTGCGCGGCATCAGCCGGCCAGGCCCAGGCCGCGGTCCTTGATGGCCTTCTCGGCGGCCGACTGCCCCTCGCTCAGGGCCTTGACCAGGTCGGGGCCGGTCGCGTTCTGCGCCGCATTGACCTGGAGGTGGACCGGGCCCCAGGTCCAGCCGGGCACGATGGTCGCCGCGGCCGCGCCGGCGAGGCCGTACGGGTCCTGCCCCTCGAAGTACGCCGTGTCGAACAGCTTCGCGGCCTCGGCCCGCATCTCGGCATTGGCCGGCAGGGCGCTGCTCGGCGACTTCAGGGAGCTGAGCCGCGCCTTGACGGCCTCCGGGTCGGTGGTGACCCACGCGATGAACTCCGCCGCTGCCTTGGTCTGCTTGCTGCCCTTCGGCACGATGTACGAGGTGCCTCCGTACATGCCGGTGGCGGGCTTGCCGTCCCAGGTCGGCAGCGGGGCTATGCCCCACTTCCCCTTGAGGTCGGGGTAGTTCGCCAGGAAGGTGCCCGCCGTCCACGCCGCGCCGATGACGGTGGCGACCTGCCCGGACGAGCGTTCCTTCGCCTCGCCCTCACCCCACAGGGGGGTCTTCGACACCACCCCGGAGGCCATCAGGCCGTTCCAGTACTCCGCCACCCTCTTCGAGGCGGGGTCGTTGATCGCGACCTTCCACTTCTCGCCCTCGGTGCCGTACCACCGGGCGCCCGCCTGCCAGGAGAGGCCCGCGAGCACCGCCGGGTCGCCGCCGCCGAGGTTCGTGATCCTGACCGCCGGGTCGGCCCGGTGGATCTTCTCCGCGGCCGCCTTGTACTCCTCCCACGTCTTCGGCACGGCCACCCCGTGCTTCTCGAAGACGTCCTTCCGGTAGAAGAGCTCGAGCGGGGTGACGTCGAAGGGCACGGCCCAGGTCTTCCCGCCCAGCTTGACCAGGGACTGGACCGCTTCCGGGAACTTCTCCGAGACGAGCTTCCCGGAAGTTGCGCTCAGGTCCTCCAGGTTGCCGCCGCTCGCGAACTCCGGGAGCGCCGAGTAGTCCATCGTCGCGACGTCGGGCGCGTTGCCGCCCTTGACGGCGTTGGCCAGCTTCGCCGCCCCGTCCGGCCCGCCCGGCACCGCCGAGAACCGCACCCGGACGTTCGGGTGCGTCTTGTTGAACGCGTCGGCCGTCTGCTGGGCCCCCGCGGACGAGGACCAGTAGGTGATGGTGACCGGCTGTTCCGGCGAGCCGCCGGCCGCCGCGGACCCGCCCGGCTCCGCCTCCCCGCCGCACGCGGTGGCGAGCAGGGCCAGGGAGGCGACCGAGACGGTCAGGGCGAACCGGGGCATGCGGGAGGAACGGAAGCTGCGCGACATGGAGTGGCTCCTACGGACGACCGCGGACGGCGGCGGATGGGAGAACGCGGCCCATCTTTTGCACGAACACGCACACCGTCAAGAGCGAACGCACAACTCGATCGAAATGATCGCCCAGCGCATTGCTTCCTGTTCCTTACGAGCGGATCGTCAACCGCGGGAGCAGCTCCACGTGCTGCCGCGGGCCCTCACCGTCGCCCGTGGCGCCGCGCGGCGCCGTCAGCCGGTCCAGCAGCAGCCCCGCCGCCCGCGCCCCCACCTCGCGCTTGGCCGGCGCCACCGCCGAGAGCGGTACGTCGGCCAGTCCCGCCACCTCGTCGTCGTACGTGATCACCGCGAGGTCCTCCGGTACCCGCACCCCGCGCGCCTGCAGCCTCGGGATCAGCATGATCGCGTCGGTGTCGCTGTGGACCAGCGCGGCGCTCACCCCGCCCGCCGTCACCGCCTCGCACAGGTAGTCCAGCGTCCGCGCGAACAGATCGGCGTCCGAGAGCGGGTCCGGCCCGGCCGCCGGCCACGGCGGCGCCGGCTCCAGGCCGAGCGCGGCCACCGCCGCCTCGTACCCGGCCCGCAGCCGCGGCGTCGTCGGCGTCGCACGGCTGGCCAGGGCGATCCGCCGGTGCCCCCGATCCACCAGGTGCTGCACCGCCGTCGCCGCTCCGTGCGCGTGGTCGGAGGCCACCCGGTCCAGCGCCGCCGCCGGATGCCCCGGCGGGGCCCAGCGCTCCACCAGCACCGTCGGAACCGGCAGCTCCGCGGTCCACGCCCCCTCGCCGGGGCCGGGCGAACCGGCATCCCAGTTCGGGGTGAGCAGCAGCCCGTCCGCCCCGGTGGACAGCAGCCGGTCCGCCTGCGTCCGGTCCTCGCCCGGCAGGTACCGGGTCAGTCCCACGGTCAGCCGCGCCCCGTGCGCCTCGACCACCTCACGGGCCCCGCGGACGACGTCGGCGTAGTAGTACTCCGTCGTCGGCACCACCATCCCGACCACCAGCCCCTCGGCAGCCGCCGCGCCCGCCCGGCCCCCGGCCGGGCCCGCCGTCGACGCGGCCACCGGCCCCGCCGACGGCGCCGACCCCCGCTCCGCCGCCGCGCCGCCCGGACGACCGCTCTCCACCCGGCTGATCACCCCGTGCATCCGGTGGATCTCGCCCCGGGCCGCCATCGCCTCGATGTCGCGCCGCAGGGTGACCGGCGAGACGCCCAGCTCCCGCGCCAGGTCCGCCACGCGCACGCTGCCCCGCGCCCGGACGAGCGCGAGCACCTGCGCCTGCCGCTGGTCCACATGTGGTCTCAAGGTTTCCCTACCCCCTGCGGTCTTCGACGGCATCCCTGTCCGCGCCGTGTCCCGCCATCATAGAGAACCGAACCGATCGATTCGATCGTTTCCGATCAACCGGTCATTGACGGCGTGCCGCCGCGTTCATATATTCGGCGGCGTCCCGCACCTCACGGCATCACGACCTCTCTCGGGAGTCAGCGCATGCTCACGTACGACCAGGACGGATTCCGGCGAGCAGGACGCCCCCACCGCATCGTCTCGGGGGCCCTGCACTACTTCCGGGTCCATCCGGACCTGTGGGAGGACCGGCTGCGGCGGCTGCGCGCCCTCGGTGCCAACACGGTCGACACGTACGTCCCGTGGAACTTCCACGAGAGCGCCCCCGGGAAGGCCGACTTCACCGGCCCGCGCGACCTCGGACGCTTCCTGCGCACCGCCCGGGACCTCGGCCTCGACGCCATCGTCCGCCCCGGCCCCTACATCTGCGCCGAATGGGATTTCGGCGGGCTGCCCGCCCGGCTCCTCGCCGTCGACGGCCTCCGCCTGCGCTGCTCGGACCCGCGCTTCGAGGCCGAGGTCGACGGCTGGTTCGACCTCGTCGCCCCCGAGCTGCTGCCCCTGCTCGCGAGCCGCGGCGGCCCGGTCGTCGCCGTCCAGATCGAGAACGAGTACGGCTCGTACGGCAACGACACGCGCTACCGGGCCCACGTGGAACGGGCCCTGGTGGAACGCGGAGTGGACTGCCTCCTGTTCACCGCCGACGGGCCCGAGGACGCCATGCTCCAAGGCGGCACGCTCCCCGGCCGGCTCGCCACCGCCACCTTCGGCGCGCGGCCCGCCGAACGCCTCGCCCACCTGCGCCGCTACCAGCGGACCGGCCCGCTCGCCGCCATGGAGTTCTGGATCGGCTGGTTCGACCACTGGGGCGAGGACCACCACGTCCGCGCCGTCGAGGACGCGGCGCGCTCCCTCGACGAACTCCTCGCCACCGGCGCCTCCGTCAACCTCTACATGGCCCACGGCGGCACCAACTTCGGCTTCTGGGCCGGCGCCAACCACACCGGATCCCGCCCCGGCGACCCCGGCTACCAGCCCACCGTCACCAGCTACGACTACGACGCCCCCATCGGCGAGGCCGGCGAACTCACCCCGAAGTTCCACGCGTTCCGCGAGGTCATCGGGAAGTACGCGCCCCTGCCCGACGGCCCGCTGCCCGAGCCGCCGCCCCGCATCACTCCGGCCCTCGCCGTCCCCGCCGGCACCGCCCCGCTCATGGACCACCTCGACGTGCTCGGCGGGGAACCCGTCCTGCGCCCGGCGCCCGAGCCGATGGAGAAGCTGGGCCAGTCCCACGGGCTGATCCACTACCGCACCACCGTCACCGGGCCGCGCCCCGCCATGCCCGTCCGGATCGACGGCCTCGGCGACCGGGCGTACGTGTCCGCCGACGGCGAGCCCCTCGGCATCCTCGACCGCAATCGCCCGGACGAGGGGCTCGACCTGGCCGTCGGAGAGGGGGGAGTCGTCCTCGACGTCCTCGTCCGGGCCCAGGGCCGGGTCAACTACGGCCCGCTCCTCGACGACCGCAAGGGCATCTGGCGCGGTGTCCGCCACGGCCACCAGCAGCTGTTCGAGTGGGAGATCCGGCCGCTCCCGCTCACCGACCTGGCCGGCCTCCGCTGGTCGCCGCAGACCGGGGACGCACCACGGGACACGGGCCGACCGGCCTTCCACCGCTTCACCCACGCCCTCCCGGGCGCCCCCGCCGACGGATTCCTCGACGTCGGCGGCTGGGGCACCGGCCTCGTCTGGCTCAACGGCTTCCTCCTGGGCCACTACGACACCCCCCGTGGCCCGCAGCGCACGCTCTACGCCCCCGCGCCCCTCTGGCGGACCGGCCGGAACGAGATCGTCCTCCTCGAACTGGAGCGCCCCGGCGCCGACCTGCCGCTGCGCGACGCCCCCGACCTCGGCCGCCCCACCGTCGTCACCCTCGAGTGAACCGGCGCGCCCGCCGATCCCGGCGAACCCCCGCGCACGCTCCCGACCTTCCCCTGAGAGAAGCTCTTCCCGTGAAGCGAACGAGCACCCGCCTGGCCGACGGCCGAGAGATCCTCTACTACGACGCCGACGACGGCGCGGCCCGCGCCGTCCCCGACACCCGCCCCCTCGACGCGTCCGCCACCTCCTCCGAGGTGCGCCGCGACCCGCTGCTCGGCGACGCCGTCGTCATCGCCTCCCACCGCCAGGGCCGCACCTACCACCCGCCGGCCGACGCCTGCCCGCTGTGCCCCTCCACCGAGGGGCGCGCGAGCGAGATCCCGGCCCCCGACTACGACGTGGTCGTCTTCGAGAACCGCTTCCCCTCCCTCGCCGGCGACACCGGCCGCTGCGAGGTCATCTGCTTCACCCCCGACCACCGGACCTCCTTCGCCGAACTCGACGAGGAACGCGCCGCGCTCGTCCTGGCCGCGTGGACCGACCGCACCGCCGAGCTCTCCGCCCGCGCCGGCGTCCGGCAGGTCTACTGCTTCGAGAACCGCGGCACCGAGATCGGCGTGACCCTCGCGCACCCGCACGGCCAGATCTACGCCTTCCCCTTCATCACCCCGCGCACCACCCGCATGCTCGCCACCGTCGCCGCCCACCGCGCCCGCACCGGCGGCAACCTCTTCGAAGAGGTGCTCGCCGCCGAACGGGCCGAGGGCACCAGGGTCGTCCTCGAAGGGGAGCACTGGACCGCCTTCGTGCCGTACGCCGCGCGCTGGCCGTACGAGGTCCACCTCTATCCGCACCGCCGCACCGCCGACCTGACCACGCTCGACGACGCGGCCCGCGCCGAGTTCCCGCGCCTCTACCTGGAGCTGCTGCGCCGCTTCGACCGGCTGTTCGGGTCGTCCGCGCCCACCCCGTACATCTCCGCCTGGCACCAGGCGCCGGTCTCCGGCGGGGGCGGGGGCGGGGACGCGGGCGGGGAATCGGGCCGGGGCGAGGAAGAGGCGCGGGCCGACTTCGCGCTCCACCTCGAGCTCTTCACGGTCCGCCGCACCGCTGACAAGCTCAAGTACCTGGCGGGTACCGAATCCGGCATGGAGGCCTACATGAACGACGTCCGGCCCGAGGACGCGGCCGCCCGGCTGCGAGAGGCGGCGAGCCGGTGAGCGGGACCGCGGACGGATTCCACCGGCTGTACGGGGCCGCCCCCGAGGGGGTCTGGGCGGCGCCGGGCCGGGTCAACCTGATCGGCGAACACACCGACTACAACGACGGCTTCGCCCTGCCCTTCGCCCTCCCTCAGCGCACCGAGGTGGCGGTGGCCCGCCGCCCCGACCGGACCCTGCGGCTCCACTCCGCCGACATCCCGTCGGGCGTGGTCACCCTCGCGCTCGACCGCCTGCACTCGGCCCGCCCGCCCGAGGGCCCGGAGAGCTGGGCCGCCTACCCCGCCGCCGTCGCGTGGGCGCTGCTCGACGCGGGCCTGCCCGTCGGCGGCGCCGACCTGCACATCCGCTCCGACGTGCCCACCGGAGCCGGACTCTCCTCCTCCGCCGCCCTGGAGGTGGCCACCGCCCTCGCCCTCACCGACCTGTACGGGATCCCGCTCACCCGGCCCGAACTGGCCGCGCTCGCCCGCCGCGCCGAGAACGCGTACGTCGGCGTGCCCTGCGGGGTGATGGACCAGATGGCCTCGGCCTGCGCGACCGAAGGCCACGCCCTCCACCTCGACACCCGCACCCTCGAACAGCTCCACATCCCCTTCGACTGCGCGGCGGCCGGACTGCGCCTCCTGGTCGTCGACACCCGCGTCAAACACGCCCTCGGCGACGGGGCGTACGCCCGGCGCCTCGCCTCCTGCCACGGCGCGGCCGCCGCGCTCGGACTGCCCGCCCTGCGCGACCTCCCGTACGAGGACCTGGAGCCGGCGCTGGCCCGCCTCGACGACCCGGTCCTGCGCCGGCGCGCCCGCCACGTCGTCACCGAGAACCAGCGGGTCGTACGGGTGGAGGAACTGCTGCGCGCAGGCCGGCTGCGCGAGACGGGCCCGCTGCTGACCGAGGGACACGCCTCCCTGAGCGAGGACTACGAGGTCTCCTGCCCGGAGCTCGACCTGGCCGTGGCCACCGCCCGTGCCGCGGGCGCGTACGGGGCCCGGATGACCGGCGGCGGGTTCGGCGGCTCGGCCCTGGCCCTCATCGACGCCGACGCCGAGGCGGCCGTGACCCGGGCGGTCACGGAGGCCTTCGTCGCGGCCGGGTTCACGCCTCCGCGCGTGATGTCCGCGGCTCCGGCCGCAGGCGCCGAACGCATCCTCTGACCAGGGCGAAGGCCTCCGCCACCGACAGCGGACCCGCCGTGCGCCCGGTGGACGGGGGCCGGACGATCGGCAAGACTCTCGCCGATCCCTTCTGGCCTTCGGAGGAACGAAACGCATGCGCTACATCCCGCTGGGCAGTTCAGGCCTTCAGGTCTCCGCCGTCGGACTCGGCTGCAACAACTTCGGCGGCCGCCTCGACGCGCAGGCCACCCGCTCCGTCGTCGACGCGGCCCTCGACGCGGGGATCACCCTCCTCGACACCGCCGACATCTACGGCGGGCGCGGCGGCTCCGAGCGCCACCTCGGGCAGGCCCTCAAGGGCCGCCGCGACCAGGTCGTCCTCGCCACCAAGTTCGGCTTCGCGGGCATGTCCATGGAGTACGGGCCCGCGGCCGGATCCCTCGGCGGCCGCGCGTACGTCCGCCGGGCCGTCGAGGAGTCCCTGCGCCGCCTGGACACCGACCACATCGACCTCTACCAGCTGCACAGCCCCGACCCGGCGACCCCCGTGGCCGAGACCCTGGCCGCGCTCACCGAGCTCGTCGCCGAGGGCAAGATCCGCTACATCGGCCACTCCAACTTCAGCGGCTGGCAGCTCGCCGAGGCCGCCCACGTCGCCCGCGAGACCGGCGCGGTGCCCTTCGTGTCGGCGCAGAACGAATGGTCGCTGCTCCAGCGTTCCGCGGAACGGGAGCTGGTGCCGGCCGCCCTGCACTACGGCCTCGGGGTGCTGCCGTACTTCCCGCTCGCCAACGGCCTGCTGACCGGCAAGATCCGCCGGGGAGCCGCCGTACCGGCCGGCTCCCGTCTGGAGGGCCGCGACGGCTACGTCACCGAGGAGCGCCTCGACACGGTCGAGGCGCTGGCGGCCGTCGCCGACCGGCACGGCCGCAGCATCCTCGAACTCGCCATCGGCTGGCTCTCCGCCCGGCCCGGCTGCTCCTCCGTCATCGCGGGCGCCACCTCGCCCGAGCAGGTGCGGGCCAACGCGGCCGTCGCCGACCGCCCCCTGGGGCCCGAACTGCTCGCGGAGATCGACGCGGTCGCGGGGGCGTGAACCGCAGCGTGAACCACGCAGTGAGCCGGGCCGTGAACCCTGCGGTGAACCCTGCGGTGAACCACGTGGTGAGCCGGGCTCAGGCGGGTGCGCCCGTCAGGACTTCGACCTTGCCGGTGTCCAGCGAGTAGTACGCGCCGACGACGCCGAGGGCGCCCTTCGCCACGAGGGGCCCCAGGTCGGAGTTGGTGCGCAGACCGTCCGCGGTCACCTTGATCTGGTGGTGGGTCATGGTGTCGACGGGGTCGGCGCCCGGGCTCCGGGCCGTCAGCTCGTACGCCGGCACCATCGCCTTCGCGAGCGCCTCCAGGTTCCCGGGCAGCGGCTTGCCCGCCTTCAGCGAGGCGTACGCGGCCTCGACGGCCCCGCAGCGCTGGTGGCCGAGCACGACGACCAGCGGGGTCCCGCCCGTCATGGGGCCGTACTCGACGGAGCCGGTCACCACCGGGCCGACCGCCTGCCCGCCCGTGCGCAGCACGTACAGGTCCCCGAGCCCCGTGTCGAAGATCAGCTCGGGTGCCACCCTGGAGTCGATGCACGAGAGGACCACCCCGAAGGGATCCTGCGCCTCGGCGACCAGCTCGCGCCGCTCCGGATCCCGGTCGGGGTGGTCGAGTTTGCCGCTCACCCAGCGCTTGTTGCCCTCCATCAGGCGGGTGAACGCGGCCTGCGGGGTGGCCGGACGCGGCTGCGGGGCCGCGGTCGCCACCTTCCGGGGACGTGGGGACGAGCACCCCGAGAGGGTGACGAGGGCGGCCGCGAGACCTCCGGTCAGTACGCCCCTGCGAGCCGGAAGTCCTGCTGTGTGCATCGGTCGTACCCCTCGGTGCCGCGCAGACGCGTCGATGCGTCGTGACGACCGCGATTGTTCAGCGTGCCGGGGGCGACGGGGCGGCAGACGCACGCGCCGCCGCCCCGATTGCCACAGACGGCCCACGCCCGCCGCGGGCGGCCGCCTCAGGACACGATGTCCTTGCGGGCGAACCCGCGGAACGCGAGGGCGAACAGCACCAGCGCGTACGACACCGACACCACCGCCCCCTTGATCATCCCGCCCCACTCCAGATGCGGCTGCAGCGCGTCCGCCCAGGCGAACTGCCAGTGCGCGGGCAGGAACTCCCGCCAGGAGCCGAGCGCCGTCACCGCGTCCAGCACGTTCCCCACGATGGTCAGGCCGACCGCCCCGCCCATCGCGCCCAGCGGCGCGTCCGTCCGCGTCGACAGCCAGAACGCCAGTCCGGCCGTGACCAGCTGCGACACGAAGACGAACGCCACCACGAGTGCGAGGCGCGGCACGCTCTCCGCGGCCGCCAGCGAGCCGCCCGTCGGCAGCTTCAGCGGGCCCCAGCCGTACGCGATCGTGCCCGCCGCCAGCGCCACCAGCGGCAGCAGCACCATCGCCGCCAGGCTGAAGCCCAGCGCCACCACGAGCTTGCTCCACAGCAGCCGGGTCCGCGGCACCGGCGAGGCCAGCAGGTAGCGCAGCGAGGACCAGCTCGCCTCCGATGCCACCGTGTCCCCGCAGAACAGCGCCACCGGCACCACCAGCAGGAAACCGGCCGACACGAACAGGCACGTGGCCGCGAAGTTCGCCCCCGAGGCCGTCGCCGTGTCGATGAGCGTGATCCGCCCGTCCCTGCCGCCCCGGCCGTCCTGTCCGCCGCCCACCGCGAACGCGATGATCATGATGAACGGCAGCGCGGCGAGCACCGCGCCCATCACCAGCGTCCGCCGCCGGCGCCACTGCCGCAGCGCCTCCACGCGCAGCGGCAGCGTACGGCTCGCCCGGTAGCCGGGGGCCACCTCCGTCACGGCGCTCATGCCGCACCTCCGATCAGGGTGAGGAACGCGTCCTCCAGCCGGCGGTGCGGACCCACCGCGCTCACCGGCACTTCCAGCCGCACCAGCTCGGCGATCAGCCCGGAGGCCGTCGCGCCCTCGAGCCGTACGAGCAGCCCGTCATCGGCGGCCGTCACCGCACCCACTCCCTCCAGCGCGGCCACCTTCGCCATCGTCCCCTCGTCCACCGGCCCGGCCAGCGTCACCAGCAGGGTGTCCCCGCCGCCGGTGATCTCCGCGACCTCGCCCGCCCGTACCAGCCGCCCGCGGTCCATGACCACCAGGTGCGTGCAGGTCTGTTCCACCTCCGACAAGAGGTGGCTGGAGACGATGACCGTCCGCCCGCCCGCCGCGTACCGGATCATCACGTCCCGCATCTCCCGGATCTGCGGCGGATCCAGACCGTTCGTCGGTTCGTCGAGGATCAGCAGGTCCGGCATGCCGAGCATGGCCTGCGCGATCGCGAGGCGCTGCCGCATGCCCTGCGAGTACGTGCGCACCGCGCGGTCCAGCGCGTCGCCGAGCGCGGCGATCTCCAGGGCCTCCGCCATGTGCGCGTCCTCGGCCGGACGCCCGGTGGCCTGCCAGTACAGCTCGAGGTTGGCCCGCCCCGACAGGTGCGGCAGGAAGCCGGCCCCCTCGACGAACGCCCCGACCCGCGATAGCACCGGCGCCCCCGCCCGTACCTCGTGCCCGAACACCCGGATCTCGCCCGCGTCCGGCGAGATCAGCCCCATCAGCATCCGCAGGGTGGTGGTCTTGCCGGCGCCGTTGGGCCCGAGCAGGCCCAGGACCTGCCCCTTCTCCACCCGGAACGACAGGTCCCGCACCGCGTACCGGTCCTGCACGCCCCGGTAGCGCTTCGTCAGCCCCGTGATGTCCAGGGGTACGTCGGCCGCCGCGGGCTCGGGCTGCGCTGCATGACCCGGCGGCCCCGCACCCTCCCGGCCGGTCCTCCGGATCCCCAGCAGCGCCGCGGCCAGCAGCGCCGCACCCAGCGGCAGTCCCCAGGTCCACGCGGGCAGCCCCGCCGAGGCCGTCCTGACCCCGTCGGCCACCGGCACGGCCAGGGCGCCCCGCACCGCGACCGTGTACGTGGCCGGAGCGGCCGGGGACGCGTAGCCGAGGTCGGTGGCGGCGACGACGAGCCGCAGCCGGTGCCCGGCCTCCACGGCGTGGTCGACGGCGGGCAGCCGCAGCTGCACGGCGGTGCCCTGCTGCGCGTTCTCCACCCGCACCGGGGAGACCAGCTGACTCGGCAGCACCGCCTGGCGGCCGTCGGGCCCGACGTCGTACAGCTTGCCGAACAGGACGGCGGAACCGTCGGCAGCCGTCGACCTCACGTCCAGGGTGACGGTCGGGGCCCCGGTGACCCGTACCTCCTCGGTCAGGGGCTCCGACTCGAACCGGGCGTTCTGCCCGGGGAAGTCCAGTGACAGCCCGGCCCCGACGGCGGCGAGCTGACCGCCGATCCCGGGCAGGGAGGACAGCGCGGGAGGCGCGCCGCCCGCCGGATTGGCGAAGCCCTGCTCCCGGCCGCTCAGGGCGAACTCCCGGGGAGCGGAGGCCAGCCCCGGGTAGCGCTCGCCGCTCGCGCCGCGCAGCTGTACCGCCCCGTCCGTGGAATCGATGCCTCCGGAGCGCGAGACGCGGAAGACCGGGCCGGTGTCCGCGCCCTGCTCGTCCTTGAGGTAGCGGTCGAACCAGCCGGCCACCCGGTCCTCGACCCGGGCCGACTCGCGCAGGCCGCCGTCGTGTCCGCCGGCCGCCCAGTCCACCGAGACGGGCGCCCCGTTCGCCGCGATCGTCTTCGCCATCGCGTCGGCCTGGTCCAGCGGGAAGAGGGAGTCCTCCTGGCCCTGCACGATCAGTGTCGGCACCTTGATCCGGTCCCCGACCGCCGACGGACTGCGCCCCTCCAGCAGGGCGCGGGCCTCGGCGTCGGGCTTCCCGGCCACCGCGACCCGCTCGTACATGGCGCACAGCTCGGGCTGGAACCGCCCGCAGGCGGTGGCGCCACCGGCGGGGGCGGGGCCGGGCGCGGGGGCGGTGTCCGTACCAGGGACGCCCCCGGGCTGCATTCCGTCGGCGGAACCGGTGGTGAAGAACAAGCCCGCCCACAGCTTCTTGAACACGCCCTGCGGGAAGAGGGAGTCCGCGAGGTTCCAGTACGTGATCTGCGGGGCGATCGCGTCGACCCGCTTGTCGTATCCGGCGGCGAGCAGCGAGACGGCCCCGCCGTAGGAGGCGCCGGCGACGCCGACGCGCGGATCGCCGTCCCCGTCGAGCCGCACCTGCGGCTGCCGGGCGAGCCAGTCGACGAGCCGGGACACGTCCTTGACCTCGTGCTCGGGATCGTTCAGCCCGATCTGCCCGCCGGAGCGGCCGAAGCCGCGCGCCGACCAGGTCAGCACGGCGTAGCCGTCCCGGGCGAGGCGCTCGGCCTGCGCGCGGACGTCGTCCTTGCTGCCGCCGAACCCGTGCCCGAGGAGTACGGCGGGCCGTTTCCCGGCGCCGCCGGCCGTGAAGAACGAGGTGTCGATGGCCGCGCCGGGCATCTCCACCATGCGGTCCTGGCGGTGCACGGCGGGTGCTTCTCCGGACGCGGAGGCGGTCCAGGTACCGGCCCCGGCGACGACGGCGAGCGCGGCGGCCCCCGCGAGCAGGCGGGTGCGGCGGCGCCGTGGCAGCCGGAGCTTCGGCAGTCGGGGCTTCATACCGAAACCCTAGACGCCGGGCCGCCGCGCCCTGAGCGCCCCCGGGCGGAACCGCCCACCTCCTGGAGGAGTACCCGGGCGGCCCGGCATACCGCGCCTGCGGTACGGGCGTGCCGGGCGTCTCGGGGCAGGCGGGACTTCGCGGACACTCCCAGGACCCGAGCTGCGGGGTGCGACGGGCGGCGGGAGGATGACGGCATGCTGCTCGCCGAGGTCGCGCGCGTGTCCCGGGAGGTCGCCGAGACCTCCGCCCGCTCCCGCAAGACCGCCCTGCTCGCGGAGGTGTTCGCGGCCGCGCCGCCCGAGGAGGCCGCGCTGGTCGTCTCCTACCTCTCCGGGCGCCTGCCGCAGGGCCGGCCGGGCATCGGCTGGCGTGCGCTCGCCGCCGAGGTCGAGCCCGCCGCCGAGCCCACCCTGACCGTCACCGCCGTCGACGCGGCGGTGACCGATTTCGCCGCCGTCGCCGGAGCGGGCGCGCAGGCCGGGCGCCGCCGGGTCCTCGACGCCCTGCTCGGCGCGGCGACCGCGCCCGAGCAGCGGTTCCTGCGCAGCCTGCTCTCCGGCGAGGTCCGCCAGGGCGCCCTCGACGCGGTCGCCCTGGAAGGGGTCGCCGCGGCCGCGGGCGTGCCGGCCGCCGCACTGCGCCGCGCCGCGATGCTCGACGGCTCGCTGCCGCGGGTGGCCGCGGCGGTACTGGCCGACGGGGCGGCGGCGCTGCGCGAGGTCACCCTGCGGGTCGGGCAGCCCGTACAGCCGATGCTGGCCAACACCGCCAAGTCGGTGGCCGAGGCCCTGGACGTGCTCGGGCCCTGCGCGGTGGAGGAGAAGCTCGACGGGATCCGGGTGCAGGTGCACCGCGACGGGGACGGCGTACGGGTGTACACGCGGTCCCTGGACGACATCACCGGCCGGCTGCCGGAGGTGGCGGAGCTCGCCCTGGCGCTGCCGGGGGAGCGGTTCATCCTCGACGGCGAGGTGATCGGTCAGGCGCCCGACGGCCGGCCCGTGCCCTTCCAGGAGGTCGCGAGCCGGGTCGGATCACGGCTCGACGTCGAGGCGGCGCGCCGGACGCTGCCCGTCGTCCCCTACTTCTTCGACGTGCTGGCGGCGGGGGACGAGGTGCTCCTCGACAGCCCGGTGCGCGAGCGGTACGCGGCGCTCGCCGCACTGGTGCCGCAGGAATCCCGGGTCCGCCGGCTCGTCGTGGAGGACCCGCGGGAGCAGGCGCCGCAAGCCGAGGAGTTCTGGGCCGAGACCCTGCGCCGCGGTCACGAGGGGGTCATGGTCAAGGGCCTCGACTCCGCCTACGCGGCCGGGCGGCGCGGCAGGCAGTGGCTCAAGGTGAAACCGGTGCACACCCTCGACCTCGTGGTGCTCGCCGTCGAGTGGGGCCACGGCCGGCGCACCGGACTGCTGTCGAACCTGCACCTCGGGGCGCGGGCCGCCGACGGCACGTACGCCATGCTCGGCAAGACCTTCAAGGGGCTCACCGACGAGATGCTGCGCTGGCAGACCGAGCGGCTGGGGGAGCTGGCGGTGGAGGACGACGGGTTCACGGTGCGGGTGCGGCCCGAGCTGGTCGTGGAGATCGCGTACGACGGGCTCCAGCGCTCCCCGCGCTACCCGGCCGGGGTCGCGCTGCGCTTCGCGCGGGTGCTGCGGCACCGCCCGGACAAGAGCGCGCAGGAGGCGGACACGGTGGAGACGGTGCTCGGCGGGGCCTGACACGGAAGAGGACGCCCCGTCTTTGCCTCAGAGGCAAGGGAAATTGCCAGGCAGGCAGGATTCTGGCTCAATCAGGGCATGACATCCGGTCCTGCCCCCGGCCCCGAAGGGCCCGACGAACCGCTCGGCCCCGACGAACCGCTCGGCCCCGACGAACCGCTCGGCCCCGACACCGGCGCCGACGAGCTGCCCTCCGTGGCACCGCAGCTGCGTGACCTGCGGCGCCGCGCCGGGCTCACGCTGGAGGCCGCCGCCGCGCGGGCCCGGCTCTCGCCCGCGCACCTGTCCCGGCTGGAGACCGGGCGGCGCCAGCCCTCGCTGCCACTGCTGCTCGGACTCGCCCGCACCTACGGTACGACGGTCTCGGAACTGCTCGGCGAGACCCCCGCCGTCGCCGATCCCATCGTACGGGCCGGCGGTCCGGGTGCCCGCGAGGCCGACGGGTGGACGTACTGGCAGGCCGGCGGCCCCGGCCGCGGGATGCAGGCGCTGCGCGTGCACGTCCCGCACGGGCGCAGCCAGGGCGAGCTGGTCCGCGTACATCCCGGCGAGGAGTGGCTGTACGTCCTGGGCGGGCGGCTGCGGCTGCGCCTGGCCGAGGCCGAGTACCTGCTGGAGCCGGGGGACAGTGCGCACTTCGACTCCCTCACCCCGCACCGGATCGGCGCGGCCACCCAGGGCGGGGCCGATCTGCTCTTCGTCCACACCCTGCTGCAGAGCAGCCTCGCCGGGCTGTGCCTCGGCGGCGGCGCCCCCGGCGCACCCGCACACCACCGCTGACCCCTCCCAGCCCAGGAGTCCCACCATGAAGCTCCAGTCCAAGTTCCCGCGCGGTCTGCTGATTCGGCTGGTCGCCTACTTGTTCGTCGGCCACCTCTTCGCCTTCTTCGTCTACCTCCTCTTCGTCCTGGGCGGCCAGAACCAGTAACGAAGGCCGGGGCCCGCGACTCTGGAAACGTGCAGGTCCTGTCGCTACCCTCCGCGCATGATTTCCACGGTTGTCTGGGGTACCGGCAACGTCGGCCGATTGGCCATCCGTGCCGTAGAGGCCCATCCGGCGCTGAAACTGGCCGCCGTCATCGTCCACCATCCCGAGAAAATCGGCCGCGACGCGGGCCGGCTCGGTGAACTCGACCACGACACCGGGGTCCTGGCCACCGACGACATCGAAGCGGTCCTGGCCGCCCGGCCGCAGGCCGTCGTCTACGCGGCCTCCGGCGACACCCGCCCCGACGACGCGCTCGCCGACATCACCCGGGCCATCCGGTCCGGCGCGGTCGTCGTCAGCCCCGCCCTCTACCCGCTCTACGACCACCGGAACGCCCCGCCCGAGTTCCGCGATCCGGTGGCCGCGGCGGTCGCGGAGGGCGGCGGCTCGCTCTTCGCCTCCGGCGTCGACCCCGGCTGGGGCAACGACGTCCTCCCGCTCCTGCTCAGCGGCCTGGGCAGCACCATCGACGCCATCCGCTGCCAGGAGATATTCGACTACTCCACCTACGACCAGCCGGACTCGGTCCGCCACCTCGTCGGCATGGGCCAGCCCATGGACTTCGAGCCGATGATGCTCATGCCGTCCGTCCCCACCATGGTGTGGGGCGGCCAGATCCGCATGATGGCCCGGGCGCTCGGCGTCGAACTCGACGAGATCCGCGAGACCGTGGACCGCCGCCCCCTGGACACCACCGTCACCACCCGCACCATGGGCGAGTTCGAAGCCGGCACCCAGGGCGCCATCCGCTTCGAGGTGCAGGGCATCGTCGAGGGCGAACCCCGCCTCGTCATCGAGCACGTCACCCGCATCCACGCCTCCTGCGCCCCCGACTGGCCGTCCCCGCCCGACGGCGGGGACGGCGCCCACCGCGTGATCATCGAGGGCCGCCCGCACATCGAGGTCACCGTCGAGGCTACCGACGAGGGCGAGAACCGTTCGGCGGGCGGCAACGCCACCGCCGTCGGCCGCCTGGTCGGCGCCATCGACTGGCTGGTGGAGGCCGAACCGGGCCTCTACGACGCCCTCGACGTCCCCCTGCGCCCCGCCATCGGAAAGCTCGGAAGGAAACAGCCATGAGGATCGACATACCCGAAGGCCAGCACCCGATCGAGTACGTGTGGGGCGACATGGTCCCCGGGATCGGGATGGCCGCCGCGAACTTCTCCCTGTCGGTGTACGCCCACACCACCCTGGGACTGCGCGAGTTCGAGGCGGCCCGGCTGCGCGTCGCCCAGATCAACGGATGCGTGTTCTGCCTCGACTGGCGCACGGAGCGGGACGGGGAGAAGGTCGAGGAGGAGTTCTCCGACGCCGTCACCGACTGGCGCACCACGGACCGGTTCGACGAGCGGACGCGGCTGGCCGCGGAGTACGCGGAGCGCTACACGCTCGACCACCACAACCTCGACGAGGAGTTCTGGGAGCGGATGACCGCGCGGTACAGCCAGCTCGAGATCGTGGAGCTCACGATGAGCATCGGTTCCTGGCTGGCCTTCGGCCGGCTCAACCACGTGCTCGGCCTCGACAGCGTGTGCGTACTGCCGGGGCACTGACGCGGGCCGCGAGGGCAACGGGTCCGGGGCCGGTCGGTTCCTCCGACGGCCCCGGGTCTGCGTACGGATCGCCTACAGGTCGGTGGCGATGATCTTCTCGATGTTGCGTTCGGCGAGCGCCGTGATGGTGACGAACGGGTTCACGCTGGTGTTGCCGGGGATCAGCGCGCCATCGATCACGTACAGGCCGGTGTAGCCGTGCAGGCGGCCGTAGTTGTCGGTGGCCCTGTTCAGGACCGCGCCGCCGAGCGGGTGGTAGGTGAGGTGGTCGCCCCAGATCTTGTTGGTGCCGAACAGGTCCGTCCGGTAGATCGTCCCCTCCTTGGAGTTGATCTTGTCGAAGATGCTCTTGGCCATGTCGATGGACGGCTGCTTCCACGCCGTCTGCCAGTTCAGCTCGACGTTGCCGGAGGCCGCGTTGTACGTGAACTCGGCGCGGTGCGGGTTCTTGGTGATGGACAGGTAGAAGGAGGCGTACGTCTCGATCCCGGTCGGCAGCGGCGCCACCTCGGCGAAGGCCCCGCCCGCGTCCCAGTTGTCGATGCCGCCGCAGGGGATGGAGGCCTGGACCTTGCCGGTCGGGTCCCACAGGTGGTTGGCCCGGCCGCACATGACGTTGCCGTTGTCGCCCCAGCCCTTGCCGATCTCGCCGTTCAGGGCGGGCAGCGCGCCGGTGGCCTTGAGCCGCACGAGCAGCTTGCTGGTGCCGACGCTGCCGGCCGCGAAGAACACCTTGTCGGCGACCACGGTCTTGGTGGCGGTCGTGGCGCCGGTGGTGTCGATCTGGTCGATGGCGACGGTGTAGCCGCCGCCGGCCGCAGGGGAGACCGAAGTGACCTTGTGCAGAGGGGAGATGGTGACCCTGCCGGTGGCCCTGGCCTGCGCGAGGTAGGTCTTCTGCAGGGACTTCTTGCCGTGGTTGTTGCCGTAGAGGATCTCCCCGGCCACGGCGGACTTGGGGGCGGTCCCGGCCGCCTCCTGCTTCATGTAGTCCCAGTCGTACACGTCCGGGACGAAGACGAAGGGGAAGCCGGAGCGCTGGGCGTGCTTGCGGCCGACGCGGGCGAACTGGTAGCAGTCGACGGTGTCGAACCAGGCGGGGTCGACGAGGCCGACCCCGAGTCCGGCATTGGCCCGCGGGTAGTAGGTGCCGTACATCTCCTCGGCGTCCACCGACGGGAGGATGGCGCCGAAGTTCGCGCGCTTCGGTGTCACCGCCATGCCGCCGTTGACCAGCGAGCCGCCGCCGACGCCGCGGCCCTGGTAGACGATGATGCCGCCCATCTCCTCGGCGTCCAGGATCCCGGTGTAGCGGGGGATGTCCCGGTCGATGGGGAAGCCGAGGAAGTTGCTCAGGGGCTGCTTGGTCTTGGTCCGCAGCCAGTAGGAGCGCTGGTCGGGCGAGGTCGTGTTGCAGAAGATCTTGCCGTCGGAGCCCGGGGTGTCCCAGGCCATGCCCATCTCGATCATGTGGACGTCGACCCCGGCCTGGGCGAGCCGCAGCGCGGCGACGGATCCGCCGTAGCCGGTGCCGATCACCAGGGCCGGTACGTGCGCGCCGTTGTCGATGGGGCCGGCGGCCGCCGCCGCTGAAGCGGCGCTCTCGGCGTGGGCCGGGGTGATCTGACCGGCGAGGGCCACGGCCCCAAGAATAGAACTCGTTCTAGCTATGAATCCACGGCGTGAGATCCCATTGGAGCCGGATTTGTGCAGGCCTTTGTCACTCATGTGACGTTCCTCACTCTCGGCGGAATGGGAACGAGTTCTACTGCCGGGCGCATGGGAAGTCACTACATACGTCAAGGTAACTTTCGGCCTGTCACGTCACAGAAGTGCCCGTCCCGGGGCGCCGGACCCACCCCAGGACGAGCAGCGAGGCGACCGCCGCGAAGGCGCACCAGGTGGAGGCGAATTCCAGCCGCCACAGCGCTGAGCAGGCCAATGCCCCGGCGCCGAGCACCGCACCGAGGAGCCGCAGCCGCCGGTCGCCGGACAGCAGCAGGGCGCCCAGGGTGGCGAAGAGGTAGCCCGCGAGGACGAGAGGCATCCACGGAACATTCACGCCGTAGCCGAGGGTGTGGCCCCGGATCCCGGCGACGGCCGGCCGGGTCGAGATGCGGTACGCGAGCACCGCGGCGGTGGTCAGGCCGACGGCCGCCGGCCCCGCCAGGCGGCGCCGGACCGCCGGATCGGCCGCGAGGAGGACCCCGAGCGGCACCCAGACCGGGAGCGCCGGCAGGGCGATCACCACCCAGGCCGTGGTGGCCGGGCCGCAGCCGCCGCCCGCGTGCCAGACGGCGGCCTCCACCAGCTGGTGGGCGCCCAGGAGCAACGGCAGTGCGGCGATCGGGAGATCGCGGGCCCGCCGTACGCGCGCCACGCACACGATCCCGACGGCGGTGATGACCGCACCCGCCGTCAGATCGGCCGTGGCGTTCCAGCACATGGCGCGCCGCCGGTCAGGGCTTCGCCGTCCTCGGGGGTTCGAGCGGGGGAGAGGTCGTCGCGCAGAAGGTGTGGCACTCCGGGTGGCACCCGGCCCCGGGCACGGGCTTGCGCACGGTGGCCCAGGCGAAGGCGGCGCCCGCCACCAGCAGCCCCGCGCACCACAGCATGGCCCGCCCGAACGCGGCGTCGAACTCCGAGGCCGAGCGGTACGCGTCCGGCCCCATCCCGGCCAGCAGGGGCAGCGCCGCCACCGCCAGCAGCCCGGCCGCCCGCGCGGCCGCGTTGTTGATGCCGCTGGCCAGGCCCGCACGGCCGGGGTCCACCGAGGACAGCACGGTCGCCGTCAGCGGAGCCACCAGGGCCACCATGCCCATGCCCATCACGATCAGCGCCGGCAGCACGTCCCGCACGTACGAGGCGTCCGGCCCGACCCGCAGCATCAGCAGCAGTGCCGCCGCGCACAGCAGCGGCCCCACCGTGAGCGGGATCCGCGGCCCGATCTTCTCGCCGAGCGCCCCCGAACGGGCCGACAGCAGCAGCATCAGCGCGGTCGTCGGCAGCAGGGCCGCCCCCGCGCCCAGTGCCGAGTAGCCGGCCACCACCTGGAGCTGGAGCACGAACAGGAAGAAGAACCCGCTGAAGGCCGCGTACACGAACAGGGTGACCACGTTGACGGCGGTGAACTGGCGGGAGGCGAAGATGTCGGGCGGCAGCATCGGATCGGCCCGGTGCCGCTCGACGTACACGAACACGGCGGACAGCAGCACGCCCCCGACGCCCGAGGCGATCACGAGCGGGGACCCGGACCGGGCTTCGATCAGCGCGTACGTGAGCAGGGCGAGGGCGGCGGCGCCCAGGAAGGCGCCGAGCACGTCGAACCGCCCGTGCGCCTGCGGGTCACGTGATTCCGGTACGTGCCGCAGGGCGATCGGCGCGCACACCGCGGCCACCGGCACGTTCAGCAGGAACACCCAGCGCCAGCCGGGGCCGTCCACCAGCCAGCCGCCGAGGAACGGCCCCACGGCCGCGCCCACCCCGCCGAACCCCGACCACAGCCCGACGGCCCGGGCCCGGTCCTCGGCGGCGATGGAGCCCTGGATCAGCGCGAGCGAACCGGGGGTCAGCAGCGCCCCGCCGATGCCCTGGAGGGCCCGCGCGGCGATCAGGACCCCCGTGTTCGGCGCGATCCCGCACAGCAGCGAGGCGCCCGCGAACCACACCACCCCGAGGACGAAGATCCGGCGCCGCCCGAAGCGGTCACCGAGCGCTCCGCCGACGAGGATCAGCCCGGCCAGGGTGAGCATGTAGGCGTTGGCGGTCCACTGGAGCACGGCCATGTCGGCGTCGAGGTCCACCCCGATCGTGGGGAGGGCGACGTTGACGACGGTCGAGTCGAGCATGGCCATGGTCGAGCCGAGCACGGTGGTCAGTACGATCCACCGGCCCCGGGCCGACGCGAGCGGCACGCCGGGTCCGGCCGGATCGCGCTCTTGCGTGCCCGGCGCTGGATCGGTCATGTCTTCAGGCTCGCCCGCCGGGGCCGCGATGGCCACCCCAGGCGCGAAGCGTACGGCTCATGAGGCCCTCTTGTTATGTCCATGACCCTTCCTTCACCATGACCGCGCACGTCGCGCACGCCCTTCCCGCACAACCTGCACACGGCGTCCGAGGAGGACCACACGTGGCCCAACGCAACAGGCGACGATCGTTACGCGCGGCGCTCGCCGCTCTCACCACGGCCTTGCTCCTGCCCGTAGGAGCGGGCGTGGCGGCGGCCGCGCCGGAACCCGGTCCCACCCCCGCAGCGGCCGAGCGCAAGATCGAGCCGAAACTCCGCACCCAGCTCGACGACTCCGGCAAGGCCGTCTTCTGGGTGTACCTGAACAGCGCCGCCGACCTCTCGGCGGCGGGGCGGCAGAAGACCCGCGCAGCCAAAGCAGAAACGGTTCTGCACGCCAAGCAGGAGCACGCCGTGCGCAGCCAGGCCGAGGTGATCAAGGCCCTGGACGGCGCCAAGGCCGAGTACACCTCGTACTGGATCGTGAACGCCGTCCGCGTCGTCGGCAGCCAGAAACTGGCGGGCACCCTCGCACAGCGCCCCGAGGTCTCCCGGATCGACGCCGACGACAAGGTCACCCTCCCCAAGCCCGCCGAGGGCAAACGGGAGAAGGCCGCCGCCGACGCGGTCGAGTGGAACGTCGACCGCATCAAGGCCCCGCAGGTCTGGGACCAGCTCGGCGTGCGCGGCGAGGGCATCGTCGTCGCCAACATCGACAGCGGCGTCGACTACACGCACCCGGCCGTGAACGGCCAGTACCGCGGCAAGAACGCGGACGGGTCCTACGACCACAACCACAACTGGTTCGATCCGGCCGGAGTCTGTCCCACCGCGGCCCCCTGCGACAACAACGACCACGGCACCCACACCATGGGCACCATGGTCGGCGACGACGGCGGCGCCAACAAGATCGGCGTGGCCCCCGGGGCCAAGTGGATCGCCGCCAAGGGCTGCGAGACCAACTCCTGCTCCGAGGCCTCCCTCCTCGCCGCCGGCCAGTGGATCGTCGCGCCGACCGACCTGAGCGGCCAGAACCCGCGCCCCGACCTGGCCCCGCACGTGGTCAACAACTCGTGGGGCAGCGCCGCGCACGACGACTGGTACCAGCAGATCGTCGACACCTGGCGCGCCGCCGGCATCTTCCCCGCCTTCTCCAACGGGAACTCCGGTCCCGGCTGCGCCACCAGCGGCTCGCCCGGCGACTACGCGAGCTCCTACAGCTCCGGCGCCTTCGACATCAACGGCGCGATCGCGTCGTTCTCCTCGCGCGGCGCGGGCCCCGGCGGCATCGTCAAGCCGAACATCGCCGCCCCCGGCGTGAACGTCCGCTCATCCGTCCCCGGCGGCGGGTACGAGGCCTTCTCCGGCACCTCCATGGCCTCCCCGCACACCGCGGCCACCGTGGCCCTGCTCTGGTCCGCCGCACCCGCCCTCGAAGGCGACGTCGCGCGGACCGAGGAACTGCTGGACGGCACCGCCCAGGACACCGACAACGGCCAGTGCGGCGGCAACGCCGCCGACAACAACGTGTTCGGCGAGGGCAAGCTCGACGCGTTCGCCGCCGTCTCGGGCGCCCCGCGCGGCGCCATCGGCGCCGTCTCCGGCACCGTCCGCTCCGCCGGCGCACCCGTCGCGGGCGCCAAGGTCACCGCGGCCGGCCCCATCGGCCGTACGACGACCACCGCGGCCGACGGCACCTACGCCTTCCCCGCCCTGTCGGTCGGCGCGTACACGCTGACGGTCTCCAAGTTCGGCTACGGCCAGCAGACCTCGCAGGCGACGGTGACCGAGAACGCCACCGCCACCGGTGACTTCTCCCTCACCCAGGCCCCCTCAGGCAAGCTCACCGGCACCGTCACCTCGGCCGCCGGACCCGCCGCGGGCGCCACCGTCACGCTCACGGACACCCCGCTGACCGCGACCGCCGACGACCAGGGCCGCTTCGAGCTCACCGTGCCGCACGGCACGTACGAGGTACGGGCCGCGCACTCCTCCCGCTGCGTCACCGGCACCGCCGCCCAGACCACCGTCGCCGGCGACACGACGCTCGCGCTCACGCTGCCCGAGCGCACCGACAACTTCGGCTACGCCTGCGCCACCCCGGGCGGCCGCCCGTACGCGGCCGGGGACCGGCAGCTCGCGCTGACCGGCGACAACACCACCGAGCGCGTCGACCTGCCGTTCCCGCTCCCGCTGTACGGCAAGACGTACGGCCAGGCCTGGATCGGGACGAACGGCACCGTCAGCTTCGGCGGCAACAACACCGGCGACATCAACGGCGACATCCCGAGCACGGCCACGCCCAACGCGGCGCTGTACCCGTTCTGGGACGACCTCGTCGTCGGCGCGGCCGGCAGCGGTTCGGGCGTCTTCACCGGTGTCACCGGCACCGCCCCGCACCGGACGTACGTGATCGAGTGGCGCGAGGTGTCCCACTGGTCGGCGCAGGCCGACAAGTTCTCGTTCTCGGCGGCGATCGGCGAGGACGGCACCGTCGTCTACACCTACAAGGGGACGGGCGGCACCGGCATCAAGGGCGGCTCCACGGCCACGGTCGGCGTGGAGAACGCGCTGGGCACCGACGCCTTCAAGTACTCCTTCAACCAGGCCGGCATCACCGACGGACTGGCCATCGCCTTCAGGACCACCAAGAGCGGCGTGGTCGCGGGCCGGATACTCGACGCGAACGACGGCAAGGGCGTCGCGGGGGCCACGGTGACCGTCGGCTTCGGCGCCGAAGCCGTCACGGCGACCACCGGGGCGGACGGCGGCTACCTCCTGCAGGCCGCCTCCGGCAAGAACTCGTACACGATCCTGGCCGACATGTACACGGGGGTGACCAACGCCTTCACCGTGGAGCCGGGCGGCGTCACCGCCGTGAACCAGTCCCTGTGGACGGCACGGGTCACCGCCTCCCAGCCCTCCCTGGAGCTGGTCCTGCCGCCGGGACAGAAGCGCACCCGCACCCTCGAACTCACCAACACCGGCACCATCGACTCGCGGTTCACGGTGGCCGAGGACGCCGCCTGGCTGACGGCCACCCCCGACTCCGGGAACCTGGTGATCGGGGGCAAGGCCACCGTGAACCTGGCCGTCGACACCACGGGTCTGGCCGCCGGCTCGGTCCTCACGGCGAACCTGCGGATCAGCTCGGTGAGCGGGCGCAGCCCGGTCCTCACCGTCCCGGTCAAGGTCGTGGTCCCGCGCTACCAGGTGGCCCTGGACGCGGGCTCCGACTCCGCTGCCACGGACGCGCTCGGGGACAGCTGGTCCCCGGACCGCAAGTACACGGCCGGCTCGTACGGCTACCAGGGCAGCTCCTCGACCCACTCCACCGGGCGCACCATCGCCGGAACGGCCGATCAGAAGCTGTTCCGAAACGCCCGTGAAGGCATGTACGAGTACCGCTTCGACAACGTCCCGAACGGTACGTACACCGTGGAGCTCGGCTTCGCGGAGCTGTCCTCGACGAAGCCGAACAAGCGTGTCTTCGACGTGATGGCCGAGGGCACCCAGGTGCTGCCCTCGCTGGACATCGCGCTGGAGGCGGGCACGTACACGGCCCTGACCCGGACGTACACGGTCACGGTCACCGACGGCGTGCTCAACGTCCGCTTCGTCGCACACGGGGGGTACGGCAAGCCGCTGCTGAACTCCCTGCGCGTGACGGACCGCCCCGACAAGAGCTGACGGGCACCGGCTGACGGCGGGGGGCGGGGTGCCGGAAGGCGCCCCGCCCCCCGCGCTCGGCGCCTCCTCTAGCGCAGGAATTCCCGGTCGCGGTCCGTGAAGGAGTCCAGCGGGGCGGCGGCGCGCAGGACGACGTCGAGGGCGCGCTGCGGATCGCAGGCGTACGTGCCGCTGGCCCACGCGGCGTTGGCCTCGACCACCGACCAGCGGCCGTCCGCGACACCGACGTCGACGACGATCGCGGAGGGGAGGGTGGCGAACGGCAGCCGCCCGGCGAAGGCGACCGCTTCGGCGGCCGCCGGGCCGAGGCTCAGCCGGCCGTCCTCGGCGTAGCGGCTCGCGGTGTGCACGGCGCCGTCGAGGAGGTGCATGCGGTACTCGGCCGTGAAGCGCGTGACATCGCTGACCAGCACCTCGGTCTCCGGGTCCACGGCGTCGGGGCCCGGGAGGCGGGAGCCGTCGGCGTAGACGAGGGCGGGGATCGACTTGTCGTTGGGCGACTTCACGAAGACGGGCCGGCGCAGGGCGCAGGCCTCGCGGATCGGGACCAGGCGGACCTCCCGGCCCGTGAACTCCCGGGGCAGCCGCGCCAGCCAGTCGGCCGGGGCCTCCAGCAGCCCGATCCCGAGCCGCGGCGCCACGGCGTCGGCGAATGCCGGACCGGCATGCAGATGCCGTGCCCGCAGCCCGTCGGGCACGGCGAAGGTCTCCAGCTGTACGGTGCCCAGCCCGCGCGCGAGGGCCGCCTCGCGGAGCCGGGCGGCGGAGGCGGTGATGCGGGGCGGCAGGATCAGGGTCACCGGGGAGACCCTGCCAGGAGCCCCGGCGGAAGGCACGCGGTTTTCCGGCGCCCGGGGTGCCGGGGGGCGCGGCTGGCATTCGGGTGGCCCGGGCCGAATCCGGGCCGCCTCCGGGGCGCCGGACCGGCGGGCCCCGCCGGGCGGTGGCTAGCGTGGAGCCCATGACGCTCCAAAGCGACCGCGCGGACGCGGCCGACGCAGCCGGCGCGGAAGTCCGCATCAGGGGAGTGCTCCGGGCCGCGGACCCCGACGCGGTCTGGGCCATCGGAGGGCCGGACGGGCCGTACGCCGGATCCGCGGACGGGGCCGCGGTCCTCGACGTCGGCGCGCTGGTGCCCGTACTCGCCCTGTGGCCCGTGATCGGCAGCCTCGTGGCCGAAGAGGCGCTGCGGCTGCACACGCCCCTGGCGGCGTACGGGGTGGAGGCCGAGGCCGGGACCACCGCGCACCACCTGCTGAGCCACTCCACCGGCCCCGCGGCGCACGCCGCCCTCACCCGGCTCGCCGAACACCTCACCGGCAGCCCGCTCGCCGAGCTCGCCGCCACCCGCGTCTGGGACCCCCTCGGCATGACCGGCACCGGCTTCGCGGACGGCACCCTGCACGCACCCCCGGCCGACCTGGCCCGCTTCCTCGGCCACCTGCTCTCCCCGGCGGAGCACCCGCTCACCCGCGCCTGGGTCACCGAGTCCCTCCGCATCCGCACCGGCGAGCTGACCCCGGCCCGCGGCCTCCTCTGGCACCCGGCCCCGCACGGCGCCTGGTCCTACGGCGAAACCCAGACGGTCTGGCTCGCCCCCCGCCTCCACCGCTGGGCCCTCCTCCACCCCACCCGCCCCCCGGGCCCCCTCCGCACGACCTTCCGCGAAGCGGCCTTCGCGCCCGCGCCCCAGGGGGCGTCCGCGAAGTAGCGCCGTCCGCCGGGGCGGGCGGGGCTTCGCGCACACGCCCCGGCCAGGGTTTCGACCACCGGATCCACCCGGGTGGTGCTCGGGGCGCGGGGGGCGTCGGGGGGACGTACGGTGAGGGCGATGTCACCGACCGTTGGTTTCCGGCCGCGCGCGGAGGTACCCGGATGCGCACGCTTCACGAGGCCGCACTGGACGTCCTGCCGGAGGACCTCGTCCCCGCGGCCCGATCCGAGGGAGGTGGTGCGGTCATGACCGGTCCCGGTACGACCCAGTCCGCCGTCTCACGCGGGCAGCGGGCGCGGGCCGGCCGCGCCGGAGCCGTCCGGTTCGCCGCCGGCCGCGCGCTTCCGCTCCTCGTCCGCGGCCGCGGCTCCGGCGGCGCCCGTCCGGCCTTCTCCGCCGAGACGCTGCGCGCGCTGCGCGCCCGCCACGGCGGGGCCCCCGTACTCGTGCGCGGGCTCTCCGGAGCGGTGCTCGTCCTGCTCGACCGGCAGGAACTGCGGCAGTTCTACGCCGCCGAACCCGTCACCGCCCTCTCGCCGGACCCCGCCGGAGTCCGTTCCCCCGCCGCCGTCCGGACCGTCATCGCCGAAGAGGCCCGGCACCTCACGGCCGCCGCCACCCTCGACCTGGCCCGCGCCCGGCACGCCGTGGCGCGCGCCGCCCGCCGGATCGTGCTCGGCGACGGCGCGGCCGCGGGAGAGCAGCACCCCACCGGCCTCCTCGGCCGGCTCCGCCACCGCGGCTCCGCGGACGGGCACACCCTGCTCGGCCACCCCGCCGCCTGCGCCGACCGCGAGGAGCAGGCCCTGCGTGCCATGGACGGCATCCCCGCCACGCTGCTGCGCACCCTGCTCCTGCTCGGCGCCCACCCCGCAGAACAGGAGGCCGCGGCCGCCGAAGCCGCCGGATGCACCGCCCCCGAGGAACTGCCCCGGCTGCGCGCATGCGTACGGGAGTGCCTGCGCCTCTATCCGGCGGTGCCCGACCTGCTCCGCGTCACCCGTACCGAGACCGAGTGGCGGGGCGTACGACATCCCGCCGGCACCACCGTCCTGCTGCCCGCCCACTTCCACCAGCGCGACGCGGAGCAGGTGCCCGCCGCGCACGTCTTCGTACCGGGCCGCTGGAAGACCCCCGGCGCGGACGAGGACATCCGTATGGCCCCCTTCGGCCACGGCCCGGGCCGCTGCCCGGGCGACCGGCTCGGCCTGCTGATCACCACCGCGCTGTGCGCCGAAGTCCTGCGCCGGCGCCGGATCACGGCCACGCGGCCGGTGCTCGACCCGCCGGGACCGCTGCCCGAGGCACTGGACCCGCGCGGCATCCGGCTCACCCTCACCCGCCGCTGACACGCACCCGACGACCACGCCCAAGCCACCCTCCCCACCGACATCCCGCGAGGATTCCATGTCCGACGCCGCGAGCCCCGCGCCCACCGACCCGGACGCCGAACTGCTCGACGCCCTGTGCCGCGAGCTCGCCGAGGCCGCCGACGCAGTCGGCGAAGCCGCCCGGCACGCCTCCGAACTGGCCCTCGGCGCCCGGCTCCCGGCCGCCGCCCTGGGCCGCCGCCACGCCCGCTCCCGGCACGGCTGGCGCACCCTGCTGCGCACCCTCACCGACCCCGCCGGCCTGGGCTGGGCCCCGCGCGGCCGGGGTGTGGCGCGGGCCGGCTGGTTCGCCGGGATCCTCACCGGCCGCGAGAGCCTGGCCGTCAGCCTCGCCGTCTGCGGGCTCAAGGCCCGGATCAGGGCGGCGAGCGCGGAGCGGCCCGACCTCCTGGACGACCCGGACTGCGCGGCCATCCTCCGGGCCGTGAACGAGGACCGGCAGGCGGCGGCCGCCCGGGTGTTCCGCCGGATCATGCGGGACCGGGGCGCCGAGCGGGCGTTCGCCCTGCTGTCCCCGTCGTTCGCCGACCTGTTCGCCTGGAACGCCCTGACCGACGCCAACCCCTTCAACGACCACGCGGGCTGGCAGGTGGCCACCGGCCGGGCCGTGCCGGCGGAGCCGCTGCTCGGACTCGGCGCCGCCGTCCGGGCGTTCTTCGACCGCGACCGGGACCGGGATCGATACGGGTCCCGGGACCGGTACCGCGACCGGGACCGGTACCGGGACGGGGATCAGCGGCAAAGGCCCGCCCCGGCCGCCCCGTACAAAGGCTGCGTCCACACCCTCGGCCTGATCGGCACCGGAGGCATCCTCCTCGTCCAGCCGTGGCGGAGCCGGTGAACGCCGCCACCCGGCTCCGGCCCGGGCCGCCGGACCCGGCCGACGGCCTGCGCGGTCACTCGGCCGCCCTGCACGCCCACGCGCTCCGGCTGCACGCGGCGGCCGAGGCGCTGGACTGGCGGGGTCCGCAGGGCGACGCGTTCCGCGCCGAGGTCGCGGCCCTTGCCGACCGCTGCGCCACCGCCGCGACCGGCCTCGCCGTGGCGGCCGCGCAGCTGGAGGGCGGCCGCTGAGACCGGGGGCTCACCCCGGTTCCCGGCCCGACCGAGGTCACCCGGTCGGGCACTGCGTCCAGCGGCCGTGTGGTGGCCTCGTCCGAGCCGTACGGGCGCCGGGGCGCGTGAGGTGAAGCGCCGCCGGCGCTCTCACAGGACCAGTGACAGCAGCAGGACGAAGCCCAGCCCGACCACCGAGATGATGGTCTCCATCACCGACCAGGTCTTGACCGTCTGCCCGACCGTCATCCCGAAGTACTCCTTGACCAGCCAGAATCCGGCGTCGTTGACGTGGCTGAAGAACAGCGATCCCGACCCGATGGCCAGCACCAGCAGGGCCGTCTCCGTGGTGGACATGCCCGCGGCGAGCGGGGCCACCAGCCCCGCCGCCGAGATGGTGGCGACGGTCGCCGAGCCCGTCGCGAGCCGGATGGCCACGGCGATGAGCCAGGCGAGCAGGAGGGCGGGGACCGACCAGTTCTCCGACAGCTCCAGGATCATCCGGCCGACGCCCGCGTCGATCAGGGTCTGCTTGAAGCCTCCGCCCGCGCCCACGATGAGCAGGATCCCCGCGATCGGGGCCAGCGACTTCTCCACGGTCGTCGAGATCCGCGCCTTCGTGAACCCGGCCGCCCGGCCGAGGGTGAACATGCCCACCAGCACCGCGGCGAGCAGCGCGATGAGCGGGGAGCCCGCGACGTCCGTGACGCGCTGCAGGCCGTTCTCCGGATCGTCGACAACGATGTCCACGAGCGCCTTCACCAGCATCAGCGCCACCGGGAGCAGCACCGTGAACACCGTCGCCCCGAACCGCGGACGGTGCTCCAGATCCGCCGAGGGCCGCTGCGGGATCATGTGCTCGGGCGCCGGGATGTCCACCCAGCGGGCCGCGTACCTGGAGAACACGGGCCCCGCGATGATCACGGTCGGGATCGCCACCACCACGCCGAGCGCGAGGGTCACGCCGAGGTTCGCGTGCAGCGCGTCGATGGCGACCAGCGGGCCGGGGTGCGGCGGGATCAGCCCGTGCATCACGGACAGGCCGGCCAGCGCCGGGATGCCGATCCGCATCAGCGAGTAGTTGCCGCGCTTGGCCACCAGCAGCACCACCGGGATCAGCAGCACGATGCCGACCTCGAAGAAGAGCGGCAGCCCGATCACCGAGGCGATCAGCACCATGGCCCAGGGCATCGCCCGGCCCTTGGCCTTGGCGAGGATGGTGTCGACGATCTCGTCCGCGCCGCCCGAGTCCGCGAGCAGCCGGCCGAGGATCGCGCCGAGCGCGATCAGCACGCCGACCCCGGCGACCGTGGCGCCGAGCCCGGCCGTGAAACTCGCGATGGTCTTGTCCAGCGGGGCGCCCGCGAACACCCCGAGGGCGAGCGAGCCGAGGGTCAAAGCCAGGAAGGCGTGCAGCTTGAGGCGGGTGATGAGCAGGACGATGACGGCGATACCCGCGAGGACGGCCACACCCAGCTGGGTGTTCCCGGCCGAGGTGATCGGGGCGGGTGCCGCCGCTGCCAGTATCTCGACGCTGAGACCTGTCACGGTGGGGGTTCCTCAGTTCTCTCGGGAGGGAGCGGTGTCCGGGCGGACACCGGGCAGCGCGGACAGCGCGGCCAGGGCCCGTTCGGTGATCTCCTCGGGTGATCCGGACACGTCGACGACGACGCCGAGTTCGTCCTGCTGGAGGGGCTCCAGCGTGGCGAACTGCGAGTCGAGCAGCGCGGTCGGCATGAAGTGGTCCGTACGCGCCGCCATGCGCCGCTCGATCAGGGAGCGTTCGCCGGTCAGGTGTACGAACACGGCGTCGGGCGCGGAGCCGCGCAGCCGGTCGCGGTACGCGCGCTTGAGCGCCGACGAGGCCACCACCGCGCCCTGCCCGGCGGGGCGGGCGCTGATCCAGGCGCCGATGGCGTCCAGCCAGGGCCGCCGGTCGGCGTCCTCCAGCGGGATGCCGGCGGACATCTTGGCGACATTGGCCGCCGGGTGGAACGCGTCGCCCTCCACGTACGGGAGGTCGAGCGCGGCCGCGAGCAGCCTGCCCACGGTCGTCTTGCCCGTGCCGGCCACGCCCATCACCACCATCACGCGCTGGGTGCCGCTCACGTCGTACCTCGCTGTCTTCGTCGACATCGGTTCGTGCGCCCTCACTGAAGCCTATTAAGTAGTACTTATTCAAGAGTCTGACGGGAAACATCACATCTTTGGTCCGCCGGGGGATCACCGTACGCTTACGCCATGACCACCGAAGGCCAGGGACTCCACTCCCACGTGCTGGACACCCTCGGCCTCGCGATCACCGCGGGCGAGCACCCGCCCGGCAGCGTCCTGCGCACCGACGAGATCGCGGACCGCTTCGACGCCTCGCGCACCGTGGTCCGCGAGGTCGTCCGCGTCCTGGAGTCCATGCAACTGGTCGAGTCCCGCCGCCGGGTCGGCGTCACGGTGCGCCCCGCCGAGGAGTGGAACGTCTACGACCCGCGCGTCATCCGCTGGCGCCTCGCCGGCGCCGACCGCCCCCGCCAGCTGCGCTCACTGACCGTGCTGCGCTCCGCGATCGAGCCCGTCGCGGCCGGCCTCGCCGCCGCCCGGGCCACCCCCGACCAGTGCGCCGCGCTCACCGAGGCCGCCCTCGGGATGGTCAGCACCTCGCGCGGCCACCAGCTCGACGCGTACCTGCGCCACGACATCGACTTCCACCGGATCGTGCTGCGCGCCTCCGGCAACGAGATGTTCGCCCGCCTCGGCGACGTGGTCGCCGAGGTCCTGACCGGCCGCACGCAGCACGCCGTGATGTTCCCCGACCCCGACCCGGCCGCCGTCACCCTCCACGTACAGGTCGCCGAGGCCGTACGGGAGGGCGACGCGGACCGCGCCGAGTCCCTGACCCGGCAGATCGCGGTGGGCGCCCTGGAGGAGCTCGACGTCCTCGCCCCGGCGCCCACCTCCCCGTGACGTACGCCCTTCTAGAACGGGCTCAGGACGCCGACCCCACGGGCACGGTCTCGAAGCCCGCGTAGTACGCGGCGGCCATGTCCTCCTCCGCGTGGCCTCCCGCCGCCGCGCGCCGCATGCGCTCTCCCGTGGCCCGGGCCAGGTCGACGCAGACCCCCGCGCCGTCGGCCGCCTCGGCGATCAGACCGGTGTCCTTCTCGGCGCCGTACACCGTGAAGCTGGGCGCGAAGTCCCGTTCCAGGACGGCCTTCATCTTCGCCTGGAGGTACGGGTTGTCCATCGGGCCGCCGGTCAGCGCCTGCGCGAACAGGCCCGGATCCACGCCCAGTCCCTCCGCGAGCGCGAGGGCCTCGCCGACCGCCGCCGTCAAGGTGATCGCGTACCCGACCGTGGTCAGCTTCAAGCGGGTCGCGGCCCCCGCCTCGGCCCCGGCCCACAGCGTCTTGGCGCCCACCGCGTCGAACACCGGGTCCAGCCGAGGATCCGCCGGCCCGGAGGCCAGTACGACCAGCGTCCCGGCCTCGGCCGGCTGCCGGGTGCCCTGCACCGGGGCGTCCACGAACACCAGGCCGTGCTCCCGGGCGAAGCCGGCCAGTTCGTCGAGGGCGACCACGCCGACCGTGCTCATCTGCGCCCACACCTGCCCCGCGCGCAGCCCCGGCACGGCGGCGGCCATCGCATCGGCCACGGCCGCGCCGTCCGTCAGCATGGTCAGCACGACATCTGCCCCGGCCACCGCCTCGGCCGGGGTGTCCACGACCACCGCGCCTTCCGCGGCCAGCGGTTCGGCCTTCTCCCGGGTCCGGTTCCACACCCGCAGCCCCAGCCCGGCCCGCAGCAGGTTGCGGCCCATCCCCGAGCCCATGATCCCGGTGCCCAGCAGTGCGACAGTGTTCACGACGTCACTTTCCCTTCCGGATGCGTACAGTGCGTCCAGTCTCGGCGCCGCACCCCGCCCGGCCGGTCATCCCACGCCCGGCGCCGCGGACTTGACCGGAGCGTTCCGAAAGGACCGCGACCGCCGGACCCGCCCTATGCGCCGTCTCCCCGGCCCTCGGCCGAGGCAGTGCGGGGGGTCGTCTGCTGGACCGCCCAGCCGTTGCCGTCCGGGTCGGAGAAGTAGACGAACGAGCCCCACGGCATGTCCTGGATCTCCGTCACCTCGATGCCCCGGCCGCGCAGGTCCTCGTACGCCTCCTCGATGTCGGTGACGACGACCTGCATGTTGTCCAGCGATCCCGGGGCCATCCGGGTGAGCCCCTTGCCCAGGGCGATCGAGCAGGCCGAGCCCGGCGGGGTCAGCTGCACGAAGCGGATGTCCTCGCTCACGGTGACGTCGTGGTCGGCGTGGAAGCCGACCCGCTCGTAGAAGGCCTTGGCCCGGTCGACGTCGGTGACGGGGACGGCGACCAGTTCCAGCTTGATGTCCATCGGTGCTCCACGTGTTCCACGGTCGGTGCTCGGCGCCGGCCCGCCGCTCGCGGACCTCCCGGCATCATGCTCCCGCAGCCGGTACGGCGCCGCCCGGAGCGGCGCCCGCCGCCGTGTCCGCCGCCGCGAACTGGGTGCGGTACAGCTCCTCGTACCGCCCGCCCGCGGCCAGCAGCTCCGGGTGCGTACCGCGCTCCACGATCCGGCCCTCCTCGACGACGAGGATCAGGTCGGCCGCCTGCACCGTCGACAGCCGGTGCGCGATGACGACCGCGGTCCGGCCGGACAGGGCCTCGCCCAGGGCCTCCTGCACCGCCGCCTCCGAGGTGGAGTCCAGGTGGGCCGTGGCCTCGTCCAGGATCACCACCCGCTGCCGGGCCAGCAGCAGCCGCGCGATGGTCAGCCGCTGCCGCTCGCCGCCCGACAGGCGGTAGCCGCGTTCGCCGACCACCGTGTCCAGGCCGTCCGGCAGCGAGGCGACCAGCCCGTCGAGCCGCGCGCGGCGCAGGGCCTCCCAGATCTCCTCCTCGCCCGCCTCCGGCCGGGCCAGCAGCAGGTTGGAACGCACCGATTCGTGGAACAGGTGCCCGTCCTGGGTGACCATGCCGAGCGTCTCCCGGATCGAGTCGGCCGTCAGGTCCCGTACGTCGACCCCGCCCAGGCGGACGGCGCCCGCGTCGGCGTCGTACAGCCGCGGCAGCAGCTGGGCGATGGTCGACTTGCCGGCGCCGGACGAGCCGACGAGGGCGACCATCTGCCCGGGCTCGGCGCGGAAGGACACCTCGTGCAGGACCGGCGTACCGCCCCGGGAGTCGAGCACCGCGACCTCCTCCAGGGAGGCGAGCGAGACCTTGTCGGGGGAGGGGTAGCCGAAGGAGACCCGGTCGAACTCCACGGCCACCGGCCCCTCCGGCACCCGCCCGGCGTCCGGCTTCTGGGCGATCAGCGGCTTCAGGTCGAGGATCTCGAAGACCCGCTCGAAGCTCACCAGCGCGCTCATCACCTCGACGCGGGCACCGGCCAGCGAGGTCAGCGGGGCGTACAGCCGCGTCAGCAGCAGGGCGAGGGCGACGACGTTCCCGGCGTCCAGGGTCCCGCGCAGGGCGTAGTACCCGCCGAGCCCGTAGACGAGGGCGAGGGCGAGGGCCGAGACCAGGGTGAGGGCGGTGATGAACGCGGACTGCGCCATCGCCGAACGGACCCCGATGTCCCGCACGCGCGCCGCCCGCGCCGCGAACTCGGCGGACTCGTCGGCAGGGCGCCCGAAGAGCTTGACCAGGGTGGCGCCGGGCGCGGAGAAACGCTCCGTCATCTGCGTGCCCATAGCCGCGTTCAGGGTCGACGCCTCCCGCTGCATGGCGGCCATGCGCACGCCCATGCGGCGGGCCGGCAGGACGAACACCGGCAGCAGGACGAGGGCCAGCAGGGTGATCTGCCAGGAGATGCCCAGCATCACGGCCAGTGTGAGCACCAGGGTCACGGTGTTGGAGACCACGCCGGACAGGGTGTTGCTGAACGCCCGCTGGGCGCCGATCACGTCGTTGTTGAGCCGGCTGACCAGCGCACCGGTGCGGGTGCGGGTGAAGAAGGCGACCGGCATGCGCTGCACGTGGTCGAAGACGGCCGTGCGCAGGTCCAGGATCAGCCCCTCGCCGAGGGTGGCCGACAGCTTGCGGGTGAGCAGCCCGAGCCCCGCCTCCGCGACCGCGATCACCGCGATGAGCAGGGCGAGCCGGGTGACCGTCCCGCTGTCCCCGCCGTCCACGATGGCGGTGACCACCCGGCTGGCGAGGACCGGGGTGGCGACCGCGAGCAGCGCGGTCACCACGCTGAGCAGAAGGAAGAAGGTGAGCCCGCGGCGGTGCGGGCGGGCGAATGCGGCGACCCGGCGCAGACTCGCCCGGGAGAGCGGGCGGCGTTCCTGGCGGGCGTTCATCGCGCTGTGCAGCGATGTCCAGGCGGTGACTTCCATGTCCATGCGGGGTACGTTAAGACCTCAACCAAACTTGAGGTCAACGTATGGGCCGGATCGGGACCGAACCGCCGCTCGTACGGGGGATGTTCGACCCCCTGCGGACTGTCGGCGGGGGGTGCCATCATCGGGGAATGACCCAGGGATCGACGCAGGGATCGCCGCAGGGACCGGGTTCCGACCGTTCCGGTCGGACGACCGCCGACACCGTCCTGCACCTGTTCGGGCAACAGGTGCAGGACACCCCCCAGGCCTACGCCGTCATCGCCGGCACGGACAGCCTCACCTACGGACAACTGGACGTCCGTGCCAACCGGCTGGCGCACCACCTCATGGCCGGCGGACTGCCGCCCGGCGCCGTCGTCGCCATCGGGACCGCCCGCCGGACCGAGATCGTCGTCGCCCTGCTGGCCGTCCTCAAGGCCGGCGGGGCCTACGCCGTCCTCGACGTCGAGGTCCCGCTCACCGGGCAGCGGCAGCTCGCCGCCCTCGCGCCGCACGTCCTGCTCACCGACGCCGCGCACCACGCCCGACTGGACGACGGCAGCGGGCGGAGGGTCGTACGCCTCGGCGCCGAGGCGGCCGAGGTGTCCGGCCGGCCCGCCGAAGCGCCGGAGCGGCCCGAGTCCGGGGAGACGGCCGCCGTCCTGTTCACCGCAGCGGCGGTTCCGCGCGCCGTCCCCGTCGGGCACGCCCGGCTGCTCGCCGCCCACGAGGGGTGGGCGGAGGTCATGCGGCCGGTCCCCGGGGACCGCCACCTGATCACCCACGGCCCGGACCTCGTCCCCTTCGCCGCCGGCTGGACCCGGGCCCTGTGTGCGGGCGGCGCCCTCGTCGTGCCCCAGCGGACGCCCTGGACGCCCGACGGGATCCGCCGGACGGTCGAGACCGAGCAGGTCACGGTGGTGCACACCGACCCGGCGGGTGTGACCCGGCTGCTCCTGCGCGATGCCGGAGCCGCCCGGCCCGGTGCGGGAGCGGCGGACGGCGGTGGGCGCGGACGCCGCGACGAGGACCCGGCCCTGCGGTCCCTGCGCCTGGTCACGGTCACCGGCGACCGCCTCTTCCTCGACGAGCAGGACGCCCTGCAGAGCAGGCTCCGGGCCGGCGCCCGGCTGCTGAACGTGTACGGGCTCACCGAGGCGGCGGGCACCGGCACCTGGTTCGAACTGTCCCAGCTGACGCGCCCGTTGGACGACCCCGAGCAGCTCTCCCTGATCGGCGCCCCCTTCCCCGGCTGCCGCGCCGACGCCCGCGGCGGGGAGCTGCGCCTCACCCCGCCCGGCGGCGGCGACGCGATCCCCACCGGCGACCTGGTGGAGCTCCGCCCGGACGGGCTGCTGGAGTTCCGGGGCCGGATGCGGGACCGGATCACCACGGACGGCGGCGTGTTCGACCCGCACGCCGTCGAAGCGGCCATCCGCAGCCACCCCGGCATCGGCGCCGCACTGGTGGCCGAGGTCCCGGACGGTCCCGGCGGTGCGCGCAGGCTGATCGCCCACGTGGCACCGCCCGCCGACACGCGGTCCCGGCCCCCGGCCGTCGACCTGCCGGACGGCGGGCGGCTGCGCGAACACCTCGAGGGGAAGGTGCCCCGGGCGGAGATACCGCAGGCCGTGATCCGGCTGCGCGCCCTGCCCCGCAACCGCGGCGGCCAGGAGAACCGGGAGGCCCTGCCCCAGCCCGTGCTCGCGGGGAAGACGGGCCAGGGCGGCGCGGGGGGCTCCGGAAAGTACACGGCCGTCGGCGACGCCACGCTCACCCCGGCCGGGCGCGTCGGCTGCGGCATCGCCTTCCTGGTCTTCACCGGCCTGCTCTTCCTCCTCCTCTCGAAGATCTTCTGGCCCGGCTCGACCGACCTCGGCGGTGTGCCCAACCCGTGGGCCTTCCTCTTCTTCGTGCTCTACCTGTTCGAAGGAGCCTCGTTCGCCGCCGGGCTGGTGTTCCTCTTCGACGGCCGCGCGATGATGCGGCGCCACAGCCCGGGCGGAAGCCCCGGCCTCACCGCGGCCGCGCACCTGGCAGTGACCTACCTGCTGATCGCCTGGTGGCCGCAGGACAACTTCTACCGGCTCGCGGCCAAGCACGACTGGCCGGTCCAGGCCGCCCTCGTCTACGTCTTCAACATCCCGCTGATGATCGCGGCCGTCGTCATCGCCTTCTACGTCACCCGCAAACCGCCCTCGCCCTTCGACTACGAGGAGGCCGACGGCCCCGCCCGCTGATCGTCGGCGAACGCCGCCCCCACGGCGAGCGCCTCCGCCCGCACCAAGGCCTCGGCCGCGTCCAGCGTGTTCCTGCTGTACGCGGCCACCAGCACGCCCAGCCAGGGCGCGGGGTCGAAGGCGCCCGTCGGGATCGCGGGCAGGAACACCGCCCCGAGCTCCGCGCAGCCCCGCTCCAGCGTCTCGCACAGCTCGTCGAGCGCGGCCCCGGGCAGCCTGGCCCCCAGCTCCACCCGGTCCGCGATCCGTACGAAGTGCCCCGCGCCCCGCAGCGCGTCGAGCCGGGCCGCCACCATGAAGGCGATGGACGGCCCGGTGAGCCGCAGGTTCGTCTCGGTCGGCGCCAGCCGCCCCGCCCCGTCGGCGACGAAGTCCACGTCGAACCAGCCCCGGTAGCCGGCGGCCGACAGCTCCCGGCCCACCGCCTCCCCGAACGCCAGCAGCGGCTTCTCCGCCCACGCGGGCACCACGCCCGGGCCCACCGTCGCCCCGCGGTACCCGGAGCCGGCCACGTCCATGACCGCACCGCCCACCTCGTGGACGCGGCCCGCCTCGTCGACGAACCCGTCGTACGTCAGGTCCCGCGGCTCCCCGGGCCCGGCCGGCCCGGACACGTACTCCTCCACCAGCAGGGGCCCGCGCGGGAGGGTGCGCAGCACCGCGCGGGCGCCGCCCGCGGCCCGGACCCGGCCGGGCGTCACCACGGTGGTGCCGGAACCGCCGACACCGTGCTCCGATTTCAGAACACTGCTCTCGCCCGCCCCGGCCCGGGCGGCCAGCAGTCTGGCCGCCGCCCGCCGGGTGGGGGCCGGCCACTGCCCGGGGAGCCGGATCCGGGGGTGCCCGCCGCCCGCCAGGATCCGCCCGAACAGGCCGTGCGAGGCCGACTTGGACTCGTACCGCAGCTCGGAGGGGCGCCACGGCCGCCCGGCCAGCCGCGCGAAACCCGCCGTCCGCCCCCACGGTACGAGGGGCAGCCCGGCCGAGGCCAACAGGCCGGCCAGCGCCGGCCGGGCCCGTACGGCATCCGACAGTCCGGCATCGGCCGGCAGCCCGGCACCCCCGTCCGCCAAGCCGTCGTACACCTCCACCCCCTCCCATTCCAGGAGGCGTCCGACCCGCCCGATCCACCCCGGGGGCACCGCCGCGGGCAGCACCAGCGCCGCCGGCCACGGACTGTAGAAGGCGGCCAGGCAGGCGTAGTGGCGGGCGGCCCGCTGTTCGCGGTCCAAAGAGGCGTCGGCGAACTGGGCGTTGTACTCGGCGACATTGCCCACGTGCACGGCCGGCCCGCCGCCCGTCCAGGCCTGCGCCCAGTGCGCCGGCGGCGCGGGCGCAGCCTCGAACCGCACCAGAGCGGCGGCCGGCCCCTCGCCGCCGGGCCCGGGGGACCCCGGCGCACTCCGCGCGCCCATCGCCCGGTAGAACCCCGCCGCGTGCGGATCGGCGTCGATGAGCAGCCTGCGGAACCCCAGTCCGGCGGCCCGGCGCAGCGCGTCCCGGTACAGCCGCCGCCCCACGCCCCGGCCGATGGCCTCCGGCTCCACGAACAGCAGGCCCAGCCGGGCCACCGGCGGCGCGCCCTCCAGGGAGGCGAGCCCCAGCACCCGGCCGTCGGTCGCGTCCTCGGCCACCACGATCCGGCGGTCCGCCACGTCCCCGGCCGCAATCTCCAGCTCCGGCACGCACGAGGCCAGGAACGCGGCGTCGTACCCCCAGTACGCCTTGGAGCGCAGCACGAGAGCGGTGAGCTCCTGCGCCTCACCGGGCCGCGCCGCTCGGAGCTTTGCCATTCCCTGACCTCCCCATGGTCTGCCGCGAGACCGTGCGATAGATTCGGCCACCCTGAACCCCCCTGGCGGGCGGTGTCCCGTCCTGTACGGCAGGTCTTTCCTACCCCCGCGGAGAACGGCTTCTCAATGAGCGACATCATCAACGGACTTGGCCGCACCAGCGCCTACGGCGCCCTCGGCCTGGTCCTGCTGATCCTCGGCATCGTCCTGGTGGACGTGCTGACGCCCGGGAAGCTGCCGAAGCAGATCTGGGAGGAGCGCAACCGGAACGCGGCCGTCATGCTGAGCTCCGCGCTCCTGGGCGTCGGCGGGATCGTCTTCACCTCGATCTGGACCACGTACGACGACTTCGGCAAGGGGCTGCTGTCCACCGCCGCGTTCGGACTGCTCGGCCTGGTCCTGATGGGCCTCGCCTTCCTGGTGCTGGACTGGGTGACCCCCGGCAAGCTCGGCGCGATCGTCGTCGACCCGGAGCCGCACCCGGCGGTCTGGGTCACGGCCTCCTGCAACCTGGCGGTGGCGGCCATCGTCGCCGCGTCGATCGCCTGAACCACGCGGCGGCGGCGCGCCGCTCGTGATCGGTCCGGCCGATGCTCCGGAGTTCCTCCAGGGAGGCAGGAGTACGCTGCTCACGGTCGATCACAGGGGGAGCCGGTACGCATGGGCACGGCGGCAGCACTCGAAAAACTCGTACCGGTGCTGCTGGCCTTCGGCGGAGGCGTACTGCTCGCCCGCCGCAAGACCGTCCCGGCCGAGGCCTCCAAGGCCTTCGCCGACTACGCCTTCCTCTTCGCCGTCCCCTGCTACCTCTTCGGCAACATCTACGGAAGCGACCTCGGCGCCCTGTTCAACTGGCACGCGATCGGCGCCTACGCCGCGGCCGCCGCCCTCGCCGTGCTCCTCATAGCCTTCGCCTCGGGCGCCCGGGGCATACGGGACCCCCGTGACGTGGCGCTGCGGGTGATGGCCGGAGTCCAGGTGAACACCGCCTACTTCGCCGTCCCCGTGTTCATCACCTTCTTCGGGACGGCCGCGCCGATCTTCCCCGTCCTGCTCTTCCAGGTCTGCGTCCTCTCCCTCGTCGTGATCTCCATCATGGAGCTGGGCCGCGCCGGCCCGGCCTCGGGCGGTCCCGGGCAGCGGCTCTCGCGAGCCGTCGCCGCCTCGCTCGCGACCCCGGTGGTCCTGGCCTGCAACGCGGGGATCGTCCTCAACCTCCTCTCGGTGCACCTCCCGAAGGTGGTCCTGGACGGGGCCGCCTTCGTCGGCGACAGCGCCTCCCCGATCGCGCTGTTCGCCCTCGGACTGCACCTCGGCGGCGTGGGGCTGGACGTCCGGGGCACCTCCCGCGAGGAGATGGCCCTCATCGCCTTCAAGTGCCTCGCCTTCCCCCTCCTGGCCTGGGCGGTGTGCGGAGTGCTCTTCGGCGTGCGGGGGGAGTGGCTGACGTACCTCGTCCTGATCGCCGCGATGCCCACCCCGCAGAACCTGTTCGTCTTCGCCCAGCGTTACGACGTGGGCGTGGACCTGTCCGCCTCGCTGGTGATCAAGAGTTCGGTCGTGTCGCTGCTGTTGCTCCCCCTCTGGCTGCAGACTGTGGCCTCATGAGCACACCCATACGAACTGCCGCCACGAGCGCCGCCGTTGCCGCCACCGGCTGGGGGCTGCTGGCCGCCTGGGCCTTGCACGACCTGGAGGAGGTCGCCACGGTCGGACGCTGGTCCCGCACCCGGGTCCCCGTACTGCGCGACCGCCACCCCCGCGTCCCCGACCGGGTCTGGGACGTCCTGGGCGGCACGGACGGCCGGCAGTTCGCCCGCGCCGTCGCGGTGATGGGCGTCGTCGTGGCCGCGGCGGCCGCCGACGGCCACCGCACCGGCGGCCGGTCCGCCTTCTACCAGACGAGCCTGAACGGCTTCGGCCTGCACGGCCTCGTCCACCTCGCGCAGGCGGCCGCCACCCGCGGCTACACCCCCGGCGTGGTCACCTCACCGCTCCTCGTCGTCCCCTTCACCCTCTGGGCCCGCGGCAGGCTGCGCCGCGCCGGCGTACTGCGCCCCGTGCGGGTGCGGGACGCCGTACAAGGGCTCGCCCTTGCCGCCGCGGCCGCCGCGGGCTCACAGGCGGTGGCCCGGCGGCTCGGGTGACCCGCGCCCGGCGAACCGGCGGCGCGACGGTCGTTCCCCGTGGCGGCTTCGGTCGTTGACCGGGCATGGAGCTGCTGCCGACCATCGCGGCGCCGGGCGTCGGTGAACGGGCCGACGCCGCGGCCGATGCCGCCTGCCACCTCTACGACGCCGTCGCCCCCTGGAGTTCCGCCGAACCCGGCGGGTGGAGCCGTACGGCGGCCGAGGACGCCGCCGAGACCATCGAGACCACCGCGCACGCGCTCGCGCACGCCCATCCGCGCGCCGAGGTCCTCCTGGCCCCGGTCCACGCCGCCCTCGCCGACCTGCGCCGCCAGCTCGGGCTGCCGCCCGCCGACCGGCTGACCGCCGACGGGGTCCCCGCGACCCCGCGCACCGTGGGCAACCCGCGGCGGACCCGCTGGGTCCGGGTGCTCACGCCCCCTTTGCCCCGGCAACCGCCTGCTCGTACAACTTCTTGATCTCCGGGCCGAAGTACGAGCTGTACGAGGTGTCGGCGGTGTCCCCGCCCGTCTTCCAGCCGCCGATGACCCCGACGACGTCCCCGGTCTCGGTCACCTTGTCGTAGTTCTTGAGGAAGGGGCCGCCGCTGGTCCCGCCCGGGTATCCGGTGCAGTCGATCCGCAGGAACGATCCGGGGATCGCCGCGTCCTTGCTGGTGAACTTGGTCGTACGGTTCACGCACAGCCTCGGGCGCGAGGCCGCTGCCGGATAGCCGATCAGCGACACCTTCGCGTGCTCGTAACCGGCGCCGGTGACCAGGCGGTTCCCGCCGACCACGTTTTCGACGGGGAATCCGTCGGCGTCGGGCCCGACCTGCGCGAAGGCCACGTCGAGCGTGGCGCCCTTGTCGGCGCCCAGGCTCTTGTAGCGCGGGTCGATCCACACCTTGGACTTTCCGTCCGCGGCCCGCAGCACGGGGAACATCCCGTACGGCTGCGGGTTGTCCGCCGTGTACAGCGGTACGAAGGCCACCTGGCGGGCGTCGGTGCCGAGCAGGCAGTGCGCCGCGCTGAGCACCAGGTCGCGGCCGGGGGAGGAGACCACGCTCGCGGTGCAGAAGTACGCGCCGCCGGCCTTCATCACGAACATCCGGCCGACGACCGGGATCCCGTCGAAGTCCTGCCCGGTGCCGGGATCCGTGGCCGCGACCGCCGACGCGGGGGTCATGGGGGCCGCGGACGCCATCCGGTCGGCCGTCCAGAAGCTCTCCGCCTCGCGGGCGGACCACCGGCCGGGCGGCGGGATGGCGCTCCCGGCCTCGGCCACCGGCAGCGGCCCGGCGGGCAGCAGCAGGGCGGCCGTCGCCGCCGCCACGGTCAACGTACGTCGCATGTCGAGCTCCTCTAGATGGCCTGCGGGAAGCGGAACAGCCGGTCCGGGTCGTAGGCGCGCCGGACCTCTTCGAGGCGGGCGAGGTTCGGCCCGTAGTACGCCTCGCGCCAGGCGGGCAGTTTCGGATCGATGTAGTTCTGGTAGGCGCGGCCGCTCGCCCAGGGGCGCAGGTCCTGCCACAGTCCGTCGAGCCAGCCCTGGTGCGAGGCCACCTGCGCGGGCGTCGCGGAAACCGGCCAGTAGGCGAGGTACTGGGTGAGGAAGGCGCTGTCGCGGTGCACGAACGCGGTGTCGGCCGCCGCCGGGCGGTTCACGGCCCCGCCGCACTCGCCGGTGAACTGGACGACGCCGAGGCCGCCGGCCGGGACGGTCCGCCCGTAGCGGCGTACGGCGGCCAGCACCGCGGCGACGCCCGCGTCGGGCAGCCCGGCGGCGCCCCAGAAATCGGAGCGACCGCCGTGGCAGTCCCGGCCGATCCGGCCCTCGGGGGTCCGGCCGGGCAGGGTGCCGGGCAGACGGCACTGCGCCGCGCTCCGCTCCTGGCAGCCCGACATGGCCCGCACGGTCTCCTCGTAGGTGCGTACGACGATCCAGCTGTCCCGGAGCGGCCGGCCGACCAGGTCGGACAGGCGGGTCAGCTGCCGTTCGAGCTCGGCGCGCCCGTCGAGGCACAGGACGCGGACGGTGGGGGCCGGGGCCGGGCCGCCTTCGACCAGGAACTCGACCTGGCTCCAGAAGGGGTCGGGGAGGGCGGTCAGCCAGCGCTGCCAGCCGCGCAGCAGGGCGGCGGAGTCGGCTTCGGGCCAGTGGAGTTCGGCGTACGCGCAGTCGGCGGCCGGGTGGGTGCGGAAACGGAACTCGGTGACCACGCCGAAGTTGCCGCCCCCGCCTCCGCGCAGGGCCCAGAACAGGCCCGGGTCGCGGGCGGCGTCGACCTCGCGCACGACGCCGTCGGGGGTGACGACGGTGGCACCGGTGAGGGCGTCGCAGGTGGTCCCGTGGGCGCGGGAGGCCAGGCCGAGCCCGCCGCCCAGGGTGAGTCCGGCGATGCCGACGGTGGGGCACAGGCCGGTCGGGACGGCGAGCCGCCGCGCGGCGAGGCTCCGGTTGACGTCGCCGAGCCGGGCTCCGGCGCCGATGCGTACGCCGGACCCCTCGACCTCCAGCCCGGCCATGGCACCGGCGTCGACGACGAGCCCTCCGGCGCAGGTGGACCAGCCGGCGTAGCTGTGGCCGCCGCCGCGGGGTACGACGGGGACGGCGGAGCGACGCGCGAAGTCCAGGCAGACGGCCACGTCTGCGGCGTGCGCGGGGTAGGCCACCGCGCCCGGGGCGATGGTGTCGTACCGGGGCTGGAACAGCTGCCGCGCCTCCGGGTAGCCGGGGTCGCCCGGCAGCACCACCCGTCCGTCGATGCCGCGGCCGAGCGCCGCCCAGTCGGGGGCGCGGGCCGGCGCCGCCGCGACGGAGAAGGCGGCCAGCACGGCTGCGGGCACGCTGCCCAGCAACTGGCGGCGGTGGAGGCTCATCCCTCCTTCCTGCCATCGACCGGCCGGATCGCGGCGAAGGCGGGCCCAGGGGGCCCGCGCTGCCCCCCGAACGGCCCACGGCCCCCCGCCGGCGGGAGCGGCGAACGCCCCCGCAGGTCCCCCCCCGTGGTCGGCCGCGGCCTCGCACGGCCCGGCCCGGTGTACGGCACTCTCCGGGCACCGGGCTGCCGTCAACGGCCGTTTGATGACGACGCCCCAGGTCAACGCGGTAATTCGGTGGCAGCCGGCACTCCCGCCGTGGATCATCCGGGGCATGGGGACCGACATACACGGGTTGATCGAGTGCCGCTGGGACCGCTGGCTGGACGAGGACGACCGCAGTTGGCACGAGGGCATCGATCTGGACCACCTCTACAACGGCCGGTCCTACAGGGCGTTCGGGGCCCTGTTCGGCGTGCGCAACTCCGCGTCGTTCCGGCCCCTCGCGCCCGACCGCGGGCTGCCGCCGGACGTGACGCAGGATGCCCGCGAGGCCTACGAAGGATGGAGCGTCACCCACAGCGCGTCCTGGATCACCTGGGCCGAGCTCAAGGCGGCCGACTGGAACGAGGCCGCGGCCGACGTCGGCAACGGCCGGCTGACGCGGAGGCAGGCCGTCGAGGAAGCCGGGTGGGGACCCGTCTGGGCCGTCATGAGCACCCTCGCGGCGATCCACGGCGACGAGGGGGTGCGGCTCGTCGTGTGGTTCGACTGCTGACGGGCGGCGGTACGGGCCCACCGGGCGGAGGCCCGATCGGGCGGGCGGGGAGCCTGCGTACGGGTAGGGTTCGAACCCCTGGGCTGCGACGGGGGCGTGAGGTGAGTACGGTCTGCCCATGCAGATCGACGGAGCCGGCAGGCAGCAGCGGGGGCATGTTCTTCTCATAGCGGGCGACGCCGCCGTACGGAGGCGGGCCGTCCAGGTCGCGCCCAGTGCGAATCTGGCCGCGCTCGGGGTGCTGCCCGCGTCCGCGCTGCTGAACAGCCACGTCCCCAGCGACACCACGTACCTCGACGGCGCCCGGGACCCCAACACCGTGCTGATGCGGCTGCGCGCGGCCGCGGCGACCCCGGGGCCGCTGCTCGTCTACCTGTCCGGCCGGCTCACGCTCGACCGCCGCGGGCAGGGGCTGCACCTGGCGCTGGCGGGGACCACGGCCTCCACCGTCCGCTACACCGCCCTGCCGTGGGACTGGCTGGGGACCGAGCTCGCCGCCCGTCCCGCCGGCCCGACCACCGTGGTGCTCGACCTCGTCGCCGACAAATCCGCCTGGCCGGTGCTCCAGGAGTACGGGAGCCTGCCCGCCTCACCCTCCGCCGAGGTGTACGGGGTGGTCGTCCCGCCCGCCTTCGCCGGCGGGCCGCACCAGGTCAGCGCGTACACCCGGCACTGGATCGACCAGCTGCGCCGCAGCCCGACCCGCCCCGCCAACCTCCAACTGCACGCCTTCGCCGTCGGAGCCGCAGCCCTGCCGCCCGGCACCCTCGTCCTGCCCGCCACGCGGGAACTCGGCCCCCCCGCCGCGCCGCAGGCACCACCGGCACCACAGGCGCCGCCGGGACAGACCTCCGACCCGCGGCCGCACATCCACGCCCTCGCCTCCGGCGGCCGGCACCAGGAGGCCGCCAGCCTCGCCCAGGCCTGGGAGCAGCACGTCCTCCAGACCCATGGGTACACCTCGCCCGAGGCCACCCACTGGGCCGAGATCCGGGCCGACCTCGCCCGGATGGCCGGGAACTACCGCTCGGCGACCCAGCTCTGGATCAACGCGGGCCACACCCGCCTGGAGCACCAGCCGCCGGACGCCCCCGAGGTCCTGGCGGCCGCGGCGGGCGCCCTGTACTGCTGGACCCAGCTCAAGGACCAGGCCGCGGCCCGGGATTCCGGTCCCGAACTCGTCCGCCTGCTGCGGGCCCTGCCGAGCCTCGAGCCCCGCCTCCTGCGGCTGACGCAGCAGCGGCTGGAGGTGCTGGAGGGCGCCGTCGGCGGGGTCGGCTAGGGGGTGTCCGCAAAGTGGCGCCGGCCGCCCGGAGGGCGGTCCCGCGGCGTCCGGTGCGTGCTCTCGGTGTGCCGGGCGGAACCCCTTGTACTGGACGTACTCGGGATTTCGCCCGGTGCGCCGAGAGCGCGTGCCGGGCGTCGCGGGGCTGGCGGGACTTTGCGGACACTCCCTAGGACACGGCCTGGACGCGCTTGCGGGCCAGGAGGAAGGCCTGCGGGGATTTCTCCCCGCCCGCCGGCTGTCGTACCAGGCGGGCCACCTCCTCCAGGCCCGCCCCGGCGAGCATGCCGGCGATCAGCTCCGGCGGGGTGCGGTACACGTCCAGCTCGACGGGGTGCCCGTACGCGTGCTCCAGCCGGAGCTTCTCGTCGCCCGCCTTGAACGCGATCAGCAGGTGGCCGCCCGGCGCGAGCACGCGAGCGAACTCATCGAACAGCGGGGGGAGCCCACCAGGAGGCGTGTGCACCGTCGAGTACCAGGCCAGGACCCCGCCGAGCACCCCGTCGGCCACGTCCAGCGCCGCCATCGAGCCCACCTCGAAACGCAGCCCCGGATACGTCCGCCGGGCCACCGCGACCATCGCCGGGGACAGGTCGATGCCGAAGGCCCGTACGCCGAGCCCGTCCAGATGGGCCGTCACGCGGCCCGGGCCGCAGCCCAGGTCGGCGACCGCCCGGGCAGCGCCGCCCGCCTCGCCGCGCACGCACTCGGCGAAGGCCGCCAGCATGGCCCGGTCCAGCGGCTTGTCCGCCAACTCGGTGCCGAGCAGGCGGGCGTAGTCGACGGCGACGGCGTCGTACGACGCCCGTACGGAGTTCAGGTCCGAGGTCCCCTTCATGCCCTGTGACACTATCCCGCCCGCCCCCGCCCGTCGGCCCCGGCCAGCGGATTGTCCAGCTCCGTCCACTGATCGCCCGGGATTCCGGGGCTCAGCCGCATCAGCGTCAGGGCCTTGGTCGGCAGCGGCGCCGTCAGCAGGGCGCCGGTGTCCGCGGTGGCCGGCAGCGCTGCGGCTTGCGCCAGCATCTCGGCGAAGGCCGCCGCGGAGCCGGCCGTGGCCCCCAGGGTCCCGGTCAGCAGGGAACCGAACAGCTTGCGCCGCAGCACGGTCACGTCGTCCGTGACCAGCCGCCCCGAGAGCGGCGGCACCGGCAGGCCGTGCCGCGCGAGCCGCTGCGGGCTGATCCGGATGTCGGCGAGGTCGCGGTAGACCAGCCGCACCGGAGCCCCCGCCGCCGACAGCACGACGAGCAGGTTCTGACCGTGGGCCTCCAGCGCCACCCCGAGGTCCAGGACCCGCAGGCACACCGAGAGCGCGAGACGGGCGAATCCGGCCCGCCACCGGGCCGAACGCGCGAACGCCGCCCCGCCCAGCGCCGCCACCGGCACGACCCGCTCGCCCGCCGCCGCGTCCGCGTACACCTCGGGAGGCTCGCGCAGCACCGCCGCGAGGTCCGGGCTGTGCGCGGTCGCGGCGCCCAGGGTGCGCGTGATGTGGAGCTGACCGTCGAGCCGCTCCGACAGGGCCTGCGCGAAGGCGGAGACCGCGGCGGCCGTCTCGATGGAGTACTCCGAGATGTCCCGTACCGAGGAGGTCAGCCGGGTGCTCAGCGCCGTCTTGACGTGCGCGCCGCCCGCCGCGGGGGCGAGGGTGCGCAGCGCCATCAGGGGATGCGCCGCGAATCCGGGGCGCAGCACCCCGGCCGCCCCCCGGCCCGTCTGTTTCAGGACGTGCTCCGCCTGCCAGGGGTGCACCGGCAGCAGGAGCCCGCCACCGTCGCGCAGCCCGGCCGGCCAGGCGCCCGTGACCAGGCACTCCTCGGCCCGTACGGCGACCAGCCCGAGCTCGACCAGCGGCCGGTGCTCCGGTGCGTACGCCAGCTGCTCGGCCACCGAGAACCCCGGCCGGGAGCGGCAGTTGGGGTGGTACGGATGGCCGTCGACCACCCGCTGCTCCCACTCCCAGGCGGCCTGCGGAGCCGGCTCGGGCGCGGCCGGCCGCCCGGCCCGGGACAGCGCGAGCGAGGCCGTGCTGTCGTCCAGCTCGGCGGCGAAGGCTTCCCCGTGCGGCACGCCCAGCGCCGCCATGAGCCGCCAGGCCTGCCGGTACGGGACGCCGTCGAGCAGCACCTCGCCGACGTACGGGTCGGTCGCGTACGGGTCCGGCGGCGGGCCCTCCAGCCGGCCGCCCCCGGACAGCCGGACCGTCAGGCCGCCGGGTCCGTGATTGCGGCTCTCCACCCACGGGAGCGGCTCGAAGGCCAGCGCCCGCCACAGCCGGGTCAGCACGGCGGCCCGGGCGCCGCCGAGCGCGGAGCCGTAGGCGGAACCGAGGGCGGGTCGCACCTCGGCCAGTTCGGCGGACACGGCCTCTTCGGCCGGGGAGGCGGGGAGGTTCATGCTGGGGTGCAGGGCCCTGTTCCTCTCGCGGGACTCTCACGGGTGGCTCACGGATGACGTGATGATCACGTCATCATCGCGGATACTGAAGATCACGACCGGAGGTACGCCCCGCGAACCCCGGCACTTGGGATGGACCGAATGGAATCCGTGGACCTCAACGCCGCAGCCGACGCGTACGCCGCCACCCCCCTGCTGAACTGTCTGCTGCGGGAAGCGGCCGATCCCGCCGAGGGTTCCGCCGCCGCACCGGACGACGGCCGGCCGGTCCACCGGCTGCGCGGCAGCGGCCGGCTCCTGCGCGTGACCGGCGGGCGCCGGCCGCTGCGGCCCGAGCTGCGCACGGCGGACGGCTGGCGTCCGCTGAGCCACACCGAGCTGGTCAAGCTGACCGCCGACGAACTGCACCGGTACACGGGCGTCCCGAACGACGAGCTGCCGGTCGAGATCGCCGACAGCCGTGAGGCCGTCGCCGCGCTGCTGGCCGCCCGCGCCGCCGCCGAGCCGCCGGGGGACCCGTACGTCCGCTCCGAGCAGTCCCTGGTCATGGGACATCCGTACCACCCCGCCCCCAAGGCGCGGGGCGGCGCGCCCGCCGCGAGCTGGCTGCCGTACGCGCCGGAGGCGTACGCCCGCCATCCGCTGGTCTTCCTCGGGCTGCGCGAGGACCAGGTGTCCGAGGAGGGCGGGCCGGGCGCCGCCGACGCGGTGGACGCGCTGGCCGGGCTGCTCGACGGACCGCGCCCGCCGGCGGGATACCGGCTGCTGCCCGCGCATCCCTGGCAGCTGGACCTCGTCGGCGGCTCGGCGGCCGTGCGCACGGCCTTCGCCGACGGGCGGCTGCTGCGCCTGGGCCCCGGCCGCCGCCCGGTCTGGCCGACGGCATCGGTGCGCACCGTGTACGTGCCGGGTGCGGCGGACCTGTTCGTCAAATTCAGCCTGGACGTCCGGATCACCAACGACGTGCGCCGGCTGTGGCGGCACGACCTGCTGAAGCTCCGCCGTACGGACGCCGCGGTCGAGGCCGGATTCGCCGAGCTGCGGCGCTCCGGTTCGAACGCGGTCTGGCTCTGCGACCGCGGTTACCGGACCGCGTCCTTCGCCTTCGAGGAACTCGCCGTCCTGGTCCGCGACGGGCTGCACGCACAGCTGGAGCCGGGGGCCACGCCGCTCGCGTCCGCCGCGCTCGCCGAGGGATTCACCGGCAGCCCGCTCGCCGCGACGGCCGATCCGGCCGGCTGGTGGCGGGCGTACCTGCGTCATGTCGTGCCGCCCGTACTGGACTTGTTCGCCCGGCACGGCGTCGTACTGGAGGCGCACCTGCAGAACAGCCTCGTCGCGGTCGACGCGCGGGGCGTCCCGGTACAGGCGCTGTTCCGGGACGCGGAGGGGGTGAAGCTGCTGCCGGAGACGGAGCGCGCGGCCGCCTGGCAGCGGCTGGTCTACTGCCTGGTGGTCAACCACCTCACGGAAGTGGCGGGAGCCCTCGCCGAGGCGCACCCCGGCACGGCCGCCGCCCTGTGGCCCGCGGTGCGCGAGGAGTTCCTGCGCTACGACGCGGAGCACGGCCTGCCCGAGATCGCGGAGCTCCTCGCGGCCCCGTCCCTGCCGGCCAAGACGAATCTGCTGCTCCGCTGGACCCGCGCCGACGGCGCCGCCGCCCGCTACATCCCCCTCCCCAACCCCCTGAAGGTGTAGGCCGCGTCTTCCGGATCACGGCGGGGCCGCCCTGATCCGCAAGACACGCCACGGGTCTTCCGCGCGTGCCGGACCCTCAGAAGCGCAGGGCCCATGCGTCGATGTGGCCGGTGTAGCCCGCGAAGGCGTCGAACACCCGCAGCTTCCACACGCCGCCTGCCGTCTCCGACGAGGCGTCGATCCCGAACACCCCGCGGAGGTCGGCGTTGCCCCAGCCGGTGTAGCTGTCCTTGATCGGGTACACCGTGCCGTCGGGCGCGATGACGTCGACCTGGAGGGTGCCGGAATCCGGGTGCCTGATGTCGAGTTCCACGTCCAGCTGCGCGGGTGCGTGCCCGGCGACCCCGCTCACCGTCACCGGAGATTCGACCGGCACCAGGTCCTCGACCGGGTAGTCCGCGGTGTTCGCGAAGCGCGGCCCGGGCACCCGGTTCGGCTGTGTCCCCACGTAGAGCAGCCGGTCGGGCGAGCCCGGCCCGGCATCGACCACCGAGCCGGTCGTGGCCGCCGCGGTCAGGGCGCCCGCGACCTGGGCGGGCGTGGCCGTACGGTGGTCGGCGAGGTAGAGCGCGGCCGCACCCGCCACGTGCGGGGAAGCCATCGAGGTGCCGGACATGGTGGTGCTCCAGTCGTCTCCCCAGAAGACCGCCGAGGTGATCGCGTCGCCCGGGGCGAACAGGTCCACCAGCGGACCGTAGTTGGAGTACGTGGCGCGCGCGTCGCCGTCGTTGGCCGCCCCGACGGTCAGCGCCGCGGACACCCGGGCGGGGGAGTGGGTGGAGGCGTCCGCGCTCTGGTTGCCCGCGGCCACCGCGTAGGTGATGCCGGAGGCGATGGAGCCCCGGACGGCGGCGTCCAGCACGTCGTCGGGGTCGCCGCCCAGGCTCATGTTGGCCACCGCGGGTTTCACGGCGTTGCGGGTGACCCAGTCGATCCCGGCGACCACCTGCTCCGTGGTGCCCTCGCCCGACCAGTCGAGCACCCGCACGGAGACGACCTTCGCCTTCTTCGCGACGCCGAACGTCGTGCCGGCGAGGGTCCCGGCGACGTGCGTACCGTGCCCGTGCAAGTCCTCGGCCTCGTAGTCGTCGTCGATGGCGTCGTACCCGTACGAGGCGCGCCCGCCGAAGTCCTGGTGGCTGATGTTGACGCCGGTGTCGATGACGTACGCGGTCACGCCCTGCCCGGCCGAGTCCGGATACGCGTAGCTCGCGTCGAGCGGGAGCCTGCGCCGGTCGATGCGGTCGACGCCCCAGGAGGGCGGGTCGGGCTGGGTGGCGTCGAGCCGCAGTTTCCGGTTCTGCGCGACCTCGGCGACGGCGGGGTCCGCGGCGAGCCGGCGGGCCTGCCGCTCCGAGAGCCGGACGGAGTAGCCGCTCAGGGCGGCGTCGTAGGTCCGGCGGATCGTGCCGCCGAAGCGTGCGACCACGGACCGGCCCTGTGGCGTACGGGCGCTCGCGCGGGCCGGGTTCAACAGCACGAGGTAGCTGTCGGCGACGGCTCCGGGAGCTCCGGCGTACCGGACGGCCCCCTCGGGCGGGCTCGCGGCCGAGGCACCGGTGCCGGCGCCGAGGGCGAGCGCCGCTGCGAGCGCGAGGACGGCCGCGCACCGCCGCAGTCCGAACTGCCGTGATCCGTGCCACCCCTGAAGCTGATGCGATCCCCGCGATCCGTGTGACCTGTGTAACTCGCGCGACCTGCGCAATTGGTGTGATGCATGCCATGTCTTGAGCATCCGGGTCGAACCCCCCTGTGAGTCGTGCGCTCAGACTGGGGCGCCCTGAGGCCCCGCACAAGGCCGTGCGCAGAGGAGGAACCCAACCCGCCGGTCTCGCGCGTGCGCGCGTGTAAGCGGACGGCCGCATTTCCGGCAATTCTTGACGTTCAAGCTGAAACAGACCAACATCTACGGCAGTCAAGGTCCCGCGCCGCAAGCCGACAAGCCCAAGGAGCGAACCCCATGCCCGCCTTTGCCCGGTCCTCCACTTCCGAAACCGCCGCAGTCGTCCCCCGTCCGCGCCGCGACAGCCACGCCGCCCGGATCGCGGACCTGCCGCGGATCGAGGAACCCAGGGAGGTGGCCCCCGCCGATGCGCGGGAGCTGTCACGGGTGTTCTTCCGGCGGCTGCGTGAACTGCCCCAGGGCACGCCGGAACACCAGTACGTCCGCAACGCGCTCATAGAGATGAACGCCTCACTCGTCCAGTACGCCGTCCGCCGTTTCCGCGGCCGGGGTGACGGGGGCGACATCGAGGACATCGTCCAGGTCGGCACCATCGGCCTGATCAAGGCGATCGACCGGTTCGAGCCGGCCCGCGAGAACGAATTCGCCACCCTCGCCATGCCGTACATCACAGGCGAGATCAAACGGCACTTCCGCGACACCTCCTGGGCCGTGCGCGTCCCGCGCCGCCTCCAGGAGCTCCGCCTCGACATCGCCAAGGCGAAGGAGCAGCTGACCGCCACGCTCGACCGCTCGCCCACCGTCGCGGACCTCGCCGGCCACCTCGGCCTCGCGGAGGAGGACGTCATAGAGGGTCTCGTGGCCGCCAACGGCCACACCACCGGCTCCCTGGACGCCCCGCACGCGGAGCACACCGACGGCTCGGCCGACGGCCACACCCTCGCCGACGTCATGGGCGAGGAGGAGCCGGCCCTGGAGCGCGTCGAGGACATCCAGACCCTCGCGCCGCTGCTCGAACAGCTCTCGGAGCGCGAACGCCGGATGCTGGGGATGCGCTTCGGCGAGGAGCTCACCCAGGCGCAGATAGGCGCCGCGCTCGGCATCTCGCAGATGCAGGTCTCGCGCCTGCTGACCCGCATCCTCGCCCACCTGCGCGCCTCCATGCTGGAGGACCCGGACCCCGAGGAGCGGGCCGCCCGGCACCACGCCTGACCGGAATGTCCGGCGTGAGGTGGGTCACCCGGGCGTTTACCCCGCAGGAGCGTGGGCACCCGCGGATCCGGAGCGAACCCTTCCGCCGGCCGTCGCACGGCCGGCCCGGGTGCGGGCGGATCCCGTGCCGCTCCACGGCCCGCGCCCGGCCCCGGTGGCCGGGCGCAGGCCGTTCCCGGTACGACCCGCGAGGTGTATGTGTCCACGCTCCAGGCCGAGCACGTCTACAAGGTGTTCGGAAGACGACCCGGCGACGCCGCCGCCGCCGTCCGCGCGCTCCGATCCGGCACGGGCCGCGACGAGCTGCGCGCCGACGGTACGACGGCTGCTGTGATCGACGCCACGTTCCGCGTCGAGCCCGGCGAGATCTTCGTCGTCATGGGTCTGTCGGGGTCCGGCAAGTCCACGCTGCTGCGCATGCTGAACGGACTGCTCCAGCCCACCGAGGGGCGCATCCTCTTCGACGGCCAGGACCTCACGTCCCTCTCCCGGCGTGAGCTGCGCCACGTCCGCTCCACCAAGATCAGCATGGTCTTCCAGCACTTCGCGCTCTTCCCGCACCGCAGCGTGCTCGAGAACGCCGCCTACGGGCTGGAGGTGCAGGGCGTCGCCCGCGACGAGCGCCTGCGCCGCGCCGCCGAGGCGCTGGAGCTGTGCGGGCTCGCCGGCTGGGAGACCTCCTGGCCCGACGAGCTGTCCGGCGGCATGCAGCAGCGCGTGGGCCTCGCCCGCGCCCTGGCCACCGACGCCGACCTGCTCCTGATGGACGAGTCCTTCAGCGCGCTGGACCCGCTGATCCGCCGCGACATGCAGGACCAGCTGCTGGAGCTGCAGCAGCGGCTCAAGAAGACCATCGTGTTCATCACGCACGACCTGAACGAGGCCATGCGCCTCGGCGACGGCATCGCCGTCATGCGCGACGGCCGCATCGTCCAGCAGGGCACCGCCGAGGACATCCTCACCCGCCCCGCCGACGACTACGTCGCCTCCTTCATCCAGGACGTCGACCGCTCGCGCGTGCTCACGGCCGACGCCGTGATGACGGACCCCGTCGCCGGAAGCTGCGCATGCGGCTGCCCCAGCGTCACCGCCGACACCCCGATCGCCGATCTGTGCGCCGTCAGCGCGCGCGTCCCGCACGCCGTCGCCGTCACCGACGGCGCCGGAGTCGTCGTGGGCTCCGTGCCGCAGGACCGGCTCGTCGCCTTCATCGGCGACGAAGAGCGCGCCCCGGTGCGCTGTGCGGAGGTGGCCGCCTGATGCCCCGCCTGCACCTCGGCGCCTGGGTCGACAGCGGAGTCGACTTCCTCCAGCGCCACCTGTCCTGGCTGTTCGACGCCATCAGCGCGCTGGTCACCGGCCTCTACGACGGCATCCACGCCGTGCTCGACGCGCCCGCCCCCCTGCTCTTCGCCGGCATCCTCGCCGTCGCCGCCTGGTGGCTGCGCGGGCTGCTCGCCGCGCTCCTCGCCTTCGCGGGCTTCGCACTCGTCGACTCCGTCGACCTGTGGGCCGACGCGATGTCCACGCTCTCCCTGGTCCTCGTCGCGACGCTCGTCACCCTGGTGATCGCGGTCCCGCTCGGCATCTGGGCCTCCCGGTCCGACCGGGTCAGCGCCGTGCTGCGGCCCGTCCTGGACTTCATGCAGACCATGCCGGCCATGGTCTACCTGATCCCCGGCATCATCTTCTTCGGCGTGGGCGTGGTACCCGGCATCATCGCGACCATCATCTTCGCGCTGCCGCCCGGCGTACGGATGACCGAGCTCGGCATCCGCCAGGTCGACGCGGAACTCGTCGAAGCCGCCGACGCCTTCGGGACCACCCCGCGCGACACGCTCGTACGCGTCCAGCTGCCGCTGGCCCTGCCCACCATCATGGCGGGCATCAACCAGGTCATCATGCTGGGCCTGTCCATGGTCGTCATCGCCGGCATGGTCGGCGGCGGCGGGCTCGGCGGGGCCGTCTACCGGGCCATCGGCAACGTGGACATCGGCCTCGGCTTCGAGGCGGGCATCTCCATCGTCATCCTCGCCATGTACCTGGACCGGATGACCGGTGCGCTCGGCCGCCAGGTCTCCCCGCTCGGCCGGCGCACCCTCGCCAAGGCGCGGGCCGCCGCGAGCGGCGCCGCCAAGCTGTGGAACCACCGCCCCCAGCCCGCCTACGCCGTCACCGGCGCCGTGGTCCTCGCCCTCGTCGCGGGCGGCCTGAACACCTTCGGCGGCTCCGGACAGCCGACCGCCGCCGGGGCCGACGCCGTCGGCAAGGGCCGCAAGATCAGCATCGGCTACATCCCCTGGGACGAGGGCATCGCCTCGACCTACCTGTGGAAGGAGCTCCTGGAGCGCCGCGGCTTCCAGGTGGAGGCGAAGCAGCTCGAGCTCGGCGCCCTGTTCACCGGGCTCGCGGGCGGCCAGGTCGACTTCCAGACCGACGCCTGGCTGCCGGTCACGCAGGCCCAGTACTGGGAGAAGTACGGCAACAAGCTGGACGACCTGGGCTCCTGGTACGGGCCCACCTCCATCGAGCTGACCGTCCCCTCCTACATGAAGGACGTCACCTCCCTCGCCGACCTCAAGGGCAAGGGCGACCGCTTCAAGGGCCGGATCATCGGCATCGAGCCCAGCGCGGGCGCGATGGGGATCCTGAAGGGCAAACTGCTCAAGGAGTACGGCCTCGACGGCGAGTACCAGGTCGTCGACGGATCGACCCCCGGCATGCTCGCCGAGCTGAAGCGGGCCTACGAGAAGCAGGAGCCGGTGGCGGTCGTGCTCTGGTCGCCGCACTGGGCGTACGCCTCGTACGACCTGAAGAAGCTCGAGGACCCCAAGGGGGCCTGGGGCAAGGGTGACGGCATCCACACCCTGGCCCGCAAGGGCTTCGCGCAGGACGAGCCGGAAGTGGCCTCCTGGCTGCGCTCGTTCAAGCTGACCGAGGCCCAGCTGACCGGCCTGGAGGCGAAGATCCAGGAGGCGGGCAAGGGCAAGGAGCAGCAGGCCGTCCGCACCTGGCTGCAGGAACACCCGGAGGTCGCGAAGGCGGCCTGACCCGCGTGCGGAGGTGAAGGCGCCGGCGGGTCGGTGGAGGAGCACGCTCCCACCGACCCGCCGGCGCCTTCGTCCGTCTCTGCGCCGAGGGCGCCGCCGGGCGAGGGGGACGGTGAGCCGACGATCGGCGGGTCCGCTTCGGGAACCTACCCCTGACCTGCCGGAATACTGGATGATCCGTCCCGTGCCCCGGAGGGGTCGGCCGTGGCACAGTGCCTGGAACAGCACCGCCGGACCAGGGAGCCCCCATGCGCGATCAGCACACCGTGCCCCGGCTCGTGGCCGCCCCCGAGGCCCCGGCGGAGCCGGTCCCGCTGCCGCGCTGCCCCGTGTGCGGGAGCGCACCGGAGCGGATCTCCTGGCGTCAGCGCCCGGGCCGGCCGGTGGCGCTGGTCTTCGACCCCTGCGGCGACCGGTACACCGCGCAGGCCGCACCGGTCCTGGCCGTCACCCCACCGGTACCGGCCGGCTCTCCCGTACCGGCTCGGCCGCCCATGCAGCCGATGCCGCCCATGCGGCTCAGCGGCTGAGGAACGCGGCGCCCCCGGTGGCCCTCCCGGTCGGCGAGGCCGGGTCGGTGTGCTCCGGGTACCCCTCCTCGTACGCCTGTATCAGGGAGACGAGGAGGTCGAACGAGGCGTCGTCGAGCGGCGAATGGCCGGATCCGTAGGAGGCTGCGCCGGCCCTGATGACCGTACCGATCGCGTCGGCGTACTCGTCGCGGGTGATCTTCATGCCCCGATCGTCGCGCAGGGGTCTGACAAGGCCCGCCGGGTGCCGGGTGCCGGGTGCCGGGTGCCGGGCGCCGGTGAGGCCCGGGTGGCGGTGAAGAAGCGCCGCTGCCGGCTGCTGTCGTCCCGCTCAGCTGACGGATGCTCAAAGATGCTTGATTGGAGACGATTTCGAGCAGCATCCTTCAAGTGATCTCTGTGGGCCGCTATCTTGCCAGGCGCATGCCAAAGCGGTGTGTCCGCAATACGGACCGCACGAGGAGCTGCCCCATGAGACTCATCCGCATCCCCAGGCGCACGCACAGCCGTATCCCCGCCCGCATACGCAAGAAGCCCAAGCGGCAGCGCGCGCCCCTCGCCGCCCTGCTCGCCGGGGCCCTCGCCGTCGCCGGACTGGCCGCCGCCGGGCCGATGACCTCACCGGCCGCCGCCGCTCCGGCCCCCGCGACGGCGGGCAACGCCACCGGACTCACGCGGTCCGGGAACACCTTCACCGTCAGCACCTCCTCCGGCGCCAAGGCCCGCGTCGTCGTCGCCCGCGCCGACATCTTCCGGCTCTGGCTCTCGCCCGACGGCACCTTCACCAACGATCCGGCCGGCTCCGACCTCGCCCCGACCACCGACTTCGGACCCGTCGACGCCTCCTTCACCGACGCGGGCGCCTACTACCGCATCACCACCGGAGCCCTGAACATCCGGGTCAACAAGACGCCCCTGCAGTTCTCCGTCTACCGCGCCGACAACGCCACCCTCGTCTGGCAGGAGACCCAGCCCACCTCCTGGACGGCCGCCCGGACCACCCAGTACCTGGCCCGCGGAGCCGAGGAGCAGTTCTACGGAACCGGCCTGCGCCTCGGCGAGTGGGCGCTGCGCGGCAAGACCGTGCCGGTGGCCGTCGACAACAAGTGGCGCGAGAACGACAACGCCAGTCCGGCCCCCTTCTACATGTCCACCAACGGCTACGGCGTCATGCGCAACACCTGGGCCCCCGGCTCGTACGGATTCAACGCCCCGACCACCCTCACCCATGACGAGAAGCGCTTCGACGCCTGGTACTTCACCGGCGACTCACTGAAGTCCGTGCTCGATGCCTACACCGATGTGAGCGGCAAGCCGTTCATGGCGCCGATGTGGGGCCTGGAACTGGGCAACGCCGACTGTTTCAACGCCTCCAACCCCGCATACCAGGGCGACCACGACCGCCTGCGCCACCAGACCACCCCCGACGTGGTCGGGTACGCCACCGACGCCCGCGCCGCCGACATGCCCTCCGGCTGGTTCCTGCCCAACGACGGTTACGGCTGCGGCTACACCGCGCCCCTCAAATCGACGGTCGACGCCCTGAAGGCCAAGGGCTTCCAGACCGGACTGTGGACCTCCACGGGCCTCGGCTCCATCGCCGACGAGGTGGGCACGGCCGGCACCCGCGGCGTGAAGACGGACGTCGCCTGGATCGGCGGCGGCTACAAGAGCGCCTTCACCGGCGTCCAGCAGGCCGTCGACGGCATCGAGAAGAACTCCGACGCCCGCCGCTACGTCTGGACGGTCGACGGCTGGGCCGGCACCCAGCGCAACGCCGTCGTCTGGACCGGCGACACGAACGGCACCTGGGACGACATGCGCTGGCACGTCCCCGCCATCGCCGGAGCGGGCCTGTCCGCGCTCAACTACGCCTCCGGCGACGTCGACGGAATCTTCGGGGGCAGCCCCAAGACCTACACCCGCGACCTCCAGTGGAAGGCCTTCACCCCCGCCTTCATGACCATGTCGGGCTGGGGGGCGACCAACCCGTCCGCCGGCTACCAGGACAAGCAGCCCTGGCGCTTCGCCGAGCCGTACCTCTCGATCAACCGCAAGTACCTGCAGCTCAAGATGCGGCTGATGCCCTACCTGTACACCATGAGCCGCACCGCGCACGAGAGCGGTGTGCCGAGCACCCGCGCCCTGGTCCTGGAGTACCCGAACGACCCGGTGGCACGCGGAAACCTCACCAGCGGCCAGTTCATGGCCGGTGATTCCTTCCTCGTCGCCCCGGTCGTCTCCGACACCTCCGTCCGCGACGGCATCTACCTGCCCGCCGGCACCTGGACGGACTACTGGAGCGGGAAGACGTACGCGGGACCGGGCTGGCTGAACGGCTACCAGGCGCCGCTCGACACCCTGCCGCTGTTCGTCAAGGGCGGCGCGATCGTGCCCATGTGGCCGCAGATGAACCACACCGGCGAGAAGCCCGTCTCCACCCTCACCTACGACATCCACCCCCGCGGCAACTCCTCCTTCAGCCTGTACGAGGACGACGGGCTCACCCGCGCCCACCAGTCCGGCGCGTACGCCCGCCAGCAGGTGGACGTCACGGCCCCGGCCGCCGGCTCCGGCACGGTCACCGTCTCCGTCGGCGCCCCCACCGGCAGCTACACCGGCAAACCGGCCGCCCGCGGCTATGAGTTCAGCCTCCACGTGGCCTCCGCCCCGGGCGCGGTCGCCGCCGACGGCGCCGCCCTCGCCCGCCTGGCCTCCAAGGCCGCCTACGACGCGGCCGCGTCGGGGTGGTTCTTCGACCCCGCCGACCGCGGCGGCATCCTGTGGGTCAAGTCGGGTACGAAGGCGGGCGCGTTCGGCATCACGGTCACCGGCACCTCCGTCCCGGCGGCCGACCCGATCCCCGCGACCTCCGCCCCCGTCCCGCAGTCGGAGTGGACCCTGGTCTCCGCCGACAGCCAGGAGGGCGCGGCCGAGAACGGCGCGGCCAAGAACGCCTTCGACGGCAACCCGGCCACGCTCTGGCACACCGCCTGGTCCTCGGGCACCCCGGCCGCCCCGCCGCACGAGATCAGCATCGACCTCGGCGCCCGCTACGCGCTCGACGGCCTCGGCCACCTGCCCCGCCAGGACGGCGGGGTCAACGGCCGGATCGGAGGCTACGAGGTGTACGTCTCCGACAGCACCACCGACTGGGGCCAACCGGTGGCGACCGGCACCTTCGCCGACACCGCCGCCGCCACATCGGTCGCCCTGGCGCCGAAGACGGGCCGCTACCTCCGCCTCAGGGCCCTGACCGAGGCCGGCGGCCGCGGCCCCTGGACCAGCGTCGCCGAGATCAGCCTGACCGGGCGGGCCGCCCCGCTCCCGGCCGACGCCACCCTCGTGAGCGCGGCGTCCGCCCGCTGCGCGGACCTGCCGTACAGCGCCACCACCCCCGGCACCGAACCCACTCTGTACACCTGTCACGGAGGCCCCAACCAGCGCTGGAGCCTCACGGCCGACGGCCGGGTCACCGGCCTGGGCGGGGTCTGCCTCGACGGTACGAGCGCCTCCTCGGTCACCGTCCAGACGTGCGGCGCGGCCGCCGGGCAGAGCTGGCAGCCGGGGCCGGACGGCAGTCTCCGTACGCTCGGCCAGTGCCTGGCCCCGGCCGGCGCGGGCACCGCGAACGGCACCAGGCTGACCCGCGCGGCCTGTGACGGCAGCCCCGCGCAACGCTGGACCTTCACGCCCTGACGAAGCCGGCCGTCAGGGCGGCGAGCCGCCGAGCACGGCCCGGCACTCCCGCCGGGCCGGCTCGGTCAGCAGCCCCCGCAGCCGGGTGAACAGGGAGAGGAGGCCCGGCCCGTGGGCCGCCCGGAACGCCGGGTCGATCCGGGCGAGGTCCAGCTCGTTCGCCGCGGACAGCTCGGCGAAGTCCCGCAGGGACTGCCGGTCGGGGGAGTGGACGCGGCCGGTGAACCGGTCGCGGAACGCCGGTGCCACCGACGACACCGCCTCGTTGTCGGCGGCCCCGGCGGCCCCGGCGGCCCCGGCGGCCCCGGCGGCCCCGGCGGCCCCGGCGGCGAGCGTCGGATAGGAGGCCGCGCGGTCACAACAGGCGTAGAAGTAGACGATCTCCTCTGCCTCGGCCCCGATCACCGCCGCCAGTTCGGCCCGCCGGCCGACCGGCAGCAGGGCGGTGGCGAAGCCGTCCGTCCCGTAGAACGCGTGGCACAGGCCCGCGAGCCGGAGCGCCGGCCGGGCTCCCCACGCCCCGAGCCGCGCGTGGACGCGTTCCAGATGCGCGAGGAGGGTGCCACCGGGGTGGTCCAGATGCCCGGCGCCGCGTTCGCGCAGCAGCGCGAGGGCGCGCGCCTCCCGGTACTCGGCCGGGGTCGGTGCCGTCATGGCCCTCGATCCTTGTCCCGCGCGCGTGCGCGAACCGGGTGAGTGGGCGGTCGGGTGGGTCGACACCCGTCCGCGCCCGCGCCGGGTCCGGACCGTGGCGCGGGCGCGGACGGGTTGCCGCCCTGGGCCCTGCAATGATCGTTGTCCACCCTCAGACCCAAGTCAATCCTCTGATTTCCTATCAAGACCCAAGCTGTGGCTTGGAGTAGCGTGGGATCCGTGACTCTCGACGATCTCCGCGTCTTCGTGGCCGTCTGCCGGGCCGGCAGTCTCAGCGCCGTCGCCCGCGACCTCGGCCGCACACAGTCGGCCGTCAGCCAGCACGTCCGCCGCCTCGAGAAGCAGACGGGCACCGAGCTGCTGGAGCGGCACGCCCGCGGAGTCGTCCCGACCGAGGCCGGGCGCATCCTCCAGGCTGCCGCCGCCGACGGCATCGCCGGACTCGACGGGGCCCTGCGCCGCCTCGACGAACTCGTCCGCGGGGACGGCGGATCGGTGCGCATCACCACGGGCGCGACGACCGTACGGCACTTCATGTCCGAGGCCGTCGTCGCATTCCGGCGCCGCCACCCGCAGGTCAGCCTCGAGTTCCAGACCGAGAACTCCAGCCGCAGCTGCTTCGACGCGCTCGCCGCCGACGACCTGGACCTGGCCTGGATCACCATCGGCCGACCGGTGCGCGGCATCGAGCAGCGTCCGGTGATGGAGCTGCCCTGGGTGCTGGCGGTCTGTGCCGGAGACCCTCTCGCCGCCAGGCCCCGCATCGAGCCGGCCGACCTCACCGGCGTCCGCCACATCCGTCTCCCCGAGAACTCCGCGTCCCGAGCCCACCTCGACGCCGCCTTCGTGGAATCCGGCCTCCGGGTACGGTCCGACACCAGCGTGGCCGACTGGGACACCGCCCTGCTGCTGGCCGAACTGGGCCTCGGCCACGCCGTCGTGCCGGCCCTGCCCGGCTGGCGGGTCCCCGGATCAGACGGCCCGCTGCGCCTCGTCCCGGTCCCGGCCCTGCCGCCGCTCCCGGTCGGCTGGGCCGTCCGCCGCTGGGCGTCGCTGTCCCCGCTGGCCCGCGTCTTCGCCGACGACGTCGCCCGCAGTTGTACGGCGCGTGCCGCGCGGCAGCAGTGAAGCGGGCAGCAGCCCCACGGCGGCCAGCGCCGCCAGGGCGAACAGCGCGGCCGGGGCGGTCGCGGAGCCCGCGCCCCCGCCCGCCGCGACGGCGATGCCCAGGGTCGGACCGACGTTCATCGCCGTCTGCTTGAGCCCCCCGACGACCCCCGCGTACCCGGCCGGGGCATCCCCGACCACCGTGCCGGTGGCGGTGACCATGACCGCGGCGAACCCGGCGCCGAGCACGGCGAAGGCCGCCATGACCGCCGGGCCCGCTCCCGCGCCCAGACCGGCGACCCCGAGGACGACCAGGCCCGTACCGGCCAGCGCGGTCCTGCGCGGCCCGTACCGGCGCAGGGCCAGGCCCGCCAGCGGCGCGCCCACGACCATGCAGCCGGTCAGCGGGAGCACCAGCAGGCCGGTGGCGAGCGGATCGAGCCCCCGTACGTCCTGGAGCAGGAAGGTCGCCGTGAACAGCGCCCCGAACATGCCGGCGGAGACGGCCAGCAGCAGTGCCATCGAGGCCGCGACCGGCCGGGAGCGGGCCACGGCCGCCGGTACGAGGGGCCGCGCGGCGCGCCGCTCGTACCGTACGAGCAGTGCCGTGAGGGCGGCGGCCCCGCCGAGTCCGAGCAGCGTCGGCGGCGCGGTCCAGCCGTGGGCGGGCACGCCGGCCAGGGCATGGACGAGTACGGCGAGGGCGGCGGCCAGCAGCGCCGCGCCGGTCAGCGCGGGCCGGTCCGGTCCGGGGCCGTCGGAGGCGGCCCCCTCGGATCCGGTCCGGTCCGGCGCGGGCACCCGTACGGCGAGGGCGAGCGCGGCGATCGCGAGGGCGATCGGCACGTTCAGCACGAACACCGAGCGCCAGCCCGCCTGCGCGACGAGCACGCCGCCGAGCAGCGGACCGGCCGCGGCGGCCGCGCCGATGGCGCTGGTCCGGACCGCCACCGGGGTGGCGAGCCGGTCGGGCGGGTAGGCGAGGCGCAGCAGCGCGAGGGTCGCCGGTTGCAGCAGGGCACCGAACACCCCCTGGGCGGTCCGCAGGGCGATGACCCAGTCGACCCCGGGCGCGAGCGCGATCCCGGCGGAGCTCGCGGCGAAGCCGAGCACGCCGACGAGGAGCAGCCGCGTGTGCCCGTACCGGTCGCCGAGGCGGCCGGCGAGGACGAGGAAGGCGGCCACGGAGAGCAGGTAGGCGGTGCTCGTCCACTGGACCCGGGCCACGCTCGCCCCCAGGTCGTGGCGCAGGCCGGGCTGCGCCACGCTGAGGACGGTTCCGTCGAGGGCGACGAGCATCGCGCCGCCGACGCTGACGAGCAGCGCGATCCGCTGCCTCGCGCGGGTCATGCGGGGGCCGGCCCGAGGTGGGCGTCCAGGGCGGCGTCGACGAGGCGTTCGACGCCGCCGGCGTGACCGGCTTCGAGGACCAGGGGCAGGCTGCCCCAGGCCCACAGCTGGGCCACGCCGTGCAGGTTGGCCCACAGGGCGCCGGCGGTGACCTCCGGGTCCGCGCCGGTCCGGCAGCGGGAGACGAGCCCGACCAGGAGGCGGAAGAGCGGGATCGTGGACTCGCGCAGCTTCGGCTGCTGAGGTCCGGCGGCCTCCTCCCCGGTGTCCTGCACTCCGTCGCTGTCGAGCAGGTCGTGGCGGAACATCAGCTCGAACATCCCGCGGTGCTCCAGTGCGTAGGCCACGTACGCGCCCCCGAGCGCCCGCAGCTGCTCGCGCGGCGCGGAGGCGCGCGCGGTCGCCGCGGCGAACCGGCCGCCGAGGTCCGTGAATCCGCGCCGGGCGATCGCCGAGAGCAGGGAGTGGTGGGTGGGGAAGTAGCGGCGGGGTGCGCCGTGCGACACTCCGGCGCGGCGGGCGATCTCACGCAGGCCGAGGGCGGCGGTCCCCTCGGCCAGAACGAGGTCGACGCCGACGTCGATCAGACGTTCCCGGAGCGGGCTGTGCGGTTCCATGGACAGTGTCTACCAGCGGGAGTAGACACTGTCTACTCCCCGGGCCCACTCCACCCCTTGCGGTCGGCGGAAGCCGTTCGCCGGCAGTGGCCCTCCGGTGACGGGCCGGGGTGCGGGGACTACGCGCCCGCGTTCCCCTGGGTGTTGCGGATCGCCCGGACCAGTCCGGCCACGAGGTTCGCCCGCTCGGCCATGGCGTCGACCATCACGTACTCGTGGTCGGCGTGCGCGCCCCCGCCCACCGCGCCCAGGCCGTCCAGGGTCGGCACCCCCAGCGCCGCCGTGAAGTTGCCGTCGCTGCCGCCGCCGACCGAGCGGCCTTCGAGGCCGGGGAGCAGCCGCTGGGCCACGGCGAAGAGATCGGCCGATGCCGACTCCGGCATCGGGGGCCGGCCGATGGACCCGTGGACGGAGATCTCCGCGTCTTCGAGGTGCGGGGCGAGCGCGGCGAACGCGGACTCGATGCGCGCCTGTTCGCGGGCCGATTCGACCCGTACGTCGGCCGTGACCGTCGCCTCGGCGGGCACGACGTTGTCCACGCCTCCCGCGGACGCGACGGTCGGGGTGACGGTCGTGCCGATCTCGGGGCGGCCGAGCGCGGCGATGTCCAGTACGAGGTGGGCCGCCTCGATCAGGGCGTTGACCCCGGCCTCGGGCTCGAGGCCCGCGTGCGAGGCCCGGCCCGCGACGGAGACGTGGAACGAGCCGCAGCCCTTGCGGCCGGTCTTCAGGGCCCCGCCGTCGGCGGCGCCCTCGAACACCAGCACCGCCCCGCAGGCCAGGGCGCGCTCTTCGATGAGGGCGCGGGAGGAGGGGGAGCCGATCTCCTCGTCGGCGGTCACCAGGATCTCGACGCCCGACAGGTCGTCGAGCAGTGCGAGCCCGTGGACGGCCTGCACCAGTCCGCCGAGCATGTCGAAGACCCCGGGGCCGGTCGCGCGACCGTTCTCGACCGCGAACGGGCGGCGCTCGAGGGTGCCGAGCGGGAACACCGTGTCGTGGTGTCCGAGGATCAGGACCTTCGGCTCGCCGCCGCCCGACCAGTGGACGTGCGGGCCGGTCTCGCTCTCGATCAGGACGGCCTCGCCGCCGAGGCGGTTCTCGATGACGGCGGCGACGGTTTTGGCCGATACCCCCAGGGCGCCGAGGTCCCGCGAGGGGGACTCGATCTCGACGAGTGTCCTGAGGTCCTCGATCATCGCGTCCACATTCACATGGACAACCGCACGCATCGTCATGGCGACAGGGTAGCCGCAGCGCCACGGCGCGCCGTCCGGGGGAAGGGCGGCTGAATCAGGTGCGGCCGGGACGAAAGGGGCATCGGAGGGGATGATGGAGGAGAGGAGGTGTACGGGCCATGGCGGATCATGACGGCGGCCCCTCGGCGGCGAACCTGGAGGACGGCAAGCTGCTCAAGGAGCTGGAGGCCATCCACCGGACCCGCCACGAGACCCTGCTCTACGGGTCGGACGAGGCGTTGGTCACCCACACCCAGCGGATGAACGAGCTGGAGCACGAGTACGTGCGCCGGCACCCGCAGCGCGCCCAGACGCCGGGGCGGACCCGGTCGGGCGCCCGCGCCCGGACAGGCGAGGGCTGAGCTCCGAGAGTGAGCCTCCTTCGCCCCGAATGAGACGTTGATGTATCATTCGAGGCGAAGGAGGCTCACTGCTGTGCGCGGCGGCGGGCCTTCCCGCCCGCTCACCCGAACGGAACCCCATGCACGCCCGCCGTCCCACCGCTCCACTCGATCCGCGCCGGTGGATCGTCCTCGCGATCCTCTCCGGCAGCCTGTTGCTGATCTCGATGGACACCACGATCCTCAACGTGGCCTTCCCCTCCCTGGTCGGCGACCTCCGGCCCGGCGCCGTGCAGCAGCTGTGGATCATCGACGTCTACGCACTCGCCCTCTCCGGCCTGCTCGTCACCGCCGGCGCCCTCGGCGACCGCTGGGGACGCAAGCGGCTGCTCATGGCGGGGTTCGCGATCTTCTCCGTCGCCTCCCTGATCGCCGTCTTCTCCACCGAGGCCTGGCACGTCATCGCCGCCCGCGCCCTCCTCGGCATCGGCGGCGCGGCGATCATGCCGGCCACCCTGTCGATCCTGCGCAGCGTGTTCACCGACGCCAAGGAGCGGGCCTTCGCGCTCGCCGTCTGGGCGGCCGTCTTCGGAGGCGGCATGGCCTTCGGCCCGGTCGTCGGCGGGCTCCTCGTCCAGGACCACGGCTGGCACTCCGCCTTCCTGCTCAACCTCCCCGTCGCCGCCGTGATCGTCGCGGCCGGCCTGCGCTACCTCCCCGAATCCCGCTCCCCGCGCAGCGGCGGCCGCTGGGACTGGTGGGGCGTCGGCCAGTCGATCGTCGGCATGCTCGCCCTCGCGGGCGGAATCAAGCAGCTCGGCAAGAGCGGGATCGCCGATCCGCTCCCGTGGGCCCTGCTCGCCCTCGCGGCCGTCGCGCTGACCGTCTTCGTACGCCGCCAGCTGCGCCTGGACCACCCGCTGCTCCAGGTCCGGCTCTTCGCCAGGCCCGCCTTCGGCGTCGCCGCCACCGCGATCTTCCTGCCCATGGTGGGCATGGGCGCGATCCTCTTCCTCGTCACCCAGTGGTTCCAGTACGGCCAGGGCTACACCCCGCTCGAAGCCGGCCTGCGCCTGCTGCCCGCCCCGCTCGCCCTGATCTGCGCCTCGATGGTCGCCCCGACGCTGATGCAGCGCTTCGCGATCCGGCACGTGCTGGGCGCCGGACTGGTGCTGCTGGCCGCCGGCATGGCCCTGCCCTGGACCTTCCAGCAGTTCGCCGACCTCGGCTACCCGGCGTTCGCCGTGGCCCTCACCGTCATGGGCCTGGGCGCCGGCATCGCCACCACCGTCGCCTCGGTCACGCTGATCTCCACCGCACCCGCGGAGGAGGTCTCCAGCGCGGCCGCCATCGAGGAGACCTGCTACGAACTCGGCTCGGCCATGGGCGTCGCCGTCCTCGGCAGCACCGCGGCCGCCCTGTACCGGGGCAACCTGCCGGCCCTCGGCCTGGACGACGCCACCTCGGCGGCCGTCCACGAGTCGGTGGGCGCGGCCGCCCACATCGCCGAACGGCTGGGCGGCGCGGTGGGCGAGGGTCTGATCGAGACGGCCTCCCGGGCCTACACCCTCGCCATCACCCCGGCCTTCCTCCTCGCGGGCCTCCTCGTCGTGGCCGCGGCGGCCACGACGTGGACGATGATCCCGCGCGATCTCCGCCCCACCGAGAACCACTGACAGGGCCCGCGACCGCCGGCGTCACCGCCGCGGCGGTGACGCCGGCGCCGGGCCCAGCGTGGTGGTGCCCGGCGCCGCGCGGTGGCCCAGCCCCGTGCGGTACGCGTCCAGCGCGGCCTCGATCCGGCCCGTACGCCGCAGCAGATCGCCCAGCAGCCGGCACAGGTCCGCCAGATCCCCGCTGGCCCCGCTGCGTTCCAGCAGGGTCAGCGCCTGGACGTAGTGCTCCTCCGCGGCCTCGGCCTCCCCGCGCTCCTCGGCCATCAGCCCGAGCAGCCGGTGGGCGCCGCCCGCGTGCACGGCGCCGTGGCTGTCGCCCAGTTCCAGCAGCCCGGAGAGCAGCTCGGCGGCCTCCTCGCAGCGGCCCAGCCGGCGCAGCACATCGGCGAGTTCCACCTCGACCTGCGCCGTGTACAAGGCGGCCCGCTTCGCCGCGAGGATGTCCCGTGCCGTGCGCAACTCCGCCTCCGCGGCCGCCAGACCGCCGTTCTGCGCCTGCACGTACCCGCGCATCCAGTGGCAGTGCGCCAGATCGGTGCGCAGGCGCAGCTGCCGGTAGATCGCCTGGGCCTTGGCGAGGGAAGCGTCCGCGTCCGCGGGCCGGCCCGCGGTGAGGAACGTACGAGCGACCTGCCGGTGCATCCCCGCCACCAGCGCCGGATCGGCCACCTCCGGAGCCAGCGCCAGGGCCAGCTCGGCGGCGTGCGCGGCCCGGGCGTGCGCGCCCATGTCGATGTACGGGCCGATCACGGCCGCGTACAGCAGCACCAGCGCCTCCGGATCGGCCAGCCCGCTCGCGTTCAGCTCGTCGATGGCGGATTCGAGCAGGTAGCAGGCGTAACGGAGTTCCCCGGCGAGCAGGTGCGCGACGGCCCGGCCGCGGATCGGGCGGGCCCTGCGGGGCAGCGGCTCGTCGGCCAGCAGCCGCTCCGCCGACTCGAAGTGACCGATGGCGTCCGGCAGTTCCCCCGCCTCCAGTGCGCAGTCGCCGAGGCCGAGCAGCGCCTCCGCCCGCTCGGCGTCGAGGCCGAGCCGTTCCGCCTCCGCCAGCAGCTGCCGGTACCGTACGGCCGCCTCGGCGGCGTCCCCCGTGGCCAGCGTCTGCTGGGCGTCGGTCAGGGCCAGGCGAAGCTCGGTGGCCAGATGGGCGGGGCGCCCGGTGGCCAGCTCCTCGTACGAGGTGCCGAGCCGCTCGGCGAGGAAGCGCAGGGCCGTCTCGGAGGGCCGGACCTTGCCCGACTCCAGGGTCGAGATGTAGGCGGAGGTGTACGAGGGCTCCGCCAACGCCCTTTGTGTCAGCCCGCGTTCGGCGCGCATGCGCTGAACCCTGCGGCCGATCTCTGCCGGTTCGTCCATGTAGACCCCCTGATCGCTCCAACTCCCCATGGTGCAGGGGTCGTCGGCCATTGCGCACCTCTCGCGCGCCCCCTAGTTTAAGCAACTGGTTCAGCGCACTTATCGAGCCGCTTAACTTCCGGTGACTTCCGGCCTCTTCCCGGGGAGAACTCCATGGACGCGACCCTCCGTCTGACGCTGCGCGCCGCCTTCGCCGCGGCCTGTACGACGGCCCTGCTGCTGGCAGCGGGCCCGCTCGGCACGGCAGCCGCCGCGCCACCTCCGATACCGGTGAAGTCCGGGACAGAGGTGGAGATACCCGGGCCCGAGGACGGCACGGCCGCCGGATCCGGCCACGTCCGCGTCCCCGCCGCAGGGCGGGCGAAGAAGGCCCCGCAGCTGTCCGAGGCCGATCGGGCGGCCGACGGCGAGGTCGCCAAGCCGGTCGACAACGGGTCCACCGCCGACCGCCTCGACATCGTGGTCGTCGGCGACGGTTACACCGCCGCCGAGCAGGACCGCTTCCACGCCGACGCCCGGGCCAAGTGGGCCGAGATCACCGCGGTCGAGCCGTACTCCACCTACCGCAACCTCTTCAACGTCTGGACGGTCGACGCCGTCTCCCACGATTCCGGCGTCTCCGGCGACCCCACCCCGGCCACCGTCCGCGACACCGCCCTCGGCTCGTACTTCTGGTGCGAGGACATCGAGAGGCTGCTCTGCATCGACCAGCCGAAGGTGGACGCGTACGTGGCGAAGGCGCCGGCAGCCGACCTGGTCCTGGTCCTCTCCAACAGCACCAAGTACGGCGGGGCCGGCTACAACGAGCCCAGCGCCACCCTCGGCTACGAGGGCATCTCCACCGCCTCGGCGGGCAACGCCAAGTCCGGCCAGGTCGCCATCCACGAGACCGGCCACTCCCTGGGCAAGCTGGCCGACGAGTACTTCTACCCGGGCACCCCGGGCTACGAGAAGTACGAGGGCCCCGAGCCCGCCGACTCCAACACCTCCACGCTGCCCGCCGACCGGATGGCGGCCGAGGGGGCCAAGTGGTACCGCTGGCTCGGCGCGCAGTCGCCCGACGGCGGCACGGTCGGTGCGTACGAGGGCGGCGGCTACTACGTCACCGGCCTGAACCGGCCCACCGACGCCTCGATCATGCGGGTGCTCGGCAAGCCCTTCAACCTGCCGGGCGCCGAGGCGATGATCGCCGGCTTCTACCAGCACGCGAAGATCGCCACACCGATCACCCCGACCGGCCGCACCCTGCGGCTGCGCAACACGGCGAAGGTCTCCGTACCCCGGCTCGCCGGTACGGACGCCCGGCAGCCCGACGTCCGCTGGTACCTGGACGGCCGGGAGCTGAAGCGGTTCGCGGGCCGCACCGAGGTCGCGGTCGCCGAGCTGTGGCTGTTCGACCTGCGCACGCACAAGCTGTCGGTCACGGCGGAGGACCGCACCCCCTCGGTCCGGGACCCGAAGATCGCCCGCACCCTGAAGTCCACGGTCGACTGGAGCGTCCGCCTGTAGGACGTGCGGGTCAGGCGCCGGCCGCGTACGTCCAGACGTCGCGCATCACGGCCGGCGGGGTCGGACCGTCCATCTCGCGCTGGGTGAGCACGACGGAAACGGTGCCGGTGGCCGGGGTGACGTGGCCGGCGGTTCCCGTTCCGCCGATCCAGCCGTACCGCCCCGGCGCGTTCCACGGGTCGCGGGCCGTGACGTCGACGGAGCCGCCGAACCCCCAGCCCTGGCCCTCCAGGAACAGCTCGCCGGCGGTCCGCTGGGCCGGGGTCAGCCAGTCGGTGGTGATCTTCCGTACCGACTCGGCCGACAGCAGCCGCCCCCGGTCCCCGTCCAGCGCCCCCTGCGCGAGCAGCATCCGGCCGAACGCCCACCAGTCGTCGGCGGTCGAGACCAGGCCGCCGGCACCGGAGGGGAAGGCGGGAAGGCTGCTCCACTGGCCGTCGGGGGCATCGGCCAGGGCCAGGCCGTCCTCGCCCCCGCGGTAGAAGCTCGTGAACCGGCCCAGGTCGGCGGCCGGGACGCTGAACCCGGTGTCGGCCATGCCCAGCGGCTCGAAGATCCGCTCGGCCATGAACTCGGGCAGGGACTGGCCCGAGACCCGGGCGATCAGCACGCCCAGGATGTCCGAGCAGGTGTTGTACAGGAAGGCCTCACCCGGCTGGTACAGCAGCGGGATGCCCGACAGCGTCTTGAGCCACTCGTCCGGCCCCGCGACGTGCTGCGGCTGCGGCGGCCCCTGCTTCAGCTCGCCGACCAGCGGGGCGAGCACGGGCAGCGAGAAGTCGGACGGGAACCCGTACCCGGCGCGTGAGGTGAGCAGGTCGAACACGGTGATCGGGCGGTCGGCGGGCACCAGGTCGTCGAGCGGACTCGAGGGTGTCCGGGCCACCAGCGGCGAGGCCAGCTCCGGCAGCCAGGGCGCGATCTCGTCCTCCAGGGCCAGCAGGCGCTCCTCGACGAGCGCCATCGTGGCGGCGGCGGTCACGGGCTTGGTCATCGACGCGATCCGGAAGATCGAGTCCCGGACCATCGGAGCCGTGCCCTCGAGGTCGGCCGAGCCGACGGCCGCCACCTCCACCCGGTCGCCGCGGGCCACCACGCCCACCGCGCCGGGCAGCGATCCGCTGCTCACGTGCCGTTCCAGGATGTCGCGCAGGTCACTCATCACTCCACCTCTCCCGATCCCGCTCCGGATGCCTCCTACAGACTCCCGCAGCGCCGCGCATTCATCGGCCGGACGCGCGGCGGACGACCGGACGGGTCACCACCAGTAGGCGGGGTACCTGGGTGCCTTGCGCCGGATGCGTGAAGCGGCGTACCCGGTCAGGACGAGCAGCACCGTCGCGCCGAACAGCAGGGGGACGAACCGGGCGGGGTCCGGGCTCTGGAGCACGATCACCACGGAGGTCGCGCAGGCGGGCGAGTGCGGGGTGCGGGCGGCCATCAGCAGCGCGAGCGTCACCCCGGCCGCGACGGCCGCGGCCCAGGCGCTGTCACCGGCGGCCGCGAGGGCGCCGTAGCCGACGGCCGTGCCGAGCAGGTGGCCGACCACCACACCGCGGGGCTGGGCCAGGGGCAGGGTGGGGGCACTGTGCACGAGGGCGGCGCTGGCGGCCAGCGGCGGTATGAGCACCGGCTCGTGGAGCAGTGCGCCGATCCCGACGAGCCCCAGCAGCACCGCCGTCACGGCACTGATGCTGTGGAACGCCGCCGCGGTGGTGGGGCGGGCGGGAGCCCGGCCGGCGGTGATCCGGGCGCGGACCGGTCCGCCGGCGGACTCGGGGGCGGGGGTGGTGGCTGAGGGGGACGGGGACGGCAGGACGGTGCTCATGTACGGATTTCCGGGGCAGGACGACGGGGCGAATGCGGTCGAGGCGGCACGGAGGCAGGGTGATCAACCGCGGCCCCGGCCTGGCGCCTGTCTGGTACGGCCGGCGCTGACCGGCTACGACCTTATCCGTCAGGTGTGCGGGGCCCGTCCCGGGGGAGGGATACGGACACGGGAAGGACGAGACATGGCCACGCACGCCCACGATCCGAAGGTGCCCCCGGCCGCCGCCGTCCCCGCGGCCCCGGCGCCCGCCGGGCCCGCCGCCCCGGCTCCCGGGCACGCCGAGGGCGGTGAGCCCGCCTGCCTGCTCCACCTGGTCTGCCCCGACTGCGGACGGCTCGCCGACGAACGGGGCGCCCGGACCTGCTCCCGCTGCGGCGGCCCGCTCCCGGACCCCGGTCCCTGACGCCCCGCAACCGCGCGCGGCGTATATCCGGTGGCCCGGGCCCGGGCGGCGGTCCTAAGGTGCGGGCCATGACGATCATGGGCTCCGAAGCCGTAGACCGATCCGTTTCCCTCACCGCACAGGCACTGCGGAAGGTGGCGCACCTCGACTGGTCCGCCCCCGCCGCCGGCCTGGAGTGGAGCTGTTACGACACCGCCGTCCACGTGGCGAGCGATTTCACCGGGTACGCCACCCAGCTCACCGGGCGCTCGACCAGCGGGTACGCCCCCTTCGACATCAGCGCCGCCCCCGGCACCACCCCCGAAGGCCTGATCCAGGTCATCGAGGCCACCGGCGGGCTGCTGTCCGCCGCCGCGGCCGTGACCGACCCGGGGGTCCGGGCCTGGCATCCGTACGGCATGGCGGGCCCGGACGGATTCGCCGCGATGGGCGTCGTCGAGACGCTGCTGCACACCCACGACATCCTGAACGGTCTCGGCGTCCACGACTGGGAGCCCGACGCCGACCTCTGCGAGCAGGTGCTCGACCGGCTCTTCCCACAGGTGCCGCGCGACATCGCCGGACCGTGGCCGACCCTGCTCTGGGTCACCGGCCGGGGAGAACTCCCGGGCCTGCCCCGCCGTACGGCCTGGCGCTGGTACGCCGAACCCGTCGCCACGGAACGCGTCGTGCTCTGCGAGATCTCCCCGCTGGTCGCGGGCGACCTGCGCGACGGCGGCACCGGCGGCTTCGCCTGGGCCGAGGACGGCCCGGGCCAAGGCACCCGGGTCGCCTCCGGGATGGTGGCCAAGGCGCGGGAGGAGGGTACGTTCCGCCCCGGGTGGGGCGCGTACGCCATCGTCCGCACGCAGGACCGGCGCGCCATCGGCGGGATCGGCTTCCACGGCGCCCCCGACGCCGAGGGGAACGCGGAGGTCGGCTACGACCTCGTACCGTCGGCCCGCGGCAACGGCTACGTCACCGAGGCGCTGAAGGGGCTGGTCGCCTGGGCCTTCGCCCAGCCCGGCGTGACCGCGCTGCACGCCAGGGTGGACGCGGACAACGCCCCCTCCCACGGCGTCCTCGTCCGGGCGGGCTTCGAGCGGACGGGCTCCGCCGAGGACGGCGGAGCCCGGTACACCCTGCGGGCGGCTGCTCTGGGGCGGCCCGCTCAGTAGCCGCAGTTGTTGACCCACTTGTGGGAGGAGATGCGGTCGTTCCACTCCCACGGGACGTTGCCGGCACCGCCGTTCGGGGCGCAGGTGGAAGCACCGCCGTAGCCGATGTTCTCGTAGACGCGCACGTCCCCGAAAGAACCGGCGTACCCGTTGTTCCACCAGGACGAGGCCCGGTCGTTCATGTTGAAGTTGCCGCCCGCCCCGCAGGTGCGCCAGTCGGAATCGTCGCCGCTCCAGCCGCACGAGTGGCCGCCGCGGTTGGTGTCCTCCCAGACCCAGTAGTTGCCGTCCGCGGCCGCGCCGGACTCCCCGGTGGTGGCGGACTCCCCGGTGGTGGCGGAGGCCCCGGTCGACAGGGAGGCCCCGGTCGTGGCGGCCTCGGCGGCGGTCACCGTCGCGGGAACGGCCAGCAGCGGTACGGCGAGCGCGCCGGCGAGCAGCAGGGTGCGGAACGTGGCCATGGGATCCTCCGGATGATGATGGGCTCGGTGCCCTGTCGTGTGGTGCGGTGCCGTGTTCTTCACTTACGCGCCTTCTTGACTTACGCGGCGCGCCGTCGCCAGCGCGCCGTTCTGGAGCCGCCACCTGAGCGCGATCTCCTCCCGGTGCCGGGCCCGGAGCCGATCGCCGTAGGTGCGGTCCAGAGCCTGGGAGACCCGGGCCAGCGGGGTGCCGGTCGCGCAGGTCGCTTCGATGACGGCCAGTTCGGCCTCGGCGGCGTCCGCCTCGGCCGGCGGCATGCCCTCGCCGAACCGCGCCGCCGCCTGCCGGGAGGCATCGGGGTCCGCGTACGGGCGGCCCGCCGCACGCATGCACGCGGCCCACTGCCCGACGGCGTCCGCGTACTGCCCGTCCTCGTGGACGCGCGTCTCCCGTACCGGCCGCAGGTTCATCGTGACGACCTTGACGCGGAACCAGGTCGCCAGATCCCCGTAGAGCGTGCGCTCGGCGTCGGCGATGCAGCCCTCGGCGGACGCGGTGATGGTCATCCCGGTGGGGGCGGTGGCCGAGAGTCCCACCGGGGCGGAACCCATGAGCGCGGTACGGGCGGCAGCCCGCCCGGATGCCGACAGCCCGCGGAAGTACCGCTGGTTGGGGTCGTCCTCCCGGGCCCGCGCGGCGGCGCGCTGGTCCCGGCCGCCGTAGCCGTGCGCCCGCGCCCACTCGACGTCGTCCACCCCGTACGGGAAGGACCGGGCGGTCTCCTCCGGGGCCTCGGTGACGGCGTACGGGAACCCCCGCCCGTCCATGCACCGGCTGATCAGGATCTGCTCGGCCCGCTCCAGCAGCCGGGTGTCGGCCGCACTCGGCTCGCCGGCGGCGGCGGGCGGGACGGCCGGGTCCGCCGCGGCCCGGGGCGACGGGCCGGACGGCGCCCCGGTGGCCGATCCGCATCCTCCCAGGAGCAGGAAGGCCGCCACGGCGGCGGCCGTGGCCCGGACGGGTCGGTGTCGTTGCATCGCTGTGCTCCCTCCTCTCGCGGCGACGGCGACGGCGGCGGTGGTGCGGTGAACTCAGGTCTAGCCGCGATCCGTTGTTCGGCGTCGGCGTGGTGGCAGTGAACAAACAATTGCTGAACAATCCGCACCAGAGGGGCGGAAAACCCACCGGGTGGGAAAGGGGAGGACATGGCCCGCAAGGAGCGTCCGCTGGAGGGGGAGGACGGACCGCTGCGGCAGTTCGCCGCCGCCTTGCGCCACCTGCGCCACGAGGCCGGATCCCCGCCGTACCGGGATCTGGCGGCCCGCGCCCACTACTCGGTGGCGACGCTGTCCGGGGCCGCCTCCGGCCGGCGCCTGCCGAGCCTCGACGTGACGCTGTCGTACGTCCGGGCCTGCGGCGGCGACGCCCGGGAGTGGGAGCGGCGCTGGCACGACGTCGCCGTGCGGCTGTCGGCGCAGGCGCCCCGGCCCCGGGAGGAGCCGGGGGAAGCGGGCGGGACGGGGGCGCACGAGACTCCGTACGTCGGCCTCGCGGCCTTCCGCACCGCGGACGCGGGCCTGTTCTTCGGCCGGGATCGACTGGTCGAGGACCTCCTCGCGACCCTCGCCCGGCAGCGCGTCGTGGCCCTCGTCGGCGCTTCCGGAGCCGGCAAGTCCTCCCTGCTGCACGCCGGACTGCTGCCCCGGCTGGGCGCGCAGGACCCGCACCGCGCCGTGCACGTCCTGACCCCCGGGCCGCACCCGCTCGGCCGGGTGCGGCGGGCCCTCGCCGCGCACCGCACCGACGACCGCGAACTCGTCCTGGTCGTCGACCAGTTCGAAGAGGTCTTCGCGGTCTGCGCCGATTCCGACGAGCGCGCCGGCTGCATCACCGCCCTCGCCGAGGAGGCCCGGCGGCCCGGCTCCCGCTGCCGCGTCGTCCTCGGCGTGCGCGCGGACTTCTACGCCCACTGCACCCGGTACGCGGCCCTCGTCGAGGCCCTGCGCGACGCCCAGGTCCTCGTCGGGCCGATGAGCGCGGCCGAACTGCGACGCGCCGTCGTGGAGCCCGCCCGCAGGGCCGGCCTCACCGTCGAAGGCGCCCTCCAGGCCACGCTCGTCGCCCACGCCCACGGACAGGTCGGCGCCCTTCCCCTGCTCTCCCACGCCCTCCTGGAGACCTGGCGCCGCCGCCGGGGCACCACCTTGACCCTGGACGGGTTCCACGCGGCGGGCGGCTTCGAGGGCGCGCTCGCCCAGTCCGCGGAGACCCTCTACGCCTCCCTCTCCGTACGCCGGCAGCGGCTCGCCCAGCAGGTCTTCGTCCACCTCATCGCCCTCGGCGAGGGCACGGAGGACACCAAACGCCCCGTCGCCCGGGACGAGCTGGACGAGGACGCCGACACCGCGGCCGTCCTCACCCGCGCCGCGCGACTGCGCCTGCTCACCCTCGACGACGGACGGGTCGAACTCACCCACGAAGCCCTCATCCGCGCCTGGCCCCGGCTGCGCGGCTGGCTCACCGACGACCGCGAGCGCTTACGCCTGCACCGCCGCCTCACCGAAGCCGCCCGCGCCTGGGAGGCCCTCGGCCGGGACCCCGGCGCCCTCTACCGCGGCACCCGGCTCGACCTCGCGCGCGACCTGGCCGCCACCCGGCCGATCGGACTCACCCCGGTCGAACGGGCCTTCCTCGAAGCGAGCACGGCGGCCGAGGCCGCCGCGGGAAGCGCCGCCCGGCGCCGCGCCCGCCGGCTCCACGCCCTCGTCGCGCTCCTCGCCGCCCTCGTGGTGGTGGCCGGGGCCGCCACCGGCAACGCCGTACGCGCCGAGGACGAGGTCACCCGGCAGCGCAACGACGCCGTCGCGCAGAACCTCGCCGACAGCGCGACGGACCTCGCCAACACCGAGCAGGGGCTGGCCGTCCAGCTGGGCCTGACGGCGTACCGGCTCTCGCCCACCGCCAAGACGCGCGACGGCCTCGCCAGCACGCTGATGACCGCCACGCCCGTGCACGCCAAGGAGGTCCTCGCGCTCGCCTACCGCCCCGACGGGCGGCAGCTGGCCACCGCGAGCGGCGACCACACCGCCCGGCTGTGGCGGGTGCGCGGCACCGAAGCCCCCGTGGCCGAGGCCACGCTGAGCGGCCACGGCGACGACGTCCGGACCGTGTCCTACCGGCCGGACGGCCGCACGCTCGCCACCGGGTCCGCCGACGGGAGCGTCCGGCTGTGGGACACGGCGGACCCGTCCCGGCCGGCCGTGCTGGCCTCCCTCACCGGGCAGGGAGGTGACGTGCGCTCCCTGGCCTACAGCCCGGACGGCAGCCGGCTCGCCACGTCCGGGACCGACGGCAGCGTGGGGCTGTGGGACGTGGCCGACACCGCCCGCCCCGCCCTGCTCGCACGGCTCGCCGGACACCGGGACGCCGTCCGCTCCGTCGCCTTCAGCCCGGACGGCCGTACGCTCGCCAGCGCCGGCGAGGACCGGACCGTACGGCTCACCGACGTGGCGGACCCGCGGCGGCCGGAGCCGCTGGCCGTCCTGGAGGGCCACGACAGTGCCGTGTTCTCGGTGGCCTTCGCCCCCGACGGGCACACGCTCGCCGCCGCCAGCGGCGGCCGTACGTCGATCCGCCTGTGGGACGTCACCGACCTGCGGCATCCCGCCCCGCTCGCCGTCCTCGCGGGCCACACCGACGTCGTCGGCTCGGTGGCGTTCAGCCCCGACGGGCGGACGCTCGCCAGCGCGAGCGACGACCGTACGGTGCGCGTGTGGAGCGTGGCCCGGCCCGCCCACCCCGGCCTGCTGACCACGCTCACCGGCCACCTCACCGCCGTCAGCTCGGTCGCCTACAGCCCGGACGGCGCGGTGCTGGCCTCAGGCGGCTTCGACACCACCGTCCGGCTGGCCGGGACCGACGAGGCGCGGGTCATCGCCGGGGCATGCGCGCACACCGGGCCGCGGATCACCCGCGCCCAGTGGACCGCACACCTCCCGTACGTCGCGTACTCGCCACCGTGCAGCGGCTTGGAGCAGCGTCCTTAGACATCGCTTCTCATGGCGGTTCCCGTGGACCGGCCCCTGCCGTGATACTGCCGGGGTGCTGTTGACATGGATCGCCGAGGTGGCGGACGAGCCCCTGGTGCTTGAGCCGACCGACCGGCAGGTGGAGCTGCGCACCAACACCTGGTGGCTGAGTGCGGCGGAAGGGGGGGGGTGACCGACAGCGAACCGGGGTTCACCGCCTGGGCGGACCCGGAGGCTGTGCAGAGCGACTCGGAGGGGACCGAGACCGAGCCGCAGAACGCGCCGGTTCCCGTCTGGGTCAGTAGCGTCGGAGCCGCACGCTGACGGGTTCCGCCCGTCCGCACGGACACGTCGGCGGTAGCGGGTGAGGGCTGCGGGCCATGCCGGCGAAAGCGGGGACGCGTTCGGCGATGCGTTCGTGCCGGCGGTGGAGCCGGCGACCCACCGGCGGCGGCCGAGCCGCTGCGAGGACTCGACTCCCCTGCGTGTGTGAGCGGCCCCCGTTCTGCCGCCCGCGGGCACGCACCGAGACCGGTCCGGCTCCACCGGGTGCCGTGGGGGTGCCTTGTCGATCAGGCCGAGCGGGGGCGGCGGGCGATAGCCTCGGGGTGGACGCCCTTCACCGGCTCGGAAGGCAGGCCCCGATGGCGAGTTCTCCGATTTCCTCCGCTTCCGCCCGTTCCGGGGTTCCCGTGATCGACCTCGGGGCGTGGCGGTCCGGCGAGGCCGGGGCGCGGGAGCGGATCGCCGCCCGCGTCGACGAGGCCCTCCAGGCCGCCGGGTTCCTGCTGATCACCGGGCACGGGGTGGATCCGGGGCTGGCCGCGCGGATCCGGGCGGCCGCCAAGGAGTTCTTCCGCCGGCCGGCCGGGGCGAAGGAGCCGTACGCCGTCGCGGTCGGCGGCCGCGGCTGGCTCGGCCCCGGCGCCGAGGCCAACAGCTACGCGGAGGGGGCCGCCTCGCCGCCCGACCTCAAGGAGTCCTGGTCCTGCGCGGCCGACGAGCCCACCGGGAACCCGTCCGTGGACGCCGAATGGTTCCGCCCGAACGCCTGGCCGGCCGAGGTCCCGGCGCTGCAGCCGCTGGTCGTCGAGTACGTCGCCCGGATGAGGGCCCTGTCCGACGAACTGCTGGAGCTCCTCGCCACCGCGCTCGGCCTCTCCGACGACCACTTCACCCGCCACACCGGGCACCCCACCTGGGGGTTCAACCTCAACTGGTACCCGGGCACCGAGGTGCTCGGCGAGCCGCTGCCCGGCCAGTTCCGGATCGGGGCGCACACGGACTTCGGGACGGTCACCGTCCTCGACCGCGAGCCGGGATCGGGCGGACTCCAGATCCACACCGACGCCGACGGCTGGCAGGACGCCCCGTACGACCCGGCGGCGCTCACCGTGAACATCGGCGACCTGATGGCCCGCTGGACGGGGGACCGGTGGCGGGCCGGGCGCCACCGGGTGCTGCCGCCGCCGGCCGACGCACCGGCCGAAGAGCTCGTCTCGCTCGTCTACTTCTACGAATGCGACCCGCACACCCGGGTCGAGTCCCTCCCGGCGCCGATCGGACGGGTGGTCCACGATCCCGTGGACTCCCACGTCTACCTGCGGGCGAAGCTCGACGCGATCACCGTGTCCTGACCTCCTCCCGGAGGGGGAGCCGGGTGTCCCGCAGGGGGAGGCCCCGCTCCTCCCGTGAGGTGACGATCGCGCACGGCTTCCTGCGTAGGTTCGACGTCATGAATCGACGCCGCACCGCCGCATCCCTCGCGTTACTCGCCCTCCTGCTGCCGATGCCGCTGGTGGCCGCCGGCACTGCCACGGCCGCCCCGCCGCCGGCGGCCGCCTCCGCGGATTCCCGCGTGGTACTGCCGCAACTGCCGAGTCCCACCGGCAGGTTCGCGGTCGGCCAGGAGACCCTGCACCTCGTGGACCGCAGCCGGACCGACCCCTGGGCGGGGTCCGGGCCGCGCGAGCTGATGGTGACCATGCGCTACCCGGCCCAGCGCGGCACCGGCGGCCCGGTCCGGCCCTGGCTCACCTACGAGGAGGCCCGGCTGCTGCTGGCCGACCGGCAGCTGGAGGAAGCCGTCGCCGTCGAGAGCCTGGTCGGTACCAAGGCCCACGCCCGCTCCGACGCCCGTCCCGTGGCCGGCCGGTACCCGCTGATCGTCCTGTCGCCCGGATTCACCGTCCCGCGCGCCACCCTCACCTCCCTGGCCGAAGAGCTCGCCTCCCGCGGCTACGTGGTCGCCGCCGTGGACCACGCGTACGAGACCTCCGGAACGGCCTTCCCCGGCGGACGCGTCCTGACCTGCCTGGCCTGCGCGAAGATCGGCAGCGAGGAGGGAGCCAAGCAGGTCACCGACAACCGGGCCCGCGACGTGTCCTTCCTGCTGGACCGGCTCACCGGCCGCCACCCGGCCTGGCACAACGCCGGTCTCATCGACCCGGGCAGGATCGCGATGGCCGGGCACTCCATCGGCGGCTCCGCGGCGGTGGCCGCCATGGCGACCGACCCGCGGATCCGGGCCGGGATCGACATGGACGGCGGGGTGTTCTCCCCGGTCCCGGCGGGCGGACTCGGCGGCCGGCCCTTCATGCTGCTCGGCGCGCAGGAGTCCCGCCCCGGCAACACCGGGACCGGGGAGGCGAGCTGGGACCCCAACTGGAAGCGGCTCGACGGCTGGAAGCGCTGGATCACCTTCGACGCCTCGAACCACTTCACCTTCACCGACTGGCCCACCATGAGCGACCAGCTGGGGCTGCCCCCGCTGTCGCCGCTGGCCGGAGCCCGTTCGCTCGACCTGACCCGGCGCTACGTCGGCGCCTTCTTCGACCAGCACCTGAAGGGCATCCCGCAGCCGCTGCTCGACGGCCCGGGCCCCGAGGCGCCGGAGGTCCGCTTCCACACCCCGTGACCTGCGGCCGGCGCCGATGGCCGGGCCCTCGGCGGCCGCCCGCGCGGACCCGATTACCGCTGGTGGGCGGTGTTCGGCAGGATGGGGGCATGACCGAGATCCGCACCCCCCGCCTGCTCCTGCGCCGCTGGACCGACGACGACCTCGTCCCCCTGTCGGAGATCAACGCCGACCCGGACGTCATGCGCTGGATCGGCGACGGCTCCACCCTCGACCTGGAGGAGACCGCCGAGGAGATCGAGCGGTGGGAGGAGGAGTGGGACGAGGAGGGCTTCGGCCTCTTCGCCGTCGAGCTGCTGGCCTCGGGCGAGCTGATCGGGGCGGTCGGCCTGACCGTGGCGCAGTCCCCGCCGGAGGCACGGGACTTCGTCGCGGTCAGCTGGCGGCTCGGCAGGCCGTACTGGGGTCAGGGCTACGCCTCCGAGGCGGCCCAGGCCACCTTGGAGTTCGCCCTCCAGGACCGCGGCCTCGACCGGGTGATCGCGGTGAACCGGTCGGGCCACGAGGAGTCCGAGAACGTGATCCGCAAGCTCGGCATGGTGCTGGACCTCGACACGACGGACCCGGAGCACGGCCACCTGCTCCAGGTCCACAGCATCGACCTCACGGAATACGAGGCCTGACCCGAGGGCCCTTTCGCGGCGGCCGGCGGCGGGGGCGACCGGGGCGGCCGGGGCCGGGGCCGGCGGGCCGGGCCCGCGGCTCAGGGCCTGCGGAACCAGCGGCGCCGCGGTGCGGCCGGCGGGCCGAACGGCGGGAGGGCCTTGAAGCGCTCGTCGAAGACCACCGTCGCGGCGATCCGCCGCAGCGCGCCGCGGACCAGCGTCAGCGGGTGCCCGGGGAACTCCGCGTCCCACTCCTCGAGGTCGGCCACGTGGTACGGCAGGCCGCCCGTGACGTCCGGACCGTACGGATGCGGGAGGAAGTAGTCCTCGTGGCCCACGCGGGCACCGACGACGGCCTCCCGCATCCCGGTCGTCCCCTGTTCGCCCGCCTGCACCTTGATCACCGTGCTGCAGCCCGCCTTGGGCACGGTCCAGGAGGCGAGGAACACCAGCCCGTGCTCGGTGCCCGGCCGCCGGATCTTGACCAGTTGCCGTACGGCCGGGACGGAGTCCACCTCGCCGGGAACGGCCTCGATCAGCCCTCCGCCCGCCCGGGCCACGGACCGGGCGAGGCCGTGCCGGAGCCGGTCGGTCTCGTCCAGCGGCGCCGGCAGGTCCGGGACCAGGGGGAAGAAGTGGACCGAGAGGACGAGGCCCTTCTCGTCCGTCCAGACCCCTTGTTCACGCTCGGTGAAGCCGGTGAGGTCCATGGCCGTGATCGGTGTCGGTGTGGATATCGGTGTCATGGGGATCATGATGCTGATCACCGGCCGGGCCCGCGCGGGCGGGTCGGGCCGGGGCGGCGGGTCAGGCCGGGGCGGCGGGTCAGGCCGGGGCCGGTCCCGCCGGCGCGACCGGGGCTTCGGCGGCGTGGCCCGTACGGACCGCGGCGAGGGCGGCGGCGTGGACGGCCGCCGGGTCCCCCTGGTGCGCAACCGGGCTGCCCGTCAGCACGTACCACTCCTCCGCGTCCTCGTACTGCACCTCGATCCGGACCAGGCGGCCGTCCGGGAGCACCGTCGTACGCAGGGTCAGCGGGCCCGTGATGACGCCGACCTCGTCCGTCATCGCCCCGCCGGGCCCGGCCAGGACCGCGTCGCACCACTGCTGTCGTCCGCCGCCGTGCTGTCGTCCCGTCATGCCGCGCAGCTGTCCAGCATCGCCCCGAGCATCTTCTTCTCCGCTTCCGTCACGGTCAGTCCGTAGGTGGATTTCACGGTGGTCCAGGCCCGCCCGTACTGGCACCAGCTCGCCTTGTCCGGCGGCTGCCACAGGTCGGGGCTCTGGTCGCCCTTCGAGCGGTTGGTGACCGCCGTCACCGACAGCAGCTGAGGGTGGGTCAGGTCGTTCGCGAAGGCCTTGCGCCGGGCGGCGTCCCAGCCGGCCGCGCCCGAGCGCCAGCCCTCGGCGAGCGGCACGATGTGGTCGATGTCCATCTTGGACGCCTCCGTGACCACGACCCCGTCGTACAGGCTCTTCCAGGTGCCGGAGACCGCCTTGCACTCGGAGTCCTGCTTCACGTCCGTGCCGTCCCGCTTGAGGACCACCTCGCGGGTGTCGCACTTGTTGCCCTGCTCGGCCCAGTGCGTGAACTTGGCCCGGCTGTAGCCGGCCATGGTCCCGGGCTGCGCGACCTTCAGCGCGGCCAGCTGGGTCCGGGCCGCCTCGACGCCGACCATGCCGGGCAGCACGTCCCCCGAGGCCGGTTTGGCGTCCCCGCCGCCGGGAGCGGAGGACGAGGTGCCGGCCGCCGAGGGCTTCGCGTCCTTGCCCGGCGCGGCGCCGGTACCCGAGCACCCGGCCGCGGCCAGCAGCACCGTCGCCGCCAGGACCGCACCCCGTACACGTATCTGACGTCCCATGAACCCACCCCGAGCCGGTCCCGCACCGCACGCTGTCCCGCAAAGACTACCCAGAACCGGACATTCAACCGGACGACCAACCCGCCCGGGACACGCCGCCGTCGAGCCCCGCGCCGTCCCCGCCGCCGGGGCGGGCGCCGAGCGGGGCCCCTCGGCGGGCGTTGTCAGTGGCTCTCGCTAGTCTCCCGACATACCGCAGCTCAGGGGGGATTCCTTTCCCCTGGCCGACGCTGCGCGCATCCGGGATTTCGGGCAGTCGGAGGGGCACGTACTGATGGCATGGCTGGCAGCGGGCGAGGGGTACGAGATCGCCCTGGTGGAAGGGAAGGTGGCGGCGCGCTCAGCCACCGGCCGCACGGCGGGGAGGCAGTTGAAGACGCTGCCGAAGGCCCTGCGCGACCATCCCGAGGTGGACCGGCTGCGCCGGCTCGCCGAATGGCTGGACCGGCACGAGGCCGCCTGCACCGCCCAGGTGGACACCTGGATGGTCTCCTCGCTGCCCGTGCCGACGGCGCTGCTCGCCCGGGTCTGGCCCGACGAGGCCTGGCAGGGCGCGCTGCGCGACATGGCGGTCGTCGGGGACGACCCGGACGAGGTGGGCTTCCTGCGGGACGCGACCGCGGCCGGCGAGCTGAAGGTGGTCAACCTCGACGGCGAGACCGTACGGCTCTCCCCGCGCACGGTGACCCTGCCGCACCCGGTGCTGCTGCCCGACCTGGACGACGTACGGGACTTCGCGGCCGAACTCGGCATCGTGCAGCGCGTCGAGCAGATCCACCGGCCGACCTGGGAGAAGCCCGAGGGCCTGGCGGCCGCCGCCACCGAGGTGCGGGACTACGCGGGCGGGGTCTTCGCGAGCCGGTTCGGCCTGGCCGCGCGGGCGACGGGACTCGGCTACCGGGTCTCCGGCGGCTACGCGACCTGCAAGGTCCGCGACACCGGCCCGGGCACGGAGGCGGCGGTCTGGATCGGCGAGCCGTACTACGAGGACGAGACGAGCACCGGCGCACTGAGCTGGCACGACGAGAACGGCCGGGCGGTGCGCCTGACGGAGGTCGGACCGGTCGCCTGGTCCGAGGGCATGCGGATGGCCGCGGCACTGTACGCCGGGCGCAAGATCGAAGAGGGCGGGGACGCACGATGAGCACCACCACCGGCACCACCAGCGCGACCGGCACCGGGGCCGACGCCGAACTGCTCCTCAAGGCCGGCGCCGTGCTGCCGAGCGGCACCGAGGGCGCGGGCCCCTCGGCGGTCGACCTGACCGCACGCACCTACCGCCACGCCGCCCTCCCCGACGACCGCGTCGTCGTCCGGCTCGCCGCCGCCGAACTGGGCCCGGCCGAGGACCTCGCCGCCGGCTTCCTGGGACTCGTGCTCGACGAGGAGGAGGGCGCGCCGCCCGTGGTCGGCCTCGGCCAGCGCCAGGCCCTCGGCTTCCCCGAATGGGTCCTCGTCCACCACCCGCAGGACGGACACCACGCCCTCGCCGTGGTCCCCGAACTCGACCGGCTCGCCCGCACGGCCAAGACCAAGCCCAAGGCCGCCCTCGACGCCTGCCACGAACTGGCCGGCCGGCTCGGCGCCGCCGTCCCGCACTTCCTGCCCGTCTTCTACGAGCAGGCCGCCCGCATCTTCCTCGCCGTCGAGAACACCACCTACGCAGCGCAGCTGTTCGGCCGCGCCCGGACCAGCGAGGCCCAGCACGGCCTCCCCGTCGACGAGGACCGCCTCGACGGCGTCTTCCTCGAATTCGCCCTGGTCGGCGCCCTCCCGGTGAAGGTGCTCACCGGCTACGCCAAGGAGCTGTCCGCCCGCGTCAGCCCCGCCGAGGCCCACGAGCGGTTCCGCCGGCTGTGCGTGCGCCGCACCGCGGGCGGACTGCCGCCCTCCGCGCAGGCCGCGACCGAACTGCGCCGCCTCGCCCGCGCCGCCGGCCTGAGCGGCACCGAGGCCGAGCAGGACTACCTGGCCGAGCTGCTCCCGCTGCCAGCCACGCTGCGCGCCGCGTACGGCTGGTGGAAGGCGCACCGCAGCGCGCTCGTCGCGCTGGCCCGCCGGGTCCCGTCCGTACGGGGCACCCTGCTCGGTCTGATGCCGCCCGGCGGCGGTGACGGCGAGCTCTCCGCGCTGTGGCTGGGCCTGCTGGAGGAATCCGGCGCCACCGACGGGCTGGTCCGCGCCGACCTGCCCGCCGAACAGCGCTGCTCCGACGGCGCCGCCGGCTGGCTGGAGCGCTTCCACGCCGCCCGGCACACCGGCTGGGGTTCGCGCCCCACCCTGCCCGCCCTGCTCGACCTCGTCGCCCGCGCCGCCGACCGGCTGCGCGCCGAACTCGCCGAGCCCGGCCGCGAAGCGGGCCTGAAGGTGGGCGTCGAGGACGCCGACCTGCTGGACCTGCTGCTCTCCCTGGACGTCCCGGTCACCGACCCCGAGCCGGACTCCGGCTCGCGCCGGCGCCACGACCAGCTGAACCTGGCCGACTGGGCGCGCTCCGACCAGCGCCGGGACCTGCTCGCCATCGCCGCCGACCAGCGCTTCCGGCCCTCCTTCCGGCGCGCCGCGTACGGCCAGGGCGGCGACGCCCACGCGGTGGAGGTCATGCGGCTGCTCGCCGCCTCGCCCGGCGGCCGCCCGATGCTCACCGAGTGGATGCGGGAGGTGGCCGCCGCCTCCACCGCCGCCGGCCTGCCCGGCCTGCCCGACGCCATCCGCCGGCTGACCTGGCTGCCCGCCGAGGCCCTCGAACTCGCCCGCGAGGAAGTCGCCCTCGCCGCCGCCGCCGACCTCGGCGAGACCCTCGCCCGCACCCTGCGCACCGGCCTCTTCGAGGAACTCTCCTGGCCCGCCTGGGAGAGCGCCGTCGCCGAGATGACGCCCGGCGGCCGGGGCGGGAACGATCTGACCGTCGTCGAGGCCTGGCCCCACCTGATCGTCGCCAACTCCCAGCAGGTCCGCGTCATCGACGCCGACTCCACCGTGCTCACCCACGACCTGCGGGCCGCGAGCAGCAACGCGCGCCGGTACGGATTCCACTACGTCGACGGCGAACTGCTCGTCTTCTGGGCCCACTACGGCAACGGCGGCGTCGAGGGCTACTGGCACACCGACCCCGGCAACGTCTTCACCGTCGACATCGACGGCGGCTACTGGAACCTGCGCTCCGAGGACATCAGCCTGCCCCTGCCCGGCGGCGGCCGCACCACCGGCGGCGGGGTCCTGCACGCCGGTGACACCAAGATGCCGGCCGAGCGGCGGCTGCTGTCCGACGGGACCTCCTACTGGGTGTGGCAGCGCCGCGACCAGGAACACGAGGGCGGCTGGCGCGAGTACGACCCCGCCGGCGGAGCCCTCGGCCGCTTCTCCGTGCCCGGCTTCCTCGCCGACGTGCCGAGCGCGCACCCCGGCAACGGCAACACGATGCCCGCCCAGTCCTGCTGGCTGCGGCCCGCACCCGCCGTCGAGGGCTCGGTGCTCGGCGCGCCCGCGGACGGCCTGCTCGGCTGGAGGGCCGTACGCGTTCCCGGGCGGGGCTGGGAGGCCTCGGACACCGGCGGCCGCAGGGTCGCCGTGCCCGAGGGCGCCGAGATGCCCGTCGCCGCGCTCACCTTCCCCGGCGACGAGCGGCCGCGCGCACTCACCCACCGCTGGCGCGAGCTCAGCATCAGCGACCCGGAAGGCGTGGTCACCGCCCAGTCGCGAAGCGACTACCGCACCGCGGCCTTCGCCACCGGCAGCGTCGAACTCCCGCCGCTGCCCTTCTGGTACGCCCTGCGCCCGCGCGACCCGGAGGCCTCGGCCGCCCTGCGCGCCGCCGACGGCGCCTCGATCGGCGTCCTGCTCAAGGCGGCGGCCGCCGCCGAGGCGGCCACCGATCTGCCCGACCTGGTCCGCGCGGCGCTGCCGCAGGTCACCGCCCCCCAGCTGATCGGCGGCATCGTCGAGGTGCTGCGCTTCGCCCTCACCCAGCAGGAGGCGCTGGACGGGGTCGCCGCCCGGCTGGACCCCGACTCGGCGGCCGGCGACCGGGAGCCGGAAGGCCCCACCGACGAACTGATCGCCGAGGCGCTGCACGGGCTCGTCGGCACCGGGTACTACCGCTGGGGCGCCCAGAGCGACGTCGCCCACCGCTACCTCGACGGGCTGGTCCGGGCGGCCGCCGACACCGAAGCCGCCGCCGTGCCGGGCCGGCTCCACTTCGACCTGCCCGCACTGCCCTACTCCGCCCTGCCGTTCACGCCGCTGCTCGACCAGCCCGCGGCGATCGCCTACCGGGCCGTCGCCGTAGGCACCACCGAGGAGCAGCGGGCCGCGCTGTTCTCCCTGCTCGGCCGCGTGGACGCGCTCGGCCTCGACTCGGCCGAGGGCTCCGCGGGCCACTGGCGCCGGGTCCTGGTCCACCTCGACCAGCGCCACCTGCACACCCCCGACGGCATCGAGCGCAACACCTCGCACCGCAGCCTGCTCCCGCTGGGCGGCGGAGCCGTCCTCGGCCTCACCGAGCACGACGTGTCCGTGACCGACGGGCACGAGTTCGGGGCGCTGCTGTACGACCCGGCAGGCCGCTTCACCGTGCCCGGCCCCTACACCGTGCGCGGCGCGGCCCCGCTCGGCGACCGCGAGCGCGGCCCCGGCTGGCTGACGGCCTTCCTGACCGAGGCCGCCGAGCGCGGTCCGGCGCCGTTCTTCCCCGAAGCCGCCGAGGAGTTCGCCCGGCTCACGGGCGTCTCCGCCACCCTCGCCCGGCTGCTGCTGGCCGGTCTGCCCAACATCGACAGCTACGAGCACCACTTCCTGCCGGCCGAACTGCGCACGGCCCTCGGCGTCAAGGCCGCCGACGCGAAGCACGCCCGGTCCGAGCTCAAGAGCCTCCAGATCGAGGTGCGGCGCGAGGTCGTCGCCGCGCTGCTGCCCGCCGACCCGGCGCGGCTGTGGACCGAAGGCCCGGAGGCGGCGGCCGCCGCGCGGGTGTGGAACGACCGCGTGGGCCGCCGTACGCCCGTCCCCGAGTGGCTGCTGGCCGAGGCCACGCGCGCCGCGAGGACCGGCTGGTCCACGCACCGGGCGCTGGCCGCGGTCCTGGACCCGGCGCAGTCGACCACGTTGAGCGCCGACGTCGCCTGGGAGGTCAAGGGGGACCACGTCGAGCCCCGCGAACCGGCCACCGAGCCCTTCACCTCGACCGTCCTGGTCGGCGCCCTGACCCTGGCGGCATGGATGGCCCACCGGCTGCCCGCCGGGGACCCGCTGCGCGCCGCGCTGCCGCCCGCCCTGACCGCCGTACGGCAGCGGCTGGCCGCACCCGAGCTGATGCTCGGCATCGGGCACTACGCCAACCTGCCCGACTTCCGGAAGGCGGCGGGCACGCCGACCGAGACGGGAGAGGGCTACGAGCGGTACGGCGCGGTCGTGATGGCCACCGCGGACGACCGGCCCAAGCCCGCGCTGCGGACCGCCCTGCTCGACTCGACCGGCTCCGACCCGTACCTGCCCGCCCTTCGCGGCGAGGACCAGCTGCCCTCGCCGGAGGAGACGGCGCTGCGGGCCGTCCACGACCCGCGGTTCGCGCAGCTCCTGGCGGATCCGGGCGCGCCGGCCGGCGGCGCCGCCGACAAGGACGGCACGTGGTGGCCGCAGGACCCGAGCCGCTCGGTGCCCGAGCTGGTGGCGGAGGTGTCCGAGGCGCACGGGCTGGGCGCGGACGCGGCCGCCGTGTACCTGGCGCTGCTCGCCATGCCCGACCCCACCGACCGCAACCTGGCGCGCTGGACGGGCTGGAAGCCGGCCCGGCTGAAGGCGGCCCGCGCCGAACTGGCCGCCACCGAGCTGGTGGTGACCGCCTCCCGCACCCGGGCCGGGCGCACGCTGTTCCTGCCGGGAGGCTGGGCGGAGATGTCCTCGCCCGTGCTGCCGGTGGAGCGGTGGAAGCTGCCGATGTACGGGCTGGCCCCGGGCGGGCGCCCGGCGCTGGGGGTGCTCGTGCCGGACGAGCCGGCCGCCGACCTCTACCGGCGGGCCTGGCAGCGGGTCCGCGAAGGCGACGTACCGCGCTTCGAGGCCCTGAAGGTCAAGCGCACCCGCGCACGCCGCCGCTGACGCCCGAGCCGGACGCGGGGGGGCGCCCCCCCCCCCCGGGGGGGGGGCCCCCCCCCCGCCCCCCCCCCCCCACCCCCCCGCCGGGGGGGGGGCCCACCCCCGCCAGGCCCAGACCGCCCCCACCCGTCAGAGCCCCCCCCCCCC
>NZ_JBIAXU010000015.1:0-199553 GCF_042896985.1 Streptomyces sp. NPDC001194 | reverse complement strand
CCGCGGCGCGGGGGGGGGGGGGGGGGCGGGGGGGGCCGCGGGGGGGGGGGGGGGGCGGCGCCCGGGCCGCCCCCCCCCCCCGCGGGGGGGGGGGCCGCCCCGCCCCCCCCCGGCCCCCCCCCGCCCCTCCCGCGCTAGAACACCGGGACTCCGGCGCGGGTCAGCCGCCAGTCCACGGACGCGAACTGCGCCGGGTCGATCGTGCCCTTCGCCTTCACCCACTGGATGATCGTGTTGCGGATCTCCTCCGAATTCGCCCACAGCTGCTTGGCCTGCGGCACGTGCGGGAAGTTCCCGCCGCCCGACGCCCGGTAGTTGTTCACCGCCAGCACGAACCGCGCCGCCGGATCCACCGGCTTGCCCTGGAACGACAGCCCCGAGATCCGCGAACCGGCCGGCTGCGCGACGTCGATGTCGTACGTCACCCCGTACACGGCGTCGTAGTTGTAGTCCGGGATGCTCTCGGCGTTCGTCAGCTTCGCCGGGTCCACCGGGGAACCCGCGGCCGTCTGCACGTAGTACCGCGCCGAGAACTCCAGGTAGTCCTTCAGCTGCGCGCCCGTCAGCAGCCGTGCCTCCAGGGTGTTCTCGAACGGGTACAGGCCCGCCGCGTCCTTGATCGTCACCTGCCCGGCCGGTATCGCGGCCGTCCGGGAGAAGCACGACGCCTGCGACAGCACCGGCAGCGCCGCCCACTCCGTACCGGCCAGCGCCCCCTTCACCGTCTCCGCCTGCACATGGCTGATCAGGTCGATGATCGCGACGTCCTTGACCGGCCCCTCCGCCGAGGACATCGCCTGCGTCGACGTACCGATCACCTGGTTCACGTACGCCACGACCTTGCGGTGCTCGTCCGAGAGCAGCCGGGTGATCTTCGGGTCCTCGGCGGCCGTGTTGGAGTTCAGCACCCGCGCCGACACCTTCGCCACCGACCAGCAGCCCTTCGACCAGGTCAGCTCGAAGTCGAACAGCGTCAGGCGCTGCCCCCACTTCAGCGGCTCGGACAGCACCACGTCCTTGCCGGTCGCCTTGTTCTTCACCCGGTACTCCGGGATCTCCGTGTGCGCGTGCCCCACCAGGATCGCGTCGATCCCCGGCACCTGTTCCGCCACCAGACCCGCCGCGTTCTCGATGTACGGCAGCTGGTCACCGTACGAGGAGGTGCCGCTCGAACCGGAGTGCGCGGACACGATCACCACGTCGGCGCCCATCGAGCGGAGCTTGGGCACGTACTTCGCGGCCTGCTCCTCCAGCCCCGGGAAGGTCATCTTCCCCTGCACGTTGGCCTTGTCCCAGATGGCGATGCCCGGGTTCGTCAGCCCCAGCACCGCCACCTTCACGTCCCGCCCGCAGGGCGTGCGCAGCTTGTGCATGCTGTACGGCGCGAAGGCCGGGCGCAGCGTCTTCGCGTCCAGCGCGTTCGCCCCGAGCAGCGGGAAGTCGCACTGCTCCTCGAACTTGCGGAGCACCGGGATGCCGTAGTTGAACTCGTGGTTCCCGAGCGCGGCCGCGTCGTAGCCGATCGCGTTCATCGCCTGCGCCATCGGGTGGACCGGCCCGCGGCGCGCGGTGATCGGGTCCACCTTCGCGTAGTAGTACGACAGCTGCGTGCCCTGGATCGTGTCGCCGGCGTCGATCAGCAGGGTGTTGCGGCGCCCCTTCTGGGCGCGCACCTGGTTCACGAGCGTCGAGATCTTCGCGAGGCCGACGTCGTTGTGCGCCTTGTCGTCGAACTCCTTGTCGGTGAAGTAGTCCCAGTTGAAAACGTTTCCGTGCAGGTCGGTCGTACCCATCACCGTGAAGGAGTACGTGTGCTGCCGCGCGGTCGCCTCGGCCGCGGCGGCCGGAGAGCCCGCGGCCCCCGTCAGCGCGACGGCCGCACCCGTGGCCGCCGAAGTACCCAGAAACGTCCTACGGTCGAACGCCATGCCATCTCCCCTTGTCAGCGTGAACAACGCGCGTAGATTCTGACCGATGGGTAACGGGGAACAACACCCCCGCCGGTGCGGATGTCTTGACGCGGCCCGGCCATGAGCCTTCAATCAAGCATTGAACTAAGGCAGTTGAGGTGAATCCCCCCACTTGAAGTGATGTGATGTCATGGTCATGCGCACCACCTGGCGCCACCGCACCGCACTCGGCGCCCTCGCCCTGCTCTGCTGGAGCGGCCTCGCCGCCCCGCCCGGCGCCGCCGCGGAACCCCCCACGACCGCGGCCGCCGCGGCCGCCGCGGCCACCTTCTCCGACGAGTTCGACGGGCCGGCCGGAGCGGCCGTCGACCCCGGGAAATGGCAGACCGAGACCGGCGACAACGTCAGCAACCACGAACGGCAGTACTACACGGCGGGCAACCGGAACGCCGCCCTCGACGGCCAGGGCCACCTCGTGATCACCGCCCGCCGCGAGAACCCCGGCAACTACGCCTGCTGGTACGGGCGGTGCGAGTACACCTCGGCACGGCTCAACACCGCAGGCCGCTTCACGCAGGCGTACGGACACGTCGAAGCCAGACTCAAGGTCCCGCGGGGCCAGGGGATGTGGCCCGCCTTCTGGATGCTCGGCAACGACATCGGCCAGGTCGGCTGGCCGAACTCCGGCGAGATCGACGTCATGGAGAACGTCGGGTTCGAACCCTCCACCATCCACGGAACGATCCACGGACCCGGATACTCCGGCTCCGGCGGCATCGGCGCCGCCTACACCCTCCCCGGCGGCCAGGCCTTCGCGGACGCCTTCCACACCTTCGCCGTCGACTGGGCCCCCGACTCCATCAGCTGGTCCGTCGACGGCGCCGTCTACCAGCGCCGCACCCCCGCCGACCTCGGCGGCCGCACCTGGGCCTTCAACAAGCCGTTCTTCCTGATCCTCAACCTCGCCGTCGGCGGCTACTGGCCCGGCGACCCCGACGCCGGCACGAGCTTCCCCCAGCAGCTCGTCGTCGACCACGTACGGGTCACCACCTCCGACACCGGCACCGGCCGCACCGGCCCGATCACCGGCCTGGCCGGCAAATGCGTCGACGTCGCCGGGGCCAACCCCGCCAACGGCACCCCCGTCCAGCTGTACGACTGCAACGGCACCCCCGCCCAGCAGTGGACGATCGCCGCCGACGGCACCCTGCGCGCCCTCGGCAAATGCCTCGACGTGACCGGCGGCGCCACCGCCGACGGCACGCCCGTACAGCTCTACGACTGCAACGGCAGCCCCGCACAGCGCTGGGCCCTGCCCGCGGCCCGCGACATCGTCAACCCGCAGGCAGACAAGTGCCTCGACGTCACCGGCAACAACCCCGCCAACGCGACCCGCCTCCAGATCTGGACCTGCGGCGGCGGCCCCAACCAGAAATGGAACCTCCCGAACTGACGGATGCGGCCGCAGCCGCCCGCGCTGCCGCTGCCGCTGCCGCTGCCGCTGCCGCTGCCGTTCCCGTTCCCGCCGGGCCCGCGCCGATCGGCGCGGGCCCGGCGCCGGAGGCTACGCGCCGCCCGCCCGCCCGCCCGATCAGGCCGGCCACGGCAGCGGGCCGCGACACGTACACGCAATGGCTCGCCGGGACCTCCACCACCGGGCCGCCCTCCGCGACGCGCTGGCAGAACTCGAACGACACGCACCGGACGACAATGCGACAGTGAAACCATGACCCAGGACTCCGCACACCAGCCCTACGGAACCCCCGAAGTCCCCCGCGTCGCCGTCCGCGGCGAAGCCCGCCTCGAAGTCGATCCCGAAATCGCCCGCATCGGCGTCACCGTCACCGCCCGCGGCACCGACCGCCGCACCGCACTCGAGGACCTCACGCGCCGCAACAACACCGTCCTCGAGCTCGTCAAGAGCTACGGCGACGCCGTGGAGAAACTCGAAACCGGCGCCTTCTCCATCAACCCGGAACTCACCCGCCACGGCCGCGCCGAACGCATCCGCGCCTACCACGGCAGCGTCCACGTCACCGCCGAACTCAGCGACTTCACCGCACTCGGCGAACTCACCACCCGCCTCGCAGACCTCGAACTCACCAGCATCGACGGCCCCTGGTGGGCCCTGCGCCCCACCTCGCCCGCCCACGGGGAAGCCCGCCGCCAAGCCGTGCTCGAAGCCGTCCAGCGCGCCCGCGAATACGCCGCCGCCCTCGGCGCCGACCTCGCCGCCCTCGTCGAACTCGCCGACCTCGGAGCCGAGAACGCCGTCCCGGGCTACCCGCAGGCGGCCCCCGGCGGCGGCATGCGCACCATGGCCTTCAGCGCCTCCGAGGACACCGCCCCGCCGCTCGACCTCGAACCCCAGCGCCAGACCGTCAACGCCCAGGTGAACGCCCGCTTCACCATGACCCCTCCCCAGCTGTGAACGCGCCCGCCCCGGCCGGCGCGTGGACCCTGGAGAGCCTGCGCGCCGACCACGCCCCCGCCCTCCTCGACTTCGAACGGCGCAACCGGGCCTACTTCGCCCGCACCGTCCCCGACCGCGGTGACGCGTACTTCCTCGAGTTCGCCGACCGCCACCGCGCCCTGCTCGCCGAGCAGGAGACCGGCCTGTCCCGGTTCCACGTCCTCGTCACCCGGCAGGGCGACCTGGCCGGCCGCGTCAACCTCGTGGACATCGAGGACGGCAGCGCCGAACTCGGCTACCGCATCGGCGAGAACGCCGCCGGCCGCGGCCTGGCGACCGCCGCCGTCGCCGAGATCTGCCGCGTCGCGCACCGCGCGTACGGGCTCTCGCGGCTCGTCGCCGTCACCACACTGGACAACCCGGGCTCCATGGCCGTGCTCCGGCGCAACGGATTCACCCAGGTCGAGACCATGACCGTCGACGGCCGGCCGGGCGTCCGCCACGAGCGCCCGCTGACCTCCGCCGACTGATCGAAAACGCGTACCGGCAGGACCTCCGGGGGTGCTCATCAGAGCACCCCCATGCACATTCAACAATTGTCAACAACCTTTTGCCCAAAGGTTGTTGAGTGGTCACCCGGAACCAATTTCCTACTGCCTGGTAGGGGCATACGCTCGCCCCATGCGCCGAGCAAAAATCGTATGTACCCTGGGCCCCGCCACCGACTCATACGACCAGATCAAAGCCCTGGTCGAAGCCGGAATGGACATCGCCCGCCTCAACCTCAGCCACGGCACCTACGCCGAACACGAGGAGCGCTACCAGCGCGTCCGCAAAGCCTCCGACGAAACCGGCCGCAGCGTCGGCGTCCTCGCGGACCTTCAAGGCCCGAAGATCCGCCTCGGCCGATTCACCGAAGGCCCCGTACTCCTTGAACGCGGCGACGAGTTCACCATCACCGTCGAAGACCTCGAAGGCGACCGCCACACCTGCGGCACCACCTACAAGGGCCTCGCCGCCGACGTCACCACCGGCGAACGCATCCTCGTCGACGACGGCCGCGTGACCCTCGAAGTCACCGGCGTCGACGGCCCCCGCGTCCACACCCTCGTCATCGAGGGCGGCATGGTCTCCGACCACAAGGGACTCAACCTCCCCGGCGTCGCCGTCTCCGTCCCCGCCCTCTCCGAGAAGGACATCGAAGACCTCCGCTGGGCCCTGCGCACCGGCGCCGACGTCATCGCCCTCTCCTTCGTCCGCAGCGGCCGCGACATCGAAGACGTCCACCGCGTCATGGACGAGGAAGGCCGCCGCCTCCCCGTCATCGCGAAGATCGAGAAGCCGCAGGCCGTCGAGAACATCGACGACATCGTCGCCGCCTTCGACGGCATCATGGTCGCCCGCGGCGACCTCGGCGTCGAAATGCCCCTGGAACAGGTCCCGATCGTCCAGAAGCGCGCCGTCAAGCTGGCCAAGCGCAACGCCAAGCCGGTCATCGTCGCGACCCAGATGCTCGACTCGATGATCGACAACTCCCGGCCCACCCGCGCCGAAGCCTCCGACGTGGCCAACGCCATCATCGACGGCACGGACGCCGTCATGCTCAGCGGCGAGACCAGCGTGGGCAAGTACCCCGTCGAAACCGTGAAGACGATGTCCCGGATCGTGGAGGCGGCCGAGGAGGACATCCTCGCCAAGGGCCTCCCGCCGCTCACCGAACGCAGCAAGCCCCGCACCCAGGGCGGAGCCGTCGCCCGCGCGGCCGCCGAAATGGGCGACTTCCTCGGCGCCAAATTCCTGATCGCCTTCACCCAGAGCGGCGACACCGTCCGCCGCCTCTCCCGCTACCGCTCACCCATCCCCCTCCTCGCCTTCACCCCCGACCCGGCGACCCGCTCCCAGCTGAACCTGACCTGGGGCGTCGAAACGTTCCTGGGCCCCCACGTCGACTCCACCGACGCGATGGTCGCCCAGGTCGAGGAAGAACTCCTGCGCATCGGCCGCTGCGTACGCGGTGACGTCGTCGTCATCACCGCCGGCTCGCCCCCCGGGGTCACCGGCTCCACCAACCTGGTCCGCGTCCACCACATCGGCGACCCGGTCCACTGACGCCCCGCCTCACCCCGCGTCGGGCCCCGTCCCGCCCGACGCGGCCACGGCGTGCGCCGCCTAGTACTTGGGCCCGATGTGCGCGTCCATGAGCGCGACGGAGCCCTTGCGGGCGACGGAGACGTTGTACGGCCGCCCATGGCGCGTGCAGTTCGTCCAGACGACTCCGAGTCGATCGAGGGTGTCCGTGAACAGCCTCCGGATGTCGTCGGAGACGTTGGTGAACCAGTAGCGGGGGTACTCGTACCGTTTCCCGTTGCGCACGGTCCAGTTGGTCAGTCGGCATCCGTCCGAGTGGATCAGACCCCGGATGAACTGCCAGGAGTGCTGATCCACGATCTCTTGCTGCCAGGGCTCAAGGGCTATGACGCGCTCGTGTTTCCTGCCGGGGCCGTGCTGCGGGAACATGCAGGGCAGGTGGGTCGAGTAGACCTTGATGTTGTGGGCCCCTTTCGCGCGGACCCTGCACGTCGCATGGCGGGGGAACACCGCCTTGAGCGCCGCTTCGGCCTCGTCCTGGATGCCGGGCCATCGGTCGTCGAGGGTGATCATGAGGCTCCAGGTCCTGTGTCCGGAGTAGCGGCTGACATGGCCGTCGCCCAGATAGAGGCCGAGCAGGTACGCGTACGCGGAGCGGTCCAACGGCACACCGTCACACCGCGCGCAATCCCGGGCGCGCCGCCCCGGGCACTCGCCGCGTGTGGCGCGATCCTTGTGCTTCCAATAGCCGACGGTGCCGAGGGGCACGTTCAGCTGCCGGGCCACGTCGGCGTTCTTGGCTCCGCCGCGCAGGAGTGAGAGGGCCGTTTGCCGTATTTCGAGGCTGTGGAACTCCATGGATCAACTGTGCGTGACCGGTCGTGACCGGGCGCGACAAAAAGCGGACGTTCACGCGAAGGTGAACGTCCGCTTTTCGGACACGTGCCGGGTATGGGATTCGAACCCACACGTCCTTTCGGACAGAGGTGTTTGAGACCTCCGCGTCAGCCAGTTGCGCCAACCCGGCAATGTTGCTGGTCGGAGTGTACCGGGTGACCGCCGCGCACTGCAGCTAGGTAGGCTCATCCAAGCATCACCGCCCCGCACCGAGGAGCCATCGTGACCGCCGAGCACGAGTCGACGCCCACGCCCGACGCCGACCAGTCGCACGTTCCGCCGCTGACGACGCGCGTCGTCATCGCCGAGGACGAGGCGCTCATCCGTCTCGACCTGAAAGAGATGCTCGAGGAAGAGGGGTACTCCGTCGTCGGCGAGGCCGGGGACGGGCAGACGGCCGTCGAGCTGGCGCGCGAGCACCGGCCCGACCTGGTCATCCTCGATGTGAAGATGCCCGTCCTGGACGGCATCTCCGCGGCCGAGAAGATCGCGGAGGAGTCCATCGCCCCGGTGCTCATGCTGACGGCGTTCTCGCAGCGCGACCTCGTCGAGCGGGCGCGGGACGCCGGGGCCATGGCGTACCTGGTGAAGCCGTTCAGCAAGAGTGACGTCGTGCCGGCCATCGAGATGGCCGTGTCGCGGTTCGCGGAGCTGAAGGCGCTGGAGAAAGAGGTCGCGGACCTCTCGCTCCGGCTGGAGACCCGCAAGCTCGTGGACCGGGCCAAGAGCATCCTGCAGACCCAGTACGGGCTGACCGAGCCGGCCGCGTTCCGGTGGATCCAGAAGACGTCCATGGACCGTCGCATGTCCATGCAGCAGGTGGCCGAGGCGGTCATCGAGGACGCCGAGGAGAAGAAGAACGCCGCGAAGTAGTCCGTGCGTACGCGAGAGGCCCGCCACCGTTCCCGGTGGCGGGCCTCTCGTGTGTGAGGGGATCAGTCCTCGCCGAGGTAGGCCTTGCGGACGTCCTCGTTGTGCAGGAGCTCCTGACCGGAGCCGCTGAGCACGATCTTGCCGATCTCCATCACGTGGGCCTGGTCGGCCAGCGAGAGGGCGGCCTGGGCGTTCTGCTCGACGAGCAGGATGGTGGTGCCCGTGGACTTGAGCTCGGCGATGGTCGCCATGATCTTCTGCATCATGAGGGGGGAGAGACCCATGGAGGGCTCGTCCAGCATGAGCAGCTTGGGGCGGGACATGAGTGCCCGGCCCATGGCGAGCATCTGCTGCTCACCGCCCGAGAGGGTGCCCGCGGCCTGCTTCCGGCGTTCGCCCAGGATGGGGAACATCTCGTAGGCGCGCTGGACGTCCTTCTCGATGCCCTCCTTGTCGGTGCGCAGGAACGCGCCGAGCTGGAGGTTCTCGGCGATCGTCAGCCGGGGGAAGATGTGGCGTCCCTCGGGGGAGTGGGCCAGGCCCAGGGAGACGATCTTGTGGGCGGGGACCTGCGCGAGCGGCTTGCCGTCGAAGACGACGGTGCCGCCGACCGGCTTGAGGAGGCCGGAGAGGGTGCGCAGGGTGGTGGTCTTGCCGGCGCCGTTGGTGCCGACGAGGCAGACGATCTCGCCCTCGTTGACCTCGAACGAGATGCCCTTGACGGCTTCGATCTTGCCGTAGGCGACCTTGAGGTCCTTGACCTCGAGCAGTGCGGTCACTTGGCCTCTCCGTCCGTGCTGGTGGTGCTGTCCGGGGCCGCGGCCGGCTCGGCGTCCGCGGCCGGCTCGGCGGCCGGCTCCGCGTCGGCCTCGGCTTCCGCCGGTGCCTCCGCCTCGGCCGGTGCCTCCGCGTCGGCCTCGGCTTCCGCCGGTGCCTCCGCGTCGGCTTCGGTCTCCGCCTCGGCCGCCGCGTGCTCCTCGGCGGCTTCGACCTCGGCGACCTCGGCGACCTCGGCGATCGCGGCCGCCTCGGCCGCGCCCGGGTCGCCCTCGAAGGGCTCTCCGAGGTAGGCGGCGATGACGCGCTCGTCGCCCTGGACCTCGGCCGCGGTGCCCTCGATGAGCTTCTCGCCCTGGACGAGACAGGCCACGCGGTCGCAGAGGTTGAAGATGAAGCGCATGTCGTGCTCGATGACGAGTACGGCGATGCCCATGTCCCGGATGGCGAAGATGAGCTCTTCGGCCGCGCGGGTCTCCTGCGGGTTCATGCCGGCGGTCGGCTCGTCCAGGAGGATGAGGCCGGGGTCGCTGGCGAGGGCGCGGGCGATCTCGAGCTTGCGCTGCTCGCCGTAGGGGAGGTTCTTGGCGAGGTGCTGGGCCTTCTTCTCCAGGCCGATGAACTCCAGGAGCTCCATCGCCCGTGCCTCGCTGGCGGCTTCGGCCTTCTTGAAGCCGGGGCCGCGCAGGAGGGCGGACCAGAGGCCTTCCTTGGTGCGGGTGTGGCGTCCGACGAGGACGTTCTCCAGCACCGTCATGTTGTGGAAGAGCCGGATGTTCTGGAAGGTGCGGGCGATGCCGGCGCTGGTGACCAGGTGCGGCTTGGGCGGCAGGACCGTGCCCTTGTAGCTGACGGTGCCCTCGGTGGGGACGTACAGCCCGGTCAGGCAGTTGAAGAAGGTGGTCTTGCCGGCGCCGTTGGGGCCGATGAGACCGACGATCTCGCCCGCGTTGACCTTGAGGTCCACGCCCTTGACGGCGGTGAGGCCGCCGAAGCGCATGGTGACGCCGCTGGCTTCGAGGACCGTGGTCACCGTGGTGGTGTCTGTGGTGGTGGTCATGGTGTTCACGCACCCGCCTTGGCGGTGGCCAGGTCCGCGGGGGCCTGGTCAGTCGTCTCGTCGTCGTGGTACTCGAGCTGCGCGCGCTTGTTGGCGATGAGACCTTCGGGGCGGAAGCGCATGAGCAGGATGAGGGCGATTCCGAATGCGAGGAGCTGGTAGTCCTGGAGGAAGGCCAGCTTCGCCGGGATCAGGAACAGCAGTGCGGCGCCGAGGATGGGGCCGCGGATGGTGCCCATGCCGCCGAGGATGACGGCGGCGAGGAGGAACGCGGAGTTCGGCGGGACGGGCCCGGCGAAGACGTAGTTCTCGGGGACGACCGTGCTGTTGACGTGTGCCTGCACCGTGCCGGCGAGGCCGGCGAGGGTGGCGCCGAGGGCGAAGGCGATGAGCTTGACCTTGAAGCCGTTGATGCCCATGGCTTCGGCGGCCGTCTCGTCCTCGCGGATGGCGACCCAGGCGCGTCCGATGCGGCTGTTGCCGGCACGGGCGAAGACCAGGATGACGAGCGCCATCACGAGCAGCATCAGGAAGTAGTAGTTGGCGTAGGCGCCGAGGACGATGCCGCCGACGTTGTGCGACTCCCCGAAGTTCCACCCGAAGAGTTCGAGGTGGGGGATGTTCGGGATGCCGTTGGGGCCGTTGGTGATGTCCGGGCCGGAGGTGCCGTCGAGGTTGCCCATGGCGATGCGGAAGATTTCTCCGAAGCCGAGGGTGACGATGGCGAGGTAGTCGCCGCGCAGGCGCAGGGTCGGGGCTCCGATGACCACGCCGAAGATCAGCGAGGCGAGGGCGCCGACGATGACGGCCGCCCAGAAGGGGAGCTGGAAGCCGAAGGCGGAGGCGGTGCTCCCGGAGACCAGGGCCGCAGCGTAGGCGCCGACGCCGAGGAAGGCGACGTAACCGAGGTCGAGGAGGCCCGCGAGGCCGACGACGACGTTGAGGCCGAGGGCGACGGTCGCGAAGATCAGGATGTTCACCGCGATGAGCGTGTACGTGTCGCCGCTCTGCTGGATGAACGGGAAGGTGATCGCGGCGGCCGCCGTACCGATGAGGGTGACCTGGCGGTTCTTCGCCGTGAGGAGGCCGAGCCGGTCGAAGAGGCCGGACTTGAGCAGGGCGAAGGCCGCGAAGCCGACGATGATCAGGTACGTGACGAAGAGCTGCGGCTCCTTGTCGTCGGTGTCGATGCCGAAGGTGACCACGTAGAGGCCGACGGCGAAGGCACCGATGATGATGAGGAGCTCGCCCCAGGAGGGCAGCTTCTTGGCGGCGGCCGCCTTGTGGCTGTCGTCGGCGAGCTTGTACGCGGCGAGGGCCGGGACGAGCGAGCCGATGAGGGCGACGTAGGCGCCGGGCTCCAGGTGGACGAAACCGCCGAGGACCACTGCGATGGCGATGACGGTGAACCAGGTGCCGGCGAGCGTGCCGAGCGAGAGGATCCACACGGGCTTGCGGGCGCCGGTGGGGGTGAGCCAGCGCAGGCCCTTGACGCCGAGCGCGGAGAGCGCGTGGACGGCGGTGAGGAGGGCGCCGACGAGGCTCAGGAACTGGATGGGGGCCGGGCTGCCGTAGTAGGTGAGGTCACCGGGGAACTCGGCGGTCCAGGTCCAGGCGAGGAAGGTGCTGACGATCGTCAGCAGGCTTCCGCCGATGACCGTGTAGAGCAGCGCGGTGCGGGAGAGGGTGCCGGTGCCGGCACCGGTGGCTTCGCCCTCGAGGGGGAGAGTGGCTTCGTTGGTCATGGTTCTCACGCCCGATCCGCGACGCGCTCACCGAGCAGGCCTTGTGGCCGCACGAGGAGGACGACGATGAGGAGTACGAACGCCCAGACGTTGGACCAGGCTCCACCGCCGAGCTGCGACATGCCGGGGATGTCCTCGATGTAGGCGATCGACAGGGCCTCTGCGAGGCCGAGGACGACGCCGCCGACCATGGCTCCGTAGATGTTGCCGATGCCGCCGAGGACGGCCGCGGTGAACGCCTTGAGGCCGAGGATGAAGCCCATCTCGAAGTTGATCTGACCCTTGTCGAGGCCGTAGGCGACGGCGGCGACGGCGGCGAACGCGGCACCGATGGCGAAGGCCATGACGATGATGCGGTCGGTGTTGATGCCCATCAGCTTCGCGGTGTCCGGGTCCTGCGCGGTGGCCTGCATGGCGCGGCCGCTGCGGCTCTTCTGGACGAAGATGCCGAGGGCGAGCATGCAGAGCGGGGCGAGGATGAGGACGAAGAGGTCCGCGCGCTGGATGGCCAGGCTGTCGGTGATCTTGAAGGCTTCACCCTTGAACTCGGGGAAGCTGACGGCCTTCTTGGCATCCGGGTAGAACTGCCAGACGAGCTGCTGGAGCGCGATCGAGAGGCCGATTGCGGTGATGAGGGGAGCGAGCCGGGGAGCGCTGCGCAGGGGACGGTACGCGAAGCGTTCGGCTGCGGTGGCTACGGCGACGGAGGCGAGTGCGCCTCCGACGATCATGACGGGGATCGCGATCAGCAGGGAGGTGCCGGTCGGGAGTGCGGCGTAGGCGGTGAGCGCGCCGAAGCCGCCGATCATGAAGATCTCGCCGTGGGCGAAGTTGATGAGCTGGACGATGCCGTAGACCATGGTGTACCCGATGGCTATGAGGCCATAAAGGGCACCGAGGGCAAGGCCGTTGGCCAGCTGTTGCGGCAGTTCGTGCACCGCAGGGCCTCCGATGAGCGTGTCGGATAAGACTCCGCGCGAGGGCGCTGTTGCGCCCTCGCGCGGTGGGTTTGGTTCAGGTGCGGCTGGTAATGCGGGGGTCCTACGGGATTACTGGTTGAACGTGTCGCTCTTGACGTCGATCCACTTGCCGCCCTCGACCTTGTAGACCGTGAGCTGCTTGTTGGTGGTGTCGCCGTACTCGTCGAAGGCGACCTTGCCGGTCACACCCTCGAAGGACACCTTGCCGAGAGCCTCGACGACCTTGGCGCGGGCGTCGGTGGGGAGCTTGCCGCCGTTGGCGGCGACGACGGCCTTGACGGCCTGGACGACGGACCAGCCGGCGTCGTAGGAGTAGCCGCCGTACGCCGCGTACGGGTCCTTGTAGCCGCCGGCCTGGTAGTCGGCGATGAAGGTCTTGGCGGTGGGCAGCTTCTCGACCGGGTAGCCGATCGAGGTGGAGAGGTCGCCCTCGTTGGCCTCGCCGGAGGCGGTGATGAAGGCGGGGTCCTGGATGCCGTCGCCGCCCATGAGCGGGATGTTGGCTCCGGCCTTCTTGACCTGGTCGGCGAGGAGGCCGCCCTCGGGGTACTGGCCGCCGAAGTAGACGGAGTCGGCGCCGGAGGACTTGACCTTGTCGGCGGTGGAGGAGAAGTCGGTCTCCTTCACGGTGACGTGGTCGGTGCCGACGACCTCGCCGCCGAGCTTCTTGAACTCGTCGGAGAAGATCGCGGCGAGACCGGCGCCGTAGGTCTGCTTGTCGTCGACGACGAAGACCTTCTTCTTGCCGGCGTCCTTGAAGAGGTACTGGGCGGCGAACTTGCCCTGGACCACGTCGGTGGCGGCGGTGCGGAAGTAGGTCTTGAAGGGGCGCTTGAACTCGCCCTTGCCCCAGTTGTCGCCCTGGCTGAGCGCGGGGTTGGTGTTGGCGGGGGAGACCTGCGCCAGGTTGGCGGAGGCGAAGACGCCCTGCATCTGCTGCGCGACGCCGGAGTTCAGCGGGCCGACGACGCCGACGACGTCCTTGTTGCCGACGAGCTTGGTGGCGTTGGCCTGGCCGGAGGCGGGGACCGCCTGGTCGTCGAGGGCTTCGACCTTGAACTCGATACCGGGGACCTCGTTGTTCTTGTTGGCCGTCTTGGCCGCGAGGTCTACCGAGTTCTTGATGCCCTGGCCGAGCGCGGAGAGCGAGCCGGTGAGCGGGGCGTCCACGCCGATGACGACGACGGTCTTGGCGCCGTCGGCCTTGTCCCCGCCGGTCTTGGCCTCATCGCGCGAGCCGCAGGCGGTGAGGGTCAGTGCTCCCGTGGTGATCACGGTGGTGAGGACGAGCAAAGAACGGTGTCGCACGATTCTTCCTTTCCCTGGCGCGGCCCCCTCAGATGAGGTGCCGTTGGGTCGCCGGGCCGCACTGGGATGTCCACGGCCGTGCCGGGTTGCGCCCTGTGGCGCGGTGACTGGCCGTGACTCTAGGCCGAGGTGGCGAGTGCGGGGAGCGGGGAAAGGAGGATGTGACTGTCTTGTTATGCCGAGGCCAAGAATGTGTGGCGGGAGTGTGGACAATTCGGACGTTTAACCACTTCGGGGAATGTCCGCATGGTGAGAATTCCCCGTTCCCCTAAGGGGCTTGAGGGGTTCATGCTCCTGTCATTGATCAAAAGGGCAGGAATGTCGCTGGCTGTGTCCGGAAGAATCCGCCGGGTTGCATTCCGCGGGGGTAAAACGGGATTCTGTGGGGCGTCGGCATTACTGTGGGTAATTTTTCCCCTTGATCCACTTCAAGCGGATCGATCTTGGTCAGGGGTGCGGGAGGCTTCCGACCTGCGGATCGGGTCCGCGCCGCCGGGCGCCCGGAAGTCGGACAGCGTGCGCGGGATTCCGGTCATCCGGGCGGGCTCGGGGGCCGCCAGTTCTCGGAGCTCCAGGTTGCCCCGTTCTGTTCGGCGCAGCGCCGTGCGGTGAGCCGGTCGGCGAGCTCAAGTGCCTTGTCCAGCCCGGCAGTTCGCTCCTCGGTGCGACCTGCGGCCACGACTTCCTCGTGGATCTTGTACTGGTCGTTGGACATGCCCTTCTGCTCCCAGTCGAGCCCGGCCCACTTGCCGCCCTTGAGGGCCTCCTTCGCCCAGTAGGACACCAGGCTCGTGCAGATCTGGGCGGGCGAGGAGGGGCTGGAAACGGGCGTTGGCGTGGTCCGCGGGGCGGGTGGGGCGGATATGGAGCATCCGGACAGGGCGAGTGCCGCCAGGAGTGCGGCGGCACCGCAGTGGGCCGCGGTGCGTGGCTGGGTCCCCATGAAGGGAAGGTAGGCCGTCACCTTCGGTGACACAACAGTCGTCGCGGCGCCGGGCGCGGACTGGCGGATTCCTGGTGGTTGCCGGGCCCGTACGCGCCGCAGGCCCGGGTCCGGCCCCCGGGCGGGGGCGGGATCCGGGCCCGCGGGGGCTCTGCGCGGGCGGGTCAGGCCCCGGCGGCGGGGTCCGCGTCGCGCAGCAGGCAGGTCAGGCGGGCAGTGCACACGCGCCGGTCCTGCTCGTCGCTGATGACGATCTCGTACGTGGCGGTGGAGCGGCCGCGGTGCACGGGGCTGGCGACGCCGGTGACCAGGCCCGAGCGCACGCCCCGGTGGTGGGTGCAGTTCAGGTCCACGCCGACGGCGATCTTGTTGATGCCGCCGTGCATCATCGCGCCGACCGAGCCGAGGGTCTCGGCGAGCACGGCCGAGGCGCCGCCGTGCAGCAGCCCGTACGGCTGGGTGTTGCCCTCGACGGGCATGGTGGCGACGACGCGCTCCGCCGAGGCCTCCAGGATGCGGATGTCCATCCGCTCGCCGAGGTGGCCCGCCGAGAACAGCGAGGGCAGGTCGATGCCCAGGGCCGCGTACTCGTCGAGGACCTCCTGCGGGAACTTCACAGCGTGCTGCTCGCCCATGGGCAGGCTCCGTTCGTGTGTCAACGCTCGTTAACCGTCTTGTCCTGAGGTCGTTCTATCAGGCCGGTTCGAAGCGGATGACGACGGACTTGCTCGCGGGGGTGTTGCTGGTGTCCGCCGTGGAGTCGAGCGGGACCAGCACGTTCGTCTCGGGGTAGTACGCGGCCGCGCAGCCGCGGGCGGTCGGGTAGTGCACGACGCGGAAGCCGGGCGCGCGCCGCTCGACCCCGTCCTTCCACTCGCCGACCAGGTCCGTGTACGAGCCGTCCGCGAGGCCGAGCTCCGCCGCGTCCTCGGGGTGGACCATGACCACGCGGCGGCCGCCGGTGATCCCGCGGTAGCGGTCGTCGAGGCCGTAGATGGTGGTGTTGTACTGGTCGTGGCTGCGCAGGGTCTGCAGGAGCAGCCGGCCCTCGGGGACCTTCGGGTACTCGACGGGGGCGGCGGTGAAGTTCGCCTTGCCGGTCTTGGTGGGGAAGCGGCGCTCGTCGCGCGGGGCGTGCGGGAGGCGGAAGCCCTCGGGGCGGGCCGCGCGGGCGTTGAAGTCCTCGAAGCCGGGGATCACGCGGGAGATCCGGTCGCGGATGGCCGCGTAGTCCCGCTCGAACTCCTCCCACGGGGTGGCGGAGGCGGCCCCGAGGACGGCGCGGGCCATGCGGGCCACGATCGCGGGCTCGGAGAGCAGGTGCGGGGAGGCGGGGGCGAGGTTGCCGCGGGAGGCGTGGACCATGCCCATCGAGTCCTCGACGGTGACGAACTGCCTGCCGCCCGCCTGTACGTCCTTGTCGGTGCGGCCGAGGGTGGGCAGGATCAGGGCGCGCCGGCCGGTGACCGCGTGGGAGCGGTTGAGCTTGGTGGAGACGTGGACGGTCAGGGAGGCGCGGCGGATCGCGGCCTCGGTGACGTCGGTGTCGGGGGTGGCGCCGACGAAGTTCCCGCCCATGGCGAAGAGGACCTTGGCCTCGCCGTCGCGCAGGGCCTCGATGGAGCGCACGACGTCGTAGCCGTGGCCGCGCGGCGAGGTGATGCCGAATTCCTTGTCGAGCGCGTCGAGGAAGGCGGGCGCGGGGCGCTCGAAGATCCCCATGGTGCGGTCGCCCTGCACGTTGGAGTGGCCGCGGACGGGGCAGACGCCGGCGCCGGGGCGGCCGATGTTGCCGCGCAGCAGGAGCAGGTTGACGACCTCGCGGATGGTGGCGACGGAGTGCTTGTGCTGGGTGAGGCCCATGGCCCAGCAGACGATGGTGCGCTCGGAGGCCAGGATCATGGCCAGCGCCCGCTCGATCTCGGGGCGGGTGAGGCCGGTCGCGGTGAGGGTCTCGTCCCAGTCGGCTTCCGCCGCGGCGGCCGCCAGCTCCTCGTAGCCGTGGGTGTGCTCGCGGATGAAGGCCTCGTCGGTGGCGCCCGCGGTCTCGATCACGAGCTTGTTGAGGAGACGGAAGAGGGCCTGGTCGCCGCCGATGCGGATCTGCAGGAAGAGGTCGTTGAGGGCGGTGCCCTTGAACATGCCGACCGGGGTCTGGGGGTTCTTGAACCGCTCCATGCCGGCCTCGGGCAGCGGGTTCACCGAGATGATCTTCGCGCCGGAGGTCTTGGCCTTCTCCAGGGCGGAGAGCATGCGCGGGTGGTTGGTGCCCGGGTTCTGCCCGGCGACGATGATCAGGTCGGCCTGGTGGAGGTCTTCGAGGTTGACGCTGCCCTTGCCGATGCCGATGGTCTCGTTCAGCGCGGAGCCCGAGGACTCGTGGCACATGTTCGAGCAGTCGGGCAGGTTGTTGGTGCCGAACTCGCGGGCGAAGAGCTGGAAGAGGAACGCGGCCTCGTTGCTGGTGCGGCCCGAGGTGTAGAAGAGGGCCTCGTCGGGGGAGCCGAGGGCCGTCAGCTCCTCGGCGATGATCTCGAAGGCCCGCTCCCAGGGGACGGCCTCGTACCGGTCGGCTCCCTCGGGCAGGTACATCGGCTCGGTGATGCGGCCCTGCTGCCCCAGCCAGTAACCGGAGCGGCCGGCGAGGTCGGCCAGCGGGTGCTCGGCGAAGAAGTCCGGGGTGACCCGGCGCAGCGTGGCCTCCTCGGCGACGGCCTTGGCGCCGTTCTCGCAGAACTCGGCCGTGTGTCGCTTGTCTCCCTCGGGCCAGGCGCAGCCCGGGCAGTCGAAGCCGTCCTTCTGGTTGACCTTGAGCAGGGTGCGGGCGGTACGGGCGACGCCCATCTGCTGCTGCGCGATCCGCAGGGTGTGCCCGATGGCGGGCAGGCCGGCCGCGGCGTGCTTCGGGGGCGCGACCTGCGGCGCGTCCTGGACGGGATCACCTGCGGGCGGCTTGGTCGCCATGTCGCTCCCCTTTGAGCAGTCGAGCAACGCAGCGTCGGCCGCTGCGCGTATTCGCGTACGCGTCCGATCCTGTCACGCCCGGCCGACATCTCCGACGCCGGAATTGTCAGCGGGGCCGCCTAGGATCGGGTGCGTGGCAGAGAACGCATCGAAGAAGACCGACCAGCCGACCGAAGCGGGCCGCCCCCGCCTGATGCTCATGGACGGGCACTCCCTGGCGTACCGGGCGTTCTTCGCGCTGCCCGCGGAGAACTTCACGACGGCGACCGGGCAGCCGACGAACGCCATCTACGGCTTCGCGTCGATGCTGGCGAACACGCTGCGCGACGAGGCGCCCACGCACTTCGCGGTGGCGTTCGACGTCTCGCGCAAGACGTGGCGCTCGACGGAGTTCCCCGAGTACAAGGCGAACCGCTCCAAGACCCCCGACGAGTTCAAGGGGCAGGTCGAGCTGATCGGCGAGCTCCTGGACGCGATGAAGGTGCCGCGGTTCGCGGTCGACGGCTTCGAGGCCGACGACGTGATCGCCACGCTGGCGACGCAGGCGGAGGCCCTCGGCTTCGACGTCCTGATCGTCACGGGGGACCGGGACTCCTTCCAGCTCGTCTCCGAGCACACCACCGTGCTGTACCCGACCAAGGGCGTCTCCGAGCTGACCCGGTTCACCCCGGAGAAGGTCGAGGAGAAGTACGGGCTCACCCCGCAGCAGTACCCGGACTTCGCGGCGCTGCGCGGCGACCCGTCGGACAACCTGCCGGGCATCCCGGGCGTCGGCGAGAAGACCGCCGCCAAGTGGATCACCCAGTTCGGCTCGTTCGCGGAGCTCGTCGAGCGGGCCGAGGAGGTCAAGGGCAAGGCCGGGCAGAACTTCCGGGACCACCTGGAGGCCGTGAAGCTCAACCGGGTCCTGACCGAGATGGTCAAGGACGTCGAGCTGCCCCGGTCCGCGGGCGACCTGGCCCGCCTCCCCTACGACCGCTCCGCGGTCACGGGCGTGCTGGACGTGCTGGAGATCCGCAACGCCTCGCTGCGCGAGCGGCTGCTGGCCGTGGACCCGGGCGCCGCCGAGGAGCCGGCCCCGGCTCCGGCCGCAGGCGTGGAGCTCGACGCGAGCGTGTTGGGCGCCGGCGAGCTGGCGCCGTGGCTGGCGGCCCGCGCGGGCGAGCCCCTCGGCATCTCCACCGTGGACAGCTGGGCGCTGGGCCAGGGCAATGTCAGCGAGATCGCGCTGGCCGCGGCCGGCGGTGCCGCCGCCTGGTTCGAGCCGTCCGCGCTGGACGAGGCCGACGAGCGGGCCTTCGCGGCCTGGGCCGCCGATGCCGCGAAGCCCAAGGTGGTGCACAACGCCAAGGGCCTGATGCGGGTCTTCCCCGAGCACGGCTGGAGCCTGGCCGGCGTCACCATGGACACCGCGCTCGCCGCGTACCTGGTCAAGCCGGGCCGCCGCTCCTTCGCGTTGGACGTGCTGTCCAACGAGTACCTGCACCGTGAGCTCCAGCCCGCCGCGGCCGACGGCCAGCTCGCCTTCGGCGCCGACGAGACCGCCGAGGCGGAGGCCCTGATGGCGCAGGCCCGCGCCGTCCTCGACCTCGGGGAGGCCTTCACCGGCAAGCTGGCGGAAGTGGGGGCCGTGGAGCTGCTCCACGACATGGAGCTGCCCACCTCGGAGCTGCTGGCCCGGATGGAGCGGGCCGGCATCGCCGCCGACCGCGACCACCTGGAGGCCATGGAGCAGCAGTTCGCCGGAGCCGTGCAGCAGGCGGTGAAGGAGGCGCACGCGGCGGTCGGCCACGAGTTCAACCTCGGCTCGCCCAAGCAGCTCCAGGAGGTGTTCTTCGGCGAGCTGGACCTGCCGAAGACGAAGAAGACCAAGACCGGCTACACCACGGACGCGGACGCGCTGGCCTGGCTGGCCACGCAGACCGACCACGAACTGCCGGTGATCATGCTCCGCCACCGGGAGCAGGCCAAGCTGCGCGTCACCGTCGAGGGCCTCGTCAAGACGATCGCCGCCGACGGCCGGGTGCACACCAGCTTCAGCCAGACCGTCGCCGCGACCGGACGCCTGTCCTCCACCGACCCGAACCTGCAGAACGTGCCGGTGCGCACGGACGAGGGCCGGGCGATCCGCCGCGGGTTCGTCGTCGGCGAGGGCTTCGAATCCCTCATGACCGCCGACTACAGCCAGATCGAGCTGCGCGTCATGGCGCACCTGTCCGAGGACGAGGGCCTCATCGAGGCGTTCCTCTCCGGCGAGGACCTGCACACCACCGTCGCCTCCCAGGTGTTCGGCGTGGAGCGCTCCGAGGTCGACGCCGAGATGCGGCGCAAGATCAAGGCGATGTCGTACGGACTCGCGTACGGGCTCTCCGCCTTCGGTCTCGCCCAGCAGCTGAACATCGAGCCCGCCGAGGCCCGCGGCCTGATGGAGACCTTCTTCGAGCGGTTCGGCGGGGTCCGGGACTACCTGGGCCGCGTGGTCGAGGAGGCCCGCGCCACCGGGTACACGGCGACCGTCTTCGGCCGCCGCCGCTACCTGCCCGACCTCAACAGCGACAACCGCCAGCGCCGCGAGGCCGCCGAGCGGATGGCGCTGAACGCCCCGATCCAGGGCACCGCGGCCGACATCGTCAAGGTCGCGATGCTGCGCGTGGACAAGGCCATCACCGAGGCCGGGCTGAAGTCGCGGATGCTGCTCCAGGTCCACGACGAAATCGTGCTGGAGATCGCCCCGGGCGAGCGCAAGAAGGCCGAGGAGCTGGTGCGCCGCGAGATGGGCGCCGCAGTGGAACTGCGCGCCCCGCTGGACGTGTCGGTGGGCGTCGGCGCCGACTGGGAGTCGGCCGCGCACTGACGCAGGTCTACCGGACGCCCGTTCCCGCCGGCCGCCCTGCGGCGGGGACGGGCGTCCGCGTCTCCTCGTCCGGGCGGGCCGGCCCGCGCCGGTGCAGGAGCCGTACGAGGACCCCGTACAGCAGCAGGCCCACGGCGAGTCCGCCGCCCGCGCCGAAGCAGACGGTCGGGATGATGTCGAGCGGTGTGCGGATCCGGTCGAAGAACGTGAAGAAGCGCAGCACGCGCATCGTCACCCCGACGGCCACGCACACCACGACCAGGGCGGCCGCTCCCAGCAGCTCCGCCCGGCCGAGCACCGGCACGGACCCCGGCACGGGCGAGTCGGGCAGCCGCCGCACGGCGGTCACCGCGAACCAGAGCAGGGCGCAGGCGGCGAGAGCCGAAGTCCCGTACTGCACGTACGTATAGAGGGGAAGCCCCTTCGCGAACGGCTCGCCGAGCACGGGCAGCGCGTCCGTCCCCCACCGGTGGGGGTGCGTGAAGCTGTCCCACACCACGTGCGTGAGGGAGCCGATGACGGCGCAGACGTAGAACCACGACACGAGCGGCACCGGGCCGCGGCCCCGCCAGTCCTCTCCCCGTACGAAGGCGTGCATCCGGCCCCGGCGGCGGCGCGGCAGCAGCGCGATCAGCGGTTCGCGCAGCAGCAGCCAGCAGGCCGCGAGCGCGGCGGTCAGCACGGCGTCCACGGTGAACACCCCGGGCAGCGAGTGCGCGAACTCCCCGTACGGCCAGACGCCCGGGACGACGGCGTCCGCGAAATAGAACGTGTCCGGCGCGAACGACCCGAGGACGAGCGCCGACGCGACCAGCGGTCCGCGGGCCCGGCCCGTACGGCGCACGGCGGGCAGGGCGGCAGCCGCGTGGCTGAGCGTGAACGGCATGACATCTCTTCCTTACTTCGGGCCAATGCGCCCCGAACGGTCCGGGTCAGTATGCGTGAGCTGCCCCTCAGGTGGGGAAGTCGTGAAATCCGGACGCAGATCGGTGCAGGTTGAAGGGAGTTGACGTAGGGTCGCGCCGACGTCGAGGGGGAGGGGACCCGGCTCATGTCGGCTCGGATAGGAAGCAGGCTGCGCAGGGGTGGGGCCGCGGTCCTGGTCTGCGCGTTCGTCGCCGCGGCGCTCACGGCGTCCGGGGCCCCCGTACGGGAGCGGATATCCGCCGCGGACTCCGAAGGGCCGGCCGCGGACCCCGCACGGCCGACCGGGTCCGGAGGGGACACCGACTACCTCACCGAACTCCCGCCGGTGGCGGCGGAGCTGCCGCAGGAGGTCCCGGCCGCCGCACAGCCGGCGCAGCCGGACGCCGGGGCACTGGCGACGCACAACGAACCGGTGGCCATGGGCGGCGGGGAAGGCGCGCAGGGAATCCCGGCGACGGTCCTGGCGGCGTACCGGCTGGCCGAGCAGAAGGTGGGGCGCAGCGACCCCGGTTGCGGACTGCGCTGGCAACTCCTCGCGGCCATCGGCAAGGTCGAGTCCGGGCAGGCGCGCGGCGGCCGCGTCGACGCCGCCGGCACCACCCTGCGGCCGATCCTGGGCCCCGTGCTCGACGGCAACGGCTTCGCCGACATCCGCGACACGGACGGCGGACAGTACGACGGCGACGCCGCGCACGACCGGGCGGTGGGCCCGATGCAGTTCATCCCGTCCACGTGGGCGGCCTGGGGCCAGGACGCGGACGGCGACGGCCGCCGCAACCCGAACAACGTGTACGACGCGTCGCTCGCGGCCGCCCGCTACCTCTGCGCGGGCACCCGCGACCTGCGCGTACCGGCCGATCTGGACCGCGCGGTGCTCTCGTACAACCAGTCCGCGGAGTACCTGCGCACGGTGAAGTCCTGGTTCACGTACTACCTCCAGGGAGCGCACGAGGTCCCGAACGCGGACGCGGGCCGGCCCCCGGCGCAGCCCGGGCCGAGCCCGAAGCCGACCCCGAGCCCCACACCCAAGCCCACGCCGGTGCCGACGCCCACCCCGACGCCCACTCCCACCCCGACGCCGGATCCGAAGCCCACGCCGACGCCGACGCCGACCCCGACGCCGACGCCGACGCCGACGCCGACGCCGACCCCGACGCCGACCCCGAGCCCGACGCCGACCCCGACGCCCTCGCCGACGGCGAGCGCGCGGCCGACCCCGGCGCCCACCCCGAGCCCCTCGGCCACGCGCAAGGCGTCCCCGGCCGCGTCTCCCACCGGGACCAGGGCCCCCTAGCCGGCCGCAGAGGCGGTGGCCGTGGTCACGGCGTCGGTACGAGCAGCTCCGCGGTGAGTCGCGGAGCGACGGCCGTGCTCAAGGATCCCGGCACGAACCGCGAGCTGGCGTTGGCGCCGGTGGTCTGGAGGACGTGGAGCGTGATCACGTCGCCCACGGCCAGCTCCAGGGTCGCCGACACCGACTGCGAGACGTACCCGGTTCCCGGGAGGACCGCGGTGTCCTGTGAGTCGAGCGCGCGTCCACCGCCGTTCACCTGCAGTTGCAGGTTCCGGGCCCCTGCCGGATTCGGGGTGTAGGTCAGCAGGACCCGGCCCGTGACCTGGTAGCGCCCCGCCGTCCTGACCACCAGGGCCGAGTTCGGAGCGTCGAACATCATGCTCGTGTCGTAGACCGCGCTGCTGAAGAGGATCTTGGTGAGCGTGGTGTCCGCGATGATCTGGTCGCTGAAGGACTGGATGCTCGCGCCGACGTTGATCGTGGGCCCGGGCGGGCCGCTGGGGCCGGGCGGGCCGCTGGGGCCGGGGGAGCCGCTGGGGCCGGGCGGGCCGCTGGGGCCGGGGGAGCCGCTGGGTCCGGGCGGGCCACTGGGTCCGGGCGGGCCACTGGGTCCGGGCGGGCCACTGGGACCGGCAGGGCCACTGGGACCGGCAGGGCCACTGGGACCGGCAGGGCCACTGGGACCAGGGGGGCCGCTCGGACCGGTGGCCCCGGGCGGACCGGGTTCGCCGGGTTCACCCTGTTCACCCGGTTCGCCGGGCGGGCCGCTGGGGCCCGGGGGACCCTTCGGGCCCCGCGCGCCCTGCCGCGGGTCCTTCCGGCAGTCCGTCCGCTGCTTGCCGGTGCGGGGGTCCTTCTCGCACTTGCCGCCGCCGCCCGCGGCGCCGTACGCGCTCGCGCGCCCGCCCGCGTCCTGGGCCGCCAGCGCGTTCGGCACGGTCAGCCCGGCCGCCAGGAGCAGCGCGAGCGAGGCGACCGCGCCGCCGGCCATCCATCGGGTGCGAAGGGTGCGCGGATCCGGCCGCGCCCCCGTCGTCTTCTCCGTACTCATCCGCGTGCTCCTCGACTCCGGGGGAACTCCACTGAGATGCCAGGAGGAGCTTGACCCGTGGGACACCGGAACACGTCACGTAGCGTCACAACACGCCTGACCATAGGTAATTCGGACCAATGCCGCTCCGTGATCCCGGGTCACGACGGTTCTCATCTCCGCCCGGCGTTGCTACGGTGCGGGCTCCGTCCTGACGCCCAGTCAGATTCCATCGGATTCCGGAGGCCCCGGCATGCGCGCACTCCTCGCCGCCGCCATCGGGCTTGCCGCCGCGCTGGCCCTCGTGTTCGCCATCACGGCGTTCGGGGCGCCCGAAGGCAAGACCTCGCCCAAGCCCCTGCTCACCACCGCGCCCAGCGCGCCCGGACAGTAGAGGAGGCCCGGCCTTGAGACGTACCGCCAGCCTCGTCCTGCTCGCCTTCGCCGTGTTCCTCGCCGCCCTCGCGCCGCTGCTGCGCTGGTACGCGTACCCCCGGCTCGCCAAGATCCCGCCGGGTCAGTACCAGGAGATGGTCCTGGAGGCCAAGGACGCGACCCTCCTCGACTACACCGCCGGCATGCAGCCCAAGAAGGTGGACAAGGTCACCATCGTCCAGACCCTGAAGGGCAACGTCGAGGCGTCGAAGGAGATCGAGGCGAGCGCCGGCAAGGACGTCGTCGTCTGGGACACCCTCACGTACATCATGGGCCCGGACGGGAAGATGGTCTCCCAGATACCGGAGCGCTACATCTTCGACGCCCACAGCCAGGACCCGGTGCACGCCACCGGCGAGATGGTCGACGGCGACCCGGTCCAACGCCAGGGCATCGAGTTCAAGTGGCCGTTCTTCACCGAGCCGCGCGACTACCTCTACTTCGACGCGCAGACCCGCACCGCCTCGCCCATCCACTACGTCGGACCGCGCACGTACCGCGGGATGGACGTCTACTACTACGAGCAGACCCTCCCGTGGACGAAGGTCGCGCTCCCGAAGAAGATGCCGATCGAGGGCATCGACCCGAAGACCTTCGAGCAGAGCACCGGCACCAGCCTCTGGTACCAGGCCAAGGCGATGTTCTGGGTCGACCCGGTGACCGGGGCGCCCGTCAACGCCGAGCAGGTCATCGAGCAGGAGATGCGCGGCGGCATCGCGGCGGGCGCGCCCGACGGCAGGCTCACCGTCTTCGCGGGGCACGTGAAGATGCGCGAGGACTACGCCGCGTACACCGTCGACCTGGTCAAGTCGAACCGTACGAAGGTCCTCGCGCTGCACACGTACGCCCCGATCGGCCTGGCGGCGGGGGCCCTCGTCCTGTTCGGGGCGGCCCTGTGGCTGGAGGCCCGCAGCCGGCGCCGCGGTGAGGCGCAGGACGGGGAGGCGCCCACCGCGCGGCTCACGGCCGACGTCTGAGCCGGGCGTTGGTGTGCCGGGTGGGCTCGGCGGTCGCCGGGTCCTGCGGCCACGGGTGCTTGGGGTAGCGGCCGCGGAGCTCGGCGCGCACCGCGCGGTAGCCGCCCTGCCAGAAGGAGGCCAGGTCGGCGGTGACGGCGGCGGGCCGCCCGGCCGGGGACAGCAGGTGCACGAGTACGGGCACCCCGGCCACCTTCGGGGTCTCGGCCAGCCCGAACAGCTCCTGCAGCTTCACGGCGAGGACCGGCTGCCCGTGCCCCTCGGCGGCGTAGTCCACCCGGATCCGGGAGCCGCTCGGCACCTCGATCCGCTCCGGGGCCAGCTCGTCGAGGCGGGCCGCCTCGCCGGTGGCCCAGGGCAGCAGCCGGTTCAGCGCCTGCCCGGCGTCGATCCGCCCGAGATCCGCGCGGCGGCGGGCCCGTGACAGCTCGGGCTCCAGCCAGTCGCCGGCGCGGTCCAGCAGGGTGGCGTCGTCCTCTACGTCGGGCCAGTCGCCGCCGAGCGTGCGGTGCAGGAAGCCGAGGCGGGCGCGGAGCATCCGCGCGTCCGGGGACCAGCGCAGCAGGCCGAGCCCCTCGCCGCGCAGGCCGTCGAGGAGGGCGGCCCTGACCAGGTCCGGGTCGGGGTTCCCGAGCGGGCGCACGGCCAGCTCGACGGCCCCGAGCCGCTGCGCGGACCTGGCCACCACGTCCCCGTCCTCCCAGCGGACCTCCTCCCCGCAGGACAGCAGGTGGCCGGCGGCGGCCCGGGCCGTCTCCTCGTCGACGACGGCGGCCAGCCGGACCCGGGCGGAGACGGAATGCGGCCCCCGGTCGGCGACGGCCACCGCCAGCCAGGGCGCGCTGCGCAGCGATGAGCCGTCACCGAGCTCGGCCCCCGTCCCCGAGGCCATCAGGAACGCCCCCTCGCCCTTGGCCCGGGCGACGCGCTCGGGGAACGCCAGGGCCGCGACGAGCCCGGCGGCGGCATCGTCGGAAAGCCCCTCGGGGCTCCCGGCGGGGCGCTCCGCGGCCCGCTCCAGGCGGCGGGCCTCCGCCCGCCAGCGGGCCGCGTACGCGTCGCCGCCCGCGCGGGCCCGGCGCCAGGCGGCGGCCAGGTCGTCCCCGTACTCCCGCGGCGGCTCCTCGCTCAGCAGGGCGACGATCTCGGCGGCCCGGCGCGGTCCCAGCGAGGCGGAGCCGTCCAGCAGGGCGCGGGCGAGGCGCGGGTGCAGCCCCAGCCGGGCCATCCGCTGCCCGCGCGCGGTGACCCCGCCGGCCGGGGACACCGCGCCCACCGCGACCAGCACCTCCCGGGCCGCGGCCATCGCCCCGGCCGGCGGCGGGTCCGGCAGGGCCAGCCCGGCCGCGTCCGGATCGCCCCAGCACGCCGCCTGCAGCGCGAACCGGGCCAGGTCCGCGATCCGGATCTCGGGGGAGGGGAACGCCGCCAGGCGGCCGTCCTCGGCCTCCGGCCAGCAGCGGTACACCGCCCCCGGCGCCTCGCGCCCGGCCCGGCCCGCCCGCTGGCGCCCGGCCGCGCGGGACGCCCGTACGGTCGCCAGGGAGCCCAGCCCCCGCGCGTGGTCCACCCGGGGTTCGCGGGCCAGCCCGGAGTCCACGACCACCCGTACCCCGGGCACGGTCAGGCTGGACTCCGCCACCGCGGTGGACAGGATCACCCGGCGGTGCGGCGCGACGGAGAGCGCCGCGTCCTGCACCGCCGCCGGGGCGCGCCCGTGCAGCTGGAGCACCTCCGCCTCCACCCCGGCCAGCTGCCCGGCCACCCGGGCGATCTCGCCGACGCCGGGCAGGAAGCACAGGACGTCACCGGAACGTTCCGCCAGCGCCCGCCGCACCACCGAGGCCACGTGCGCGAGCTGCGCCGGGTCCACCCGCATCCCGTGCGGCGGCCGCACCGGCCGGGCCGGCGGGACCCAGACCGTCTCCACCGGGTACGAGACCCCGGCGGCCTCCACCACCGGCGCGCCCCCGGGGCGCCCGCGGCCGAGGACGCGGGCCCAGCCCGTCGCGTCGGTCGTCGCCGAAGCCGCCACCAGCCGCAGCTCCGGGCGCAGGGTTTCCCGTACGTCCAGCAGGAACGCGGCGACCGTGTCGGCGTCGAGGTGCCGCTCGTGGCACTCGTCCAGGACCACCACGTCCACGCCGGCGAGCTCCTGGTCCCGCTGGAGGCGCTGGAGCAGCACACCGGTGGTGACCACCTCCACCACGGTGTCCGGGCCCGCCACCCGTTCCCCGCGCACCGTGAAGCCCACCGCGCCGCCGACCTGCTCGCCCAGCAGCCAGGCCATCCGCCGCGCCGCCGCCCGGGCGGCGATCCGCCGGGGCTCGGCGACGACCACCCGGCGCCGGGGCCCGCCGCCCACCAGCCCCGCCAGCACCAGCGGCACCAGCGTGGTCTTGCCGGTGCCGGGCGGGGCGCAGAGCACCGCCGTGCCGTGGGCGTCCAGCGCCGAGACGAGCGCGGGCAGGGCCTCCCGTACGGGGAGGGCGTCGAGGTCGGCCTGGCGGAGCTGTCGGGTCAACCGGGTCTCAGCCCCTCTCGCAGACGAAGATCGCGGTGCCGGGGATCAGGTTGCCGCGCAGCGGGGACCAGCCGCCCCACTCCTGGGTGTTCCAGGCGGGCCACTCCGGCTCCACCAGGTCCACCAGGCGGAACCCGCCCGCCACCACGTCCCGGACCCGGTCGCCGAGGGTGCGGTGGTGCTCCACGTAGACGGCGCGGCCCTGCTCGTCCTGTTCCACGTACGGGGTCCGGTCGAAGTAGGAGGCGGCGATCGACAGCCCTTCGGGGCCGGGCTCGTCGGGGAAGGCCCAGCGGATGGGGTGGGTGACCGAGAAGACCCAGCGGCCGCCGGGGCGCAGGACGCGGTGGACCTCGCGCATGACGTTCACGGGGTCGGCGACGAAGGGGACGGCCCCGTACGCGGAACAGGCGAGGTCGAAGGAGCCGTCGCGGAAGGGGAGCCTTCCGGCGTCGGCTTCGACCAGCGGGACGTCCTCGCCGATGCGCAGGGCGTGCTGGAGCTGGCGGTGGGAGAGGTCGAGGGCGACCGGGCGGGCGCCCCGGGCGGCCAGCCAGCGCGAGCACTGGGCGGCGCCGGCGCCGATCTCCAGGACGTCCTTGTCCTTGAGTGAGTCCGCCGGGCCGAGCAGCGCGGCGTCCGCCTCGTCGAGGCCCTCCGGCCCCCAGACGAAGCGGTCGTCGCCGAGGAAGGCGCCGTGCTCGCTCTGGTACTCGTCGGCGTTGCGGTCCCACCAGCCGCGGCTGGCCCGGCTGCTCTCCGCTTCGTCCGCGTCACGCCGGGTGGCCTCGGCGTCGTCGCCGGCGTCCTCGAAGCCGCCGTGACCGGTGCCGTCGGCTTCGTACGCTTCTTCGGAGGCGTAGTCCTCTTGGTTCATGGGGCCCGTCGTCGTAGTCTGCGGAAAGAGTCGGAAAGAGTCGTGACACGGCAGAGAAGGGCCATCGGCGCCTGCCCGCCCACGAATTGTGCCGGTTATGCGGTGATCCGCCCGGGGTGTGCGCCTTCGCGCATTGACCCTGTCCGGCTGCCCCCGTATGCTACAAGTTGCGCTGCGAGCCTGTGCTCCTCAGACCTAGCAGGCTGCGCTTGCATCTGTTGATGTCCCCTCGGTTTTCGAGGCCCTCACCCGCTTCACGGCGGAGTAGGGGCTTCCTTGGCTGTCCGGCTTCTTCGGCAGATGCCGATAAGGGCTCCCGGCGTAGCAGTACCTACGACTTTCTGTCCGTAACCGGAGCCCTTTCCCACATGACGAGCAGCACCGAGACCACCTCTACCACCCCGCAGGTAGCGGTCAACGACATCGGTAACGAGGAAGCCTTCCTCGCCGCGATCGACGAGACGATCAAGTACTTCAACGACGGCGACATCGTCGACGGCGTCATCGTGAAGGTCGACCGGGACGAGGTCCTGCTCGACATCGGTTACAAGACCGAAGGCGTGATCCCGAGCCGTGAGCTCTCGATCAAGCACGACGTCGACCCGAACGAGGTCGTCAAGGTCGGCGACGAGATCGAGGCCCTGGTTCTCCAGAAGGAGGACAAGGAAGGCCGCCTGATCCTGTCCAAGAAGCGCGCCCAGTACGAGCGCGCCTGGGGCACGATCGAGAAGATCAAGGAAGAAGACGGCATCGTCACCGGTACCGTCATCGAGGTCGTCAAGGGTGGTCTCATCCTCGACATCGGCCTCCGTGGCTTCCTGCCGGCCTCCCTCGTCGAGATGCGCCGCGTCCGCGACCTCCAGCCCTACGTGGGCAAGGAGCTCGAGGCGAAGATCATCGAGCTGGACAAGAACCGCAACAACGTGGTCCTGTCCCGCCGTGCCTGGCTGGAGCAGACCCAGTCCGAGGTCCGCCAGACGTTCCTCACCACCCTGCAGAAGGGTCAGGTCCGCTCCGGCGTCGTTTCCTCGATCGTCAACTTCGGTGCCTTCGTGGACCTGGGTGGCGTCGACGGTCTCGTCCACGTCTCCGAGCTGTCCTGGAAGCACATCGACCACCCGTCCGAGGTTGTCGAGGTCGGCCAGGAAGTCACCGTCGAGGTCCTCGACGTGGACATGGACCGCGAGCGTGTCTCCCTGTCGCTGAAGGCGACGCAGGAGGACCCGTGGCAGCAGTTCGCCCGTACGCACCAGATCGGTCAGGTCGTCCCGGGCAAGGTCACCAAGCTGGTTCCGTTCGGTGCGTTCGTCCGCGTGGACGAGGGCATCGAGGGTCTGGTCCACATCTCCGAGCTGGCCGAGCGCCACGTGGAGATCCCGGAGCAGGTCGTCCAGGTCAACGACGAGATCTTCGTCAAGGTCATCGACATCGACCTCGAGCGTCGCCGGATCTCGCTGTCCCTGAAGCAGGCCAACGAGTCCTTCGGTGCCGACCCGGCGTCGGTCGAGTTCGACCCGACCCTGTACGGCATGGCCGCGTCCTACGACGACCAGGGCAACTACATCTACCCCGAGGGCTTCGACCCCGAGACCAACGACTGGCTCGAGGGCTTCGACACCCAGCGCGAGACGTGGGAGCGCCAGTACGCCGAGGCGCAGGTCCGCTTCGAGCAGCACCAGGCGCAGGTCATCAAGAGCCGCGAGGCCGACGAGGCCGCTGCTGCCGAGGGCGCTGCCGCCCCGGCCGCCAGTGGCAACGCCGGTGCGGGCATCTCGGGCGGTTCCTACTCCTCGGAGTCGGACGAGACCTCGGGCGCCCTGGCCTCCGACGAGGCCCTGGCCGCGCTCCGCGAGAAGCTGGCCGGCGGCCAGAGCTGATCGCAGCGCACCACACCTCGGTGTGAGCTGTAACTGAGCTGAACGGCAAGGCCCGTCCCCTTCGGGGGGCGGGCCTTGTTGCGTTCCTGTGAAAGCGGCCAACCGGGGAATGGAGCAGCAGCCTTGGACGTTGTGCGCACAGTAGGCGGCGAGGAGGAGTGGTGACGGTGCTTGATCCACAGGGTTTGTACGAATGGGATGCCAAGGGCCTGGCAGTGGCTGATCTGGCGCTTGCCCAGGACTCGGCCGGGCTGGTCATGCTCTACCACTTCGAGGGGTACATCGACGCGGGCGAGGCCGGCGAGCAGATCGTCGAGCGACTGCTCGACACGCTGCCCCACCAGGTCGTGGCCCGGTTCGACGCCGACCGCCTGGTCGACTACCGCGCCCGCCGGCCGCTGCTGACGTTCCAGCGCGACCACTGGACCGAGTTCGAGGAGCCGCGCCTGGAGGTGCGGCTCGTCCAAGACGCCACGGGCGCCCCGTTCCTGCTGCTCTCCGGCCCCGAACCGGACGTGGAGTGGGAGCGCTTCGCCGTCGCCGTCCGCCAGATCGTCGAGCGCCTCGGCGTCCGGCTCTCGGTCAACTTCCACGGCATCCCCATGGGCGTCCCGCACACCCGGCCCGTCGGGATCACCCCGCACGGCAACCGGACCGACCTCATGCCGGGCCACCGCAGCCCGTTCGACGAGGCGCAGGTGCCGGGCAGCGCGGAGTCCCTGGTGGAATTCCGCCTCGGCCAGGCCGGGCACGACGTGCTGGGCGTCGCCGCGCACGTACCGCACTACGTGGCGCGCTCCCCGTACCCGGACGCGGCGCTGACGGTGCTGGAGGCGATCACCGCGGCGACCGGGCTGGTCCTGCCGGCCGTGGCGCACGCGCTGCGCACCGAGGCGCACCGTACGCAGACGGAGATCGACCGGCAGATCCGCGAGGGCGACGAGGAGCTGGTCTCCCTGGTCCAGGGACTGGAGCACCAGTACGACGCGGCGGCCGGCGCCGAGACGCGGGGCAACATGATCGCGGAGCCGCAGGAGATCCCGTCGGCGGACGAGATCGGCCGCGAGTTCGAGCGGTTCCTGGCGGAGCGCGAGGGCGAGGGCTGAGGTCCCCGCCCCGGCCGGCCGGGGCGGGGGGCTGTACGGGGGCCCGGGCGCGGGGTCTAGTCTGCTGGGCATGTTGAAGGTGGGCCTGACAGGCGGAATCGGTGCCGGCAAGAGCGAGGTCTCGCGGCTGCTGGCGGGGTACGGGGCGGTCGTCGTGGACGCCGACCGCATCGCGCGGGAGGTCGTGGAGCCCGGTACGCCGGGGCTCGCGGCCGTCGTGGCGGCGTTCGGGGAGTCCGTGCTGACCGCCGAAGGGACGCTGGACCGGCCGAAGCTGGGCTCGATCGTGTTCGCCGACCCGGCGAAGCTGCAGACCCTCAACGCCATCGTGCACCCGCTGGTCGGGGCCCGGTCGGCCGAGCTGGAGGCCGCCGCCGGGGCCGACGCGATCGTGGTGCACGACGTACCGCTGCTCGCGGAGAACGGCCTGGCGCCGCTGTACGACCTGGTGGTCGTGGTGGACGCGGCCCCCGGAACGCAGCTGGCCCGGCTGACCGCGCTGCGCGGGATGGCCGAGGAGGAGGCGCGGGCCCGGATGGCCGCGCAGGCCACGCGGGAGCAGCGGCTCGCGGTGGCCACGCTCGTCATCGACAACGACGGGCCGCTGGAGGCACTGGAGCCGCAGGTGCGCAAGGTGTGGGCGGAGCTCAAGGAGCGGGAAGCCGCTGAAGGACCCGCAGGTACCGCAGGCACCGCCGGTGCCTGACGTGCACATGGAATAGCAGGCGGGGCGCGGGGCGTTGAACGCGGCCGCAGAGGGAAGGATCGAACCGTGTCCGACACCACGCCGCCGTCCGTACCGGCGCAGCCGCCTTCGCCGTCCGGCTCGTCGCCCGAGACCCACGTCATCGACTACCGTGCCGCCGAGCAGCTGCTGGCCGCGCGCGACCCGCGGGGCGCCGTGAAGCTGCTCGACTCGGTCATCGCCGCGCACCCGGAGAACACGGCCGCCCGGCTGCTGCGGGCCCGCGCGTTCTTCGCCGCCGCGCAACTGCGTCCGGCGGCGCTGGAGTTCGAGCTGGTGCTGGAGCGGGAGCCGGACAACGCCTTCGCGCACTTCGCCCTGGCCCGCACCCACGAGCGCTCCGGCCGGCCCGAGCAGGCGCGCAAGCACTTCCGCCTGGCGGCCGCCCTGGACCCCCGGCCCGACTACGTGGCCGCGGCCCGCTTCGAGGAGTAGCGGAGCGGCCCGCTTCGAGGAGCCGCGGGGCCGGGTCAGCGCCGCGGCGGGGGCTCGTACGGGGGGATCTCCGGGCCGGGCTGGTAGTGCGGGCCCTGGTGGATGTGGTGGAGGACAACGGCCAGGTCGACGAGCGCCAGCACGGCGACGACCCCGCAGGCGGCCGCCCACCCGGGACGGCCGACCAGCGAGAACGCGGCGGTCCCGGCGGCGGCCCAGAGGAACCCCCACAGACTCAGCCAGAACCGCAGCCGCAGCGGGCTGCGGGCGGTCACCGGCTCGTTTCCGGAACGCATCACCATCGCCTCGACTCCATGGTCCCACCGGTCATGGATCGAGGCGGTTCACGGCGGTCGTGGTCGTCCGCTTGAAGGCGGCGACGGGGGCGTCGCCCAGGTCGCCCATCCGGCCCCACTGGACGACGGTCACCGTGGAACCGTCGCGGCCGATGCCGAAGAGGTGCACGCCGGGCTCGGAGTCCGGGATCGAGGTGTGCACGCCGTACACGTGGGCGCCCTCCTCGACGGGGAGGGCGCCGTAGTCCCTCGACCGGGCCGTCCCCTCCGGGTGCTCCCGCAGCCAGTCGGCGGCGCAGGCGGCGACCTGCCGCTCCAGGTCCCGGGCCAGCCGCGCCGCCGCCGCGTCGGAGGAGGCCCGTACGGAGACCTGCACGGCGCCGGCGTCGAGGTCGGTGCCGAAGTGCCGGTGCCAGCTCCCGGTGGCCGGAAGCGCCCCGTCCAGGCAGAACGGCGGCGTTTCGGGCAGCCCCTTGGTGACCTTCCCGGCATGCCAGGGCGAGGAGGGCTGCGGAGGGAGGTCGGCGGCGCCGAGGAAGCCGGGGGCGGCGAGCGCGAGTGCGATGACGGCGGCGAGACCCTGGAGCATGGTGGTTTCTCCCGATGCGGCAGCTGGTGCGGTGCTTGTGCCGTCCCCGCCCCGTGCCACCGCAAAACGCCCCGACCGGGTCGGACGCGGCCCGGTCGATCAAGCACCGCCGGGGTTCGAGGCGCGCCGGGGTCCGAGGCGCGGGGAGAGGGCCCCGCGCAGCGATTCGGGAGTCGACGTCTGCCCAGCTCAGCGGCATTGTCAGTGGCCACACCTAGACTCGACGGCAGACGGGACCCGTCTGATCCGACCGCGCCGAGAGGGAGAGGAGCCGACACCGTGACACCGCAGCCGCCCGCGACCGCGCTCCTGCGCCACCCCGCCGTCTTCCTCCCCGCCGCCGTCCCCCGCGAGTCCCGCATCGCCTTCTGGGCCCCCGACGGGGACCCCCTTCCGGAGGGCGGCGCGGGGACCCCGGCCCCGCTCACCGTCGTGCGCCCCCACGGCCCGGGGGTCCGCACCCGTACCGTTCCCTCCCTCACCCTCTCCGTCACCGACGCCCTCCCCCTCCTCGCCCGGGCCCCCCGCGGCCCCGGCGCGCATCCCGCCACCCGCGCCTGGGGCACCGCCGCCCTCCACGCCCTCGCGCTCGTCGCCCGCGGCCGTCTCCTCCCCGGCGTCACCCCCGACGGGGTCGACGCCTGGCGGGCGGGCCCGCTCGACGCACAGGACGTGGAACACCTGCGCGCGGTGGCCGCCGCCCTCCCGTACGAGGGGTACGCCACCCCCCTGGCCGGTCGCCGCCCGCTCCTGCTGCCCGAACCGGAAGCACTGGTCCGGGCGTTCCTCGATGCCGTCGCCGACGGCCTGCCCCGCACCCCGGCCGCGCCGGTGGCCGCCGGGCGGCCCTTCGCCGCGCAGGAGCCCCAGCGGGTGCCCGGGATACGGGACTGGGCCGCGCAGGTCGCGGCCGGCGCCGATGCGGGCGTCGGGATCTCGCTGCGGCTCGACCTCTCCTCGTTCAGCCTCTTCGACCGCCCGGACGGCACCGAGGTCGCGGACGACACCGAGGGCCCGGACGGCACCGAGGGCGCGGGCGCCCTCCGGGACGCGGACATCCGCCGTGCGGGCGCCGCCGTGGTCCAGGTGCACAGCCTCGCCGACCCCACCCTCGTCACCGATGCCGGGCTGCTGTGGGCCGGTGCGGCCGCCGCCGGGTTCGGGCCGCGTGCCCGGATCGACGCCGTACTGGCGCTGCGCCGGGCCGCGCGGGTCTGGCCGCCGCTGCAGCGGCTGCTGGACCAGCCGGTCCCCGATGTCCTCGCCCTCTGCGACCCGGAGCTCGAAGACCTCCTCGGCCGGGCCGCGACCCGGCTGGCGGCGGCCGGGATCCTGGTCCACTGGCCGCGCGAGCTGGCCCGTACGCTGTCCGCGACCGCGGTCGTACGGTCCACCGCGCCCGGCTCCGCCACCGACGGCACCGCCTTCTTCGACGCCGGCCACCTCTTCGCCTTCTCCTGGGAGCTCGCGCTGGGAGGCGACCGGCTCACCCCGGGGGAGATGGACGCGCTGGCCCAGGCCCACCGGCCGGTGGTGCGGCTGCGGGACCAGTGGGTCCGGGTCGACCCCGAGCTGGTGCGCAAGGCGCGCAAGCGGGAGCTGGGCCTGCTGGACCCGGTGGACGCGCTGGCCACCGTACTGACGGGGACGGCCGAGGTGGATGGTGAGCCGGTGGCGGCGGTCCCGGTGGGCGCGCTGGCCGCCCTGCGGGAGCGGCTGACCGGCGAGCTGGCCCCGCTGCCACAGCCCGTCGCCCTGAAGGCCACCCTGCGCGACTACCAGGCCCGCGGCCTGGCCTGGCTGGACCTGATGACCTCGCTCGGCCTCGGCGGCTGCCTCGCCGACGACATGGGCCTGGGCAAGACGGTAACGCTCATCGCGCTGCACCTGCACCGGGACCGCCCCGAGCCGACGCTCGTCGTCTGCCCGGCATCGCTGCTGGGCAACTGGCAGCGGGAGATCGAGAAGTTCGCGCCCGGGGTCGCCGTGCGCCGCTTCCACGGCGGCAGCCGCAGCCTCGACGGGCTGGCCGGCGGGTTCGTCCTCACCACGTACGGGACGATGCGCGCGAGCGCCGCCCGGCTGGCCGAGCAGCCCTGGGGCATGGTCGTCGCCGACGAGGCGCAACACGTGAAGAACCCGCATTCGGCGACGGCGAAGGCGCTGCGCACGATCCCGGCGCCGGCACGGGTGGCGCTGACCGGCACCCCGGTGGAGAACAACCTCTCCGAGCTGTGGGCCCTGCTCGACTGGACCACGCCCGGGCTGCTCGGCCCGCTGACGGCGTTCCGGGCCCGGCACGCCCGCCCGGTGGAGCACCAGCAGGAGGAGGACGGGGGCAACGAGGCGGCGGTGGCCCGGCTCGCCGCGCTCGTCCGGCCGTTCCTGCTGCGGCGCAAGAAGTCCGACCCGGGGATCGCCCCCGAGCTGCCGCCGAAGACGGAGACCGACCATCCGGTCTCCCTCACGCGCGAACAGGCCTCGCTCTACCAGGCCGCGGTGGACGAGGCGATGGCCGTGATCGAGGCGAGCGAGGGCATCGAGCGGCGCGGCATGATCATGAAACTGCTGGCCTCGCTCAAGCAGATCTGCAACCACCCCGCGCAGTACTTGAAGGAGGAGCAGCCCCGGATCCCGCACCGCTCGGGCAAGCTGGCCCTGCTGGACGAGCTGCTGGACACCATCCTCGCGGAGGACGGCTCGGTGCTGGTCTTCACCCAGTACGTGACGATGGCCCGAATCATCGAGCGGCACCTGGCGGCCCGGGGGATCTCCCACCAGCTCCTGCACGGCGGGACGCCGGTGGCGCGGCGCGAGGAGCTCGTGGACCGCTTCCAGTCGGGCGAAGTCCCGGTCTTCCTGCTCTCGTTGAAGGCGGCGGGCACCGGGCTGAACCTCACGCGGGCCGGCCATGTCATCCACTTCGACCGCTGGTGGAACCCGGCGGTGGAGGAGCAGGCCACCGACCGCGCCTACCGGATCGGCCAGACGCAGCCGGTCCAGGTCCACCGGATCATCGCCGAGGGCACCGTGGAGGACCGGATCGCCGAGATGCTGGAGGCGAAGCGGGCCCTGGCCGATGCCGTGCTCGGCTCCGGGGAGTCCGCGCTGACCGAGCTGACCGACCGCGAGCTGGCCGACCTCGTCTCGCTGAGGAGGCCCGCATGATCACCGCGCGGGACGACCGCCGCCGGACCTTCGAGACGGTGCCCGCCGGGGTGGAGGCCGCCAGCTGGTGGGGGCGCGCCTGGGTGTCGGCGCTCGAAGAGGCGTCCGGCGACGCGGCGCGCCTGGCGCGGGGGCACGCGTACGCGGCCGAGGGCCATGTCGACGCGGTCACGGTCACCCCCGGCCGCATCGTGGCGTACGTACGGGGCAGCCGGGCCCGCCCGTACCGCACCGAACTGGCCCTGAGCCCCTTCCCGGACGCCGAGTGGAGCGAGCTCCTGGAGGCGGTGGCCGCGGACCCCACGGCCCTCGCGAGCCTGCTGGAGCGCGAGGTCCCGCAGTCGCTGGCGGGCACGGTCCTGCCGGGCGCGGGCGAGCTCGTCCCGCGCTGCTCCTGCCCGGACACCGCCCGTCCGCCCTGCAAGCACGCCGCGGCCCTCTGCTACCGGGCGGCCCGACTCCTCGACGAGGACCCGTTCGTCCTGCTGCTCCTGCGCGGCCGGGGCGAGCGGGAGCTCCTCGACGAGCTGACCCGCCGCAATGCCGCGCACGCCGCCCGTGAACAGCCCGACACCGCGCCGGACTTCCCCGGGGTCCCGGCCCGCGCCGCCCTGGCCCGCACCGGCCTGCCGCCGCTGCCGGCCCCGCTGTGCGCGCCCGCCGCCGTGGGGCTTCCGCCCGCGTACCCGGCCGACGCGGCGGCCCCCGACCCGCTGGCCCTGGACCAGCTCGCCACGGACGCCGCCGCCCGCGCCTTCGCGCTGCTGAACACCGCCGAGGACCCGATCGCCGGGCTCACGCTCTGGCAGGACGCCGTCCGCCTGGCCTCCGCGCACCACACGGCCGGCCTCACGGGAGCGGCCCGCACCCTCTACCGGGACCTGGCCCGGGCCACCGGTCGCACCACCACCGACCTGGCGCGCGCGGCCGCGGCCTGGCGCCAGGGCGGGCGGCCCGCCCTCGCCGCCCTCGAAGAGCCCTGGGACCCGCCGGCAGGCCCCTTCGACCGGGCCCGCCCCGCTCTCATCGCAGCCTCCCAGGGCGCCTTCCGCCCCGAGCGCAACCGCCTCACCGCGCACACCCGCCAGCTCCGCCTGGGCCGTGACGGCCTCTGGTACGCCTACGAGTCCCGGCCGGACACCGAGGACTGGTGGCCCACGGGCACCCCCGCGGCCGACCCCCTCACCGCCCTGCGCCGCTGACCTCGGCAGCCCAGCGCGTCAACGTGGTGAAGTCCCGGTCGCGCAGGCCGTGTCGGGCGTGGATGGTCAGGGGGAGGGCCGGGGCCGGGTGGTGGGCCGCGATCCAGTCGCGGTCCTGCGGGGTGATCATGTCGTCGACCCAGGCGAAGGGGCGGCCCGCGGCCCAGTCGAGGAGCGGGCGGGTCTTCCAGAAGAGGCCGTCGGGATCGGCGGCGAAGAGTTCCGGCCATTCGATGACGGGAAGATCACCGGGCAGTCCGATGTGCGGGGCGATCATCGTGTTGGCCTGGTGCATCCAGGCCGTGGCCCAGGCGAGTTCGAAGGGCAGGGCCAGCAGACGGGCGCCGTGCGCGGGGTGCAGGCGGATGCGCAGCCCGCGCCGGGCGCTGCGGGACCGGGGGTCCCGGCGGGACATCCAGTCCGCCGGATGCATCCGGTGACTCGTGTACCCGCGCAGCCCCGCGAGGCGGGACCGGAAGGGGTTGAGGGGGCCGTCCACGTCGATGAGCAGGAGCGGGCGTTCAGTCATGACGTAGGCACTACCCAGTACACGATGGGGTGAAATGCATACCTGCTCTATAACCCGAACGGGTTTGCCGCGTTGTTTCCGGTGCGGGTGCAGTGCCCGTGAACTCCTCCGGAAGGCAGGGTACTCATGCGTCACAGTCGTCGGAATGGCTTGATCGCGGCGGTGGTTGCGGGAGGTGGGCTGGCGGTCGCGGGTGTCGGCGGATTCGCCTTCGCCGATGCGGACGCGGGCGGGCAGGCCGAGCGTTCGCCGGGGCTGCTGTCGGGGAACCTGGTGCAACTGCCGGTGCACACCCCGGTGAACGTGTGCGGCAACACCGTGAGCGTGGTCGGGCTGCTCAACCCGGCCGCGGGCAACCGCTGTGCCAACCAGGGCGGTGGCGGCGGCGGGCATCAGGGGTCGGTGTCCTCGCACCCTGCGAAACCGGGATCCGGAGCCGGCGGCGGGTCACACACGGGCGGGGGAGCCCATGCCGACGGGGGCGGAAAGGATTCGCCGGGACTGCTGTCCGGCAACGGGATCCAGCTCCCGGTCGACGTCCCCCTCAACATCAGCGGCAACTCGGTCAACGTCGTCGGGTTGGGCAACAGCTCGACCGGCAACACCTCCGTCAACGGCGGCGAGCCCAGCGGCGGCAAGCCGGCGCAGCCGCCCGTCGTCGAGCCGCCCGTGGTCGAGACGCCCGTCGTGGAGCGGCCCGCCACCCCGGCCGCGCCGTCGCAGCAGGGCCCGGCGCTCGCCCACACCGGTGCCGACGGAGTCGGCTACCTGCTGCCCGGCGGCGGGGCACTGCTGTTGGGCGGGATGCTGCTCTACCGCCGCTTCCGCCTCCGGTAGACACCCCCTAAGGGACGTCCACGGCCGGCGACGGCTGTGGGAGCGGGGGTGGGAGCGGGGGCGTGCGCCAGGCGTCCAGGATCGCGTCGATCCGGGGAGCCAGCCGGGCCCGGGCCGCGAACCGCGGGACACCCGCCATCAGCAGCGCGTCGTACTCGGTGTCGGTGTGCCGCACCGCCGCCCGGACCGCCACCGACACCGCCTGTTCGGTCAGGGCCCGGCCGGCCGCCGTCCGGCCCACCCGGCCGCTGCCGCGCAGCGAGGCGTGCGCGGCGATCGCCACCGCCCGGTCGGCCGGGCACCCCGGGAACAGCCGCACGATCTCGGCGGCGAAGGCCGCCGTGAACCGGGTGTCCTCGACGGCGCGGCGCAGCCGGTCCCGCTCCCGGCGGCGGGCCCGCGCCTCGGCGTCCGCGAGGCAGGCACGCTCGGCGCGGGCCAGGGCGGGATCCTCGACCAGCAGCCCCTGGCGCTCGTAGCGGCGGCGCCGCTTGTTGAAGCGGACGACGACGGCCGAGAGTGAACTCCCCTCGCGGGCCCGCCGGGTGAGCGCGGCGTCCCCGCGCGGCAGGTAGACCAGGTGACCCAGGTCGGCGCAGTCCAGGCACCGGGGCACGCCGACCTCGCGGACGAGATGCCGGAGCGGCCCCTGGCGGCACTCCGCGCAGTGGATCTGCTTCAGCGACTCGAACACCACGAGGCTCATGGCCATGTGATACCGCTGTCCGGACCGGTTATCACCTGGCGGAAAATGACGATTGAGGTTTCGCCGACTTTCCCGGATGTCCGGATGTCCCTCTACCGTGGGGCGTTGGGGCTGCGGTAGGGCCGTGATGCCCGTGGGGGAAGGGTGCGTACATGGGTGGATGGCAGCCGACGGCGCGGCTCACGAGAGCCGTGGAAGGCGGCGCGGAGGGCCTGGCGGGCCGGGAGATCGTCATCGAGCCCGGCGACTGCACCGGCTGGCACTTCCACCGCGTCCCGCTGATCGCGCTCGTCAAGTCCGGGACGCTGACCCGGATCCTGCACGACAACTCCGTCGTCGTCCACCGCCCCGGCACCAGCTTCGTCGAACCGGCCGGCGCCGAGCACCTGCACCTCGGCCGCAACCTCGGCACCGTACCGGTCGTGCTGTACGTGACCTGCACGCTCGCCGAGGACGAGGCCTTCTCCATACCCTCGGACGCCCCGCCCGGCGCCGAACCGTGCGCCTGCCCGGGCCGTCTTCCGTCACCCCGTCCGGGCCGTCTTCCGTGACGCACCCCGCCGGACCCACCCCGCCGGACCCGCCCCGCCGGACCCCGCCCCGCCCCGGTCAGACCAGGCGGCGTATCTCCCCGCGCACCCGGTAGAACCCGCCCGAGGCCGCGTGCAGCCCGTCGACCACGTACCGGGCACCGGGCTCCCGGATCCCGCGCGGGAACTGCACGTTCCACGAGGGCTCGAAGCCGCCCGACACCACCTGCACGCGCATCCGGCCGCCCTGCTGCACGCACTCCACCACCACACCGCCGGCCGGGGCCGCCGCCACCGACACGGTCGCCACTGCCGCGGCGGAGGCCGCCGGGGTGAACACCGGCAGCGCAGCCGCCGACTTCACGTCCACGGCCGTAGGCACCGAACCCCGCTGGGCCGCCAGGATCGCCGCCTCGCTCGCGTCCATGCAGATCAGGGACCCGTCCGTGGTGACCAGGTACAGCCGCTCGTCCAGATACTGCATCGACAGGGCCGAACCGCCGCCGGTGCCCAGCTTCCACAGCCGCTGCCCGTCGGCGTCGAAGCAGTACACCGAAGAGGCGTAGTCGGCGGCGAACACGTGCCGGCCGTCCGGCGAGGTCGCGCACGCGTACACGGCGGCGTCGCACCGGTACGAGGCCTCCACGGCCCCCGTCGCCTTCGACAGCCGCTGCACGGTGTGGCGCCCGGTGGCCGCGTAGACCGTGCGGTCCTCCTGCCAGCCGAACAGCACCGAGCCGTTGGTCGGCGTGTGCCACAACTGCGCGCCGCCGTCGGCCGCGTAGGCCGTCACCCCCTGGCTGTGCCCGTGGTAGACCGACCGCTCGTCCGCCCGGACCATCCACGCATTCGACCCCGGCGACCGCCGCGACCACTGGAACTCGTCCTCGTGGTCGATGACCGTCAGTCCGCCGCTGCGGTCGGACACGCTCAGCACGCCCTCGTGGATGTCGAGCCAGAAGATGTCCACGTCCGCCGCGATGTCGTAGGCCCCGAACGGCACCTTCGACGACAGGTCGTACACCGTGCCGTCGTCACAGCCCGCGTATATCCAGAACTCGTCCGCCACCAGGCATTTCACACCGTCCGGCAGCGAGTACCGGGCCAGCACCTCGCCCTCGTGGCTCAGCGTGTAGACGTCCCCCGCCTGGTTGCCCACCCAGCAGCGGTCCTCGTCCACATGGATCCCGAACGCCGAGGAGCCCGTACGGAACCGCCACAGCACGGGGGCCACCGCACGCGCCGTCGACGGCGCGGACGTGACCTGGCGGCGGGAGACCGCCCGGGCCGCGCGCTGCCCGGCCACGGCCGGCGCGTACCCCTTGCGGACCTTCTCGCCGATCTTCTTGGCGGCCGCCGCCCGGGCCTTCTCGACGCTCGGGAAGGAGGAGCTCTGGACCTGGCCGTCCGCGCCGATCCGGCCGTACCGCACCGAGACGGCCGTGCCGTCCACGGTCACCTCGTAGAACTTGTGCGCCCCGCCGCCGTCCTGCGACAGTTCCAGATACGTCGTCTCGCGAGCCATGACAGACCCCTCCCCAAGGCCGGGCCAACGGCTCTTTCCCGCCGGTGATCCCTCGTGAAAAACGGTAGGGCCCACCACTGACAATGGGCCCGTGCAGCTGGAAGCGATCACATGGCAGCGGATGGCCGAGCGGCTCGCCGGCCACCTCGAGGAACACGAGTCCCCGGCAGGGGAGGCGACGTGGCGGCGAGTGGGCATCGACGGCGCGCCCGCCGCCGGCACCGGCCTGCTCGCCGGGCACCTCGCCGACGAGCTGCGCCTGCGCGGCCGCCCGGTCGTGGTGGTCCCGGCCGGGGGATTCCTGCGCCCCGCCTCCCTCCGCTTCGAGTTCGGCCGCGAGGACGTGGACTCCTACCTCGGCGGCTGGTACGACACCGCCGCCCTGTGGCGCGAGGTGTTCGGCCCGACCGATCCCGGCGGCACCGGCCGGGTGCTGCCCGACCTGTGGGACCCGGCGACCGACCGGGCCACCCGAAGCCCGTACGCCGAACTCCCGCCGGGCGGGGTCGTGATCGTGCACGGACCGATGCTGCTGGGCCACTGGTTCCCCTTCGACCTCAGCGTGCACATCAGCCTCTCCCCGGGGGCGCTGGCCCGCCGCACCGAGGAGTCCGCCCGCTGGACCCTGCCCGCCTTCGCCCGCTACGAGGCCGAGACCGGTCCCGCCGCCCGGGCGGACGCGGTGGTCCGGGCCGACGACCCCCGCCACCCCGCCTGGACCGGTCTCACCGGCCCCACCGCCCCCACCGGCTGAGCTCCGGGCCCCCGTCCCGTCACGGACGTACGGGCTCCGCAACAACGCCATCGCGGACCGGTGACGAACGGGATCCGGCCATCGCCCCCGGCTGCGCCCGCGCACTACGTTGACGTCACGCTTCGACGGCGACCACGCGGTGGCGCCTTGGCAGAAGGAGACGGCAATGGGCGGACGCGGCAGGGCGGTTCAGGGTCCGAGACGGCTGCGGCGGCACGCGGCCGCCGCTCTGGTGCTCTGCGGGGCCCTGACCCTCACGGCCTGCAACGGCGACGGCGACGGGAGTGACGCGGGCGCCGCCGGTACGAGCCCCGGCGCGAGCCCGGCGAGCCCCCCGGCCACGGCCCCCTCCTCCGCCGCGCCCGGCGGAGCGGCCCCGTCCGCCTCCGCGGCGTCCTCGAAGAAGACGTCCCCGACCGCCAGCACCCCGGCCAAGCCGAAGCCGCCCGCCCCCGGACCCGCCTGTGCCTCCAAGGACGCCGTCTCGCCGAACGAGGTCGCGGTCCACCGCTACACCCCCGAGGGCGGCCAGTACAGCCTGATCGTCAAGCACGGCCACTGGGGCTGCCCCGTCGCGGGCGGCGCCACCCCCTTCGTGACCGTCGGCGAGGAGACCTACATTCCGATCGCCGAGGACGCCAAGATCGGCGCCCACGCCCCGATCCTCTCCGGCTCCACGAACAAGCCCATCACCACGCACGAGCTCACCTCGTGGCTGGAAACCCACCCGAACAAGGGCCTGGTGTTCCACTACAGCGTGAACAAGGCGGGCGTGATCGACACCCTCGGGCAGGAGGAGTACAGCTCGTAGCTCCTTCACCCGCCGCCCGCGGCCGCCGTCACGGGCGTCCGCCCAGCCGGGTCACCGCCCGCGCGGCCGCGCGGCACCCGGCCCGGGCCGCGTCCGCCGGGGCGGCGCCCGCGAGCCGCGCGGCCAGGAACCCGCCGGTGAACGCGTCCCCGGCACCCGTCGAGTCCACCGCCTCGGCCGACTCCGCCGACACCTCGGCGGTCACCCGGCCCCCCTCCGCCACCAGTGCCCCGGCCGCACCCCGGGTGACCACCACGAGCGGTACCCGTCGGCTCAGCTCCGCCGCCGCCCGGGCCGCCCCGGCCGGCTCCGGCAGCCCGGCCAGCAGCCGCGCCTCGTCCTCGTTGGGCAGCAGTACGCCGATGCCCGCCACGGCGTCGAGGAAGCGCTCGGGGCCCAGCCCGGCCAGGAACCCCGCCGAGGCCGGGTCCACGCTCACCGGCACCCCCCGGGCCCGGGCCGCCCGCAGCGCGACCAGGGCCAGCTCGCGGCTGCTGTCGGCGAAGAAGAGGTAGCCGGACAGGTGCAGATGGGCGGCCCCGTCCAGCAGGGCCGGAGCCCAGTCCGCCGGGGTCAGCCGCAGCGCGGCGCCGCTGTCGGTGAGGAAGGTGCGCTCGGCGTCCTTGCCGACCAGCGCGACCACCGTCCCGGTGGGTTCGGCCGGATCGATCACCAGCCGCGGCCGCACCCCGGAGTCCCGCAGCGACTGCTCGTGCCACCGGGCCGATTCGGTGCCCACCCGCGCGAGGAGGCGCACCTCCGCCACCCCCGCGTACGCCGCCCAGCAGGCAGCGTTGGCCCCGGCGCCGCCGGGCAGGGTGCGGATCCGCGCGGTCGTGTCGGTGGCCGGGGCCAGCGGCTCCGGATGCACCGCCACGACGTCCGTCACCACGTCCCCGACGACCAGCAGCGCTCCCGGCGCGGCCCCGGACCCCGCCGCGGAGGCGGCCCCGGACCCCGCCGCGGGCGCCGTCACGGACGCGCCGCCCAGGCCCCCGCGATCCTGGCCCCGAGTGCCACGTTGCCCCGTACCGCCGCCAGGTTGGCCTCCAGCGAGGCCCCGCCCGTCGCCCGTACCAGGAACCCCAGCAGGAACGGGGTCACCGCCTGCCCCGTGATCCCGCGCGCGCGGCACTCCTCCAGGGCCTCGGCCAGGACCCGGTCGTGCAGGTCCGGATCCAACTGCTCCGCCTCCGCGACCGGATTGGCCACCAGCAGCGCCGACTGCGGCCCGCCGAGCGCGTCCTGGGCGGCCATCACCGCGGCCACCTCCTCCGGACGGTGGACGGTCCAGTCCACCGGCTCGCCGGAACTGGCCAGGTAGAAGCCGGGGAAACGTTCCGTCCCGTACCCGACCACCCCCACCCCGAGCGTCTCCAGCCGCTGCAGCGTGGCCGGCACGTCCAGGATCGACTTCACCCCCGCGCACACCACCGTGATCCGCGTCCGCGCCAGCAGCGCCAGGTCCGCCGACTCGTCCTGCGTCTGCGCGTACTCCCGGTGTACGCCGCCCAGGCCGCCCGTGGCGAACACGCGCAGCCCCGCCCGCGCGGCCAGGAAGGCCGTCGCCGACACCGTCGTCGCTCCGGTCGCGCCCGTCGCGAGTGCGGGCGCCAGATCCCGGTGGCCGAGCTTGCGCACGCCTTCGCCGCCCGCGATCCGCTCCAGCTGTGCCTTGTCGAGGCCGGCGTACGCCACCCCGTCGACGACCGCGATCGTGGCCGGAACCGCGCCTTCGGCGCGCACCAGCGCCTCAAGTTCCGCTCCCACGGCGAGATTGCGGGGACGGGGCAGCCCGTGCGCGATGATCGTCGACTCCAGGGCCACGACCGGACGGCGCTGCTCCAGCGCCTCGCGGACCTCTTCGGACAGGACCGGGACCTCGGGTGATGTGTGCATGTCCCATCCATGGCACGGGATCCCCGCCCCCAAACGCCTTCCCGCCCACCGCCGCCGAACCTGTCCGAGTAGCGTGCCCCCGTGAACTCCCCGGACAGGCGCGCCTTCCACGACGAACCCGCCGACCGGTACCACCTCCTGTACGCGGACCGGGACGCGGGCATCGCCCGCCGGGGCCGGGCCCTGGACGCCCTGCTCACCGCGTCCCCGGGCCCCGGCCCGCACCGCGTCCTCGACAGCGCCTGCGGCATCGGCACCCGGGTGCTCGGACTCGCGGCCAAGCGGTCCGCGCCGCTCTGGCCGAAACCCCGCGGGTGCTCAGCGCCGGGCGACCGGCCTGATCGGCAGGACACGGCCCGGGGGGTGCCCGGCTGGACAGGTTGCCCCGTGCGGCGGGCGGACCATGGACGTTGTGGTCACCGCGGAGCGCCGGACGCGCGGATTAGGGTGACTCGGCATGAGCACCAGTGAGCACGGTCCCGCCTCGTTCGCCGTATCCGTACCGGACGCCGAACTGGAGGTCGAGGACCTCGATCCCGGCCAGATCCTCTCCGGCGAGCCCGTCGTGACGGGCAAGGTGCTGTGGGAGTCCCCCGACGGCACGCAGGTGCGCGGCATCTGGCAGATCACCCCGGGAGTGGTCACCGACACCGAGGCGAACGAGCTGTTCGTGGTGGTCAGCGGCCGCGCCACCATCGAGGTCGAGGGCGGCGAGACCCTGGAGGTGGGCCCCGGCTCCGCCTGCGTGCTCCGGGAGGGCGACAAGACCACCTGGACCGTCCACGAGACGCTGCGCAAGGCCTACCACATCAGCTGCTAGCGGCCGGGGCGGCGGCGGGGTGGCGGCGCGCGGTGAACAGGGCCAACGCCGCCATCGGCAGCAGCAGGGCCGCGCCGATCGCGTTCAGCCAGCCGTAGCCCGCGTGCGACATGACCAGGCCGGCGGCCGCACCGCCCACGCCCGCGCACGCGTTCATCGTGAGGTCGCTCAGGCCCTGTACGGCGGCCCGCGCGGCCTGCGGCACCGAATCCGTGAGCAGGGCCGAGCCGGAGACCATCCCGGCGGACCAGCCGAGGCCCAGCAGGAACAGGCCGATCGCGCTCTGCGCGTGGCTCGGGCCGGCGGTGCCGGCGAGCAGGGCGGCCACCGACAGCAGGCCGGCCGCCAGGCCGATCACGGCCAGCCTGCCCACCCGGTCCGCGAGCCAGCCCATGACCGGCGAGAAGGCGAACATGCCCGCGATGTGACCGCTGATCACCAGGCCGACGAGCTCCAGCGTGGCACCGTGGTGGCCCAGGTCGACCGGTGTCATCACCATGATCGAGACCATCGCGGTGTGGGACACCGCGACGGTGACCAGGGCCAGCCGCGCCCGCGGGGAGGCCTTGACGGCCGCGAACCCCGCGCGCAGCGAGCGGCCGCCCGTGGACTGCTCCGCGGGCGAGGCCAGCGCCCGCGCCGTCAGCAGCGGGTCCGGCCGCAGGAACAGGCCGATCAGCGCGGCGGTGAGGACGAAGACGGCACCGGCCCACACGAAGGGGCCCGCCGTCTCGGGTATGGAGGTGCCGGCGAAGCTGCGGCCGGCCGGGGCGGAGAGGTTCGGGCCGAGCACCGCGCCCAGGGTCGAGGCCCAGACGACGAGGGAGACGGCGCGGGCCCGGCGGTCCGGGGCCGCGAGGTCGGCGGCCGCGAACCGGGCCTGGAGGTTGGCCGAGGAGGCGGCTCCGAAGGCGGCCATGCCGAGCATCAGCAGCGGGAAGTTCTTGATCGCGGCGGCGAGGACCACCAGGCCCGCGCCGACGGCGCCGATCCCGTACCCGAGCACCAGCCCCGGCCGCCGGCCGCGCGCGGTCATCAGGGCGGCGAGCGGGAGAGAGACCGCCGCGGTGCCGATCACGGCGGCGGTGGAGGCGAAGCCGGACAGGGCTTCGGTACCGCTGACCTCCGTCGCGAGGACCGGGGCCAGGGCGATGCTGATGGGCACGCCGACGCCGCCCAGCATCTGGCTCGCGATCAGCACCCCCGAGACGCGGCGCTGGAGCCGGGGCAGGTCCGCCGCGCTCACGGGCGGGGCGGGCAGGTCGGTGCCGGGTATCGCGGTCATGCCGTACACCCCCGGCGCGGCGCAGGGCGGAGTACGGGCGCGGTGCGGCCGGAGGCGGTGGCAGTGGTCACCGCGGCAGTTTCCCACCCCTTACGGCCGGACGGAACGGGGGATGCGCCCCGCGACCCCGATCCACCAGGCATCCCCTGCGCGTGCACCCCCGCGCACGCGCCCCGCGCCCCGCCGGAGCCCCGCCGCTGCGCTCAGAACAGCGGCTGCGGCAGGACGCCCTCCAGCGCCAGCAGGCTGCGCTTGGTCTCCACCCCGCCGCCGAAGCCGCCGATGCCCCCGTCGTTCTCCACGACCCGGTGGCAGGCCACCACCAGCGGGAGCGGGTTCGACCCCATGGCGTTGCCCACGGCCTGGGCCGCGCCGGGCTGGCCGACGCGGGCCGCGAGCTCCCCGTACCCGACGACCGCCCCGTACGGCACCGAGCGGTCCAGCTCCTGGAGCACCTGCCGGTTGAAGCCGGAGCTGAGCCGCCAGTCCAGCGGCAGCTCGAAGCGCTTGAGCGTGCCCCCGAAGTAGGCCTTCAGCTGGCGTATCGGCTCGGCCAGCAGCACCTCCTGCCCCGGTGCCGGGCGCCAGGCGTCGGCGCCGAGCCGGGAGACGAGGGAGCCGATCATCGTGTCGACCCGGTCCGGCCCGGCGTGGAACTCGACCCGGACCAGACCCTCCGGGGTCGCGGCCAGGAGCAGGGGGCCGATGTCGCTGGGGACGACGGTCCATTCGAGGTGCGGCCCGCGGGGCCGCTCGGTGCTGTCCACCCCTCCACCGTACGGGGAGGGTCCGACAGCCGGGGCGTCCCCCGGGTGTCCGCAGGCGAAGGCCCCGCGCGCCGCTGGAACGCGAAGGCCCGCGCACCGCTGGAACGCGAAGGCCCGCGCACCGCTAGAACGCGAAGGCCCCGAGCACCGCCTGGTGCACGACGTCCGGGGCGTTGGTGATGATCCCGTCCACGCCCATCCCCTGCACCTTGCGGGCCGTCGCCGCGTCGTCGACGATCCAGGTGTCCACCTCCATCGCCTTTCCGTGGGCGCCCGTCAGGTCGTGCACCGCCGCCACCCAGTCGGCCGAGATGGTGGTGTGCCACGGGTTGATCCGGTCCGTGAACTGGGCGTACTTCGGCAGATCGGCGAGGGTCGGGGTGCCCAGGAAGGCCGTCACGAGGTCCGGGCGCAGGCCGTGCACGAGGCGTACGGAGTCCGCGCTGAAGCTCTGGACGACCAGGCGGCGCTGCACGTGGTCCGGGTCGAGCCAGCCGGCCTCGCCCAGCACCTGGAGGGTCTGCTTCTCGATGCCGGGGTAGAGCTCGGGCTTCTTGACCTCCAGCAGCAGCCGCTGCCGGTTGCGCTCCACCCGGTCGAGGTACTCCCGCAGGGTCGGGACGCGCTCGCCCGCGAACTCCTCGCCGAACCAGCTGCCCGCGTCCAGCGTGGCGATCTCCGCCGCCGTGAAGTCCTTGACCCGCCAGGGCTTGCGGTCGGGGAACGCCTGCTCGGCGTCGGTGGTGCGGGCCAGCGTGTCGTCGTGGATCACGACCAGCTCGCCGTCCTTGGTGCGCTGGACGTCGTTCTCGACCCAGTCGAAGCCCAGCCGCATCGCGAGGTCGATCGCGGCGAGCGTGTTCTCGGGGGCGTACGCCGAAGCCCCCCGGTGGGCGTACACGACGGGGCCCAGCAGCCCAGGGGTGCCCGCGGGACCTGCGGGGCCTGCGGGACCGGTGGAGCCGGAAGGGGAGGAGGGGACGGTGGGGCCGGAGGCGGCGGAGGCGGCCGTCCCGCCCAGCAGGGTCAGGGTGAAGCCCAGGAATGCGGCGGCGGCCGCGGCGGCGGGTCGGACGTACATGTGCGTTCTCCTCGTTTCGGGAGCCCTGTTCCTGCGTCAGACGCGTGCGGACTGGCAGACGTTGCGGCGTTGCACTACACGGGGGACCTCTACGGCGATCATGCGGTTGAAGATCACCGGGCCGCCACCGAACTACGACAAACGGACCAGAAAGGAGGACTTCCGACCCGTCCGCCGGACGCGCCCGGCCGCACGGGCCGACGCGCCGGGCCGCCCCCGCAGCGGCGCCCCGGACCCGCGCGGCTGCGTGAGTGTCAGTGGGGGGTCGTACGGTGGACTCATGCGGCCCGTATCGAAGATCGAACGCACGGTGGCGCCTTTCGAGGTCGTCAGCCCCTACCAGCCCAGCGGCGACCAGCCGGCGGCCATCGCCGAGCTGGAGAAGCGCATCCGTGCAGGTGAGAAGGATGTCGTCCTGCTGGGTGCGACCGGCACCGGCAAGTCGGCGACCACCGCCTGGATGATCGAGAAGCTCCAGCGCCCGACCCTCGTGATGGCGCCGAACAAGACGCTCGCCGCCCAGCTGGCGAACGAGTTCCGCGAGCTCCTGCCGAACAACGCCGTCGAGTACTTCGTCTCGTACTACGACTACTACCAGCCCGAGGCGTACGTACCGCAGTCGGACACCTACATCGAGAAGGACTCCTCGATCAACGAGGAGGTGGAGCGGCTGCGCCACTCCGCGACGAACTCGCTCCTCACCCGGCGCGATGTGATCGTCGTGGCCTCCGTGTCCTGCATCTACGGCCTCGGCACCCCGCAGGAGTACGTCGACCGGATGGTCCCCCTCAAGGTCGGCGAGGAGATGGACCGCGACCAGCTGCTGCGCCGTTTCGTCGACATCCAGTACACGCGCAACGACGTGGCCTTCACCCGCGGCACCTTCCGGGTGCGCGGCGACACCATCGAGATCTTCCCGGTCTACGAGGAACTGGCCGTCCGCATCGAGATGTTCGGCGACGAGATCGAGGCCCTCTCCACCCTGCACCCGCTGACGGGCGAGGTCATCAGCGAGGACCGCGAGCTGTACGTCTTCCCCGCCAGCCACTACGTCGCCGGCCCCGAGCGCATGGAGAAGGCGGTCCGCGGCATCGAGGCGGAGCTGGCCGAGCGCCTCGCCGAGCTGGAGAAGCAGGGCAAGATGCTGGAGGCCCAGAGACTGCGCATGCGCACCACCTACGACCTGGAGATGATGCGCCAGATCGGGTCCTGCTCCGGCATCGAGAACTACTCGCTGCACATGGACGACCGCGAGCGCGGCTCCGCGCCCAACACCCTCATCGACTACTTCCCCGAGGACTTCCTCCTCGTCATCGACGAGTCGCACGTCACCGTGCCGCAGATCGGCGCGATGTACGAGGGAGACGCCTCCCGCAAGCGGACCCTCGTCGACCACGGCTTCCGGCTGCCCTCCGCCCTCGACAACCGGCCGCTGAAGTGGGAGGAGTTCCAGGAGCGCATCGGCCAGACGGTCTACCTGTCGGCGACCCCCGGCAAGTACGAGCTCTCCCGCGGCGACGGCTTCGTCGAGCAGATCATCCGCCCCACCGGGCTCATCGACCCCGAGGTCGTGGTCAAGCCCACGGAGGGGCAGATCGACGACCTGGTCCACGAGATCCGGCAGCGGGTGGAGAAGGACGAGCGCGTCCTGGTCACCACCCTCACCAAGAAGATGGCCGAGGACCTCACGGACTACTTCCTGGAGCTCGGCATCCAGGTCCGCTACCTGCACAGCGACGTCGACACGCTGCGCCGCATCGAGCTGCTGCGCGAGCTGCGCGCCGGCGAGTACGACGTCCTGGTCGGCATCAACCTGCTGCGCGAGGGCCTCGACCTGCCCGAGGTCTCTCTGGTGGCGATCCTCGACGCGGACAAGGAGGGCTTCCTGCGCTCGGGAACCTCCCTGATCCAGACCATCGGCCGCGCGGCGCGCAACGTCTCCGGCCAGGTCCACATGTACGCGGACAAGATGACCCCGGCGATGGAGAAGGCCATCGAGGAGACCAACCGGCGCCGGGAGAAGCAGATCGCGTACAACACGGCGAACGGGATCGACCCGCAGCCGCTGCGCAAGAAGATCAACGACATCGTCGCCACCATCGCCCGCGAGGAGCTGGACACCGAACAGCTGCTCGGCACCGGGTACCGCCAGGGCAAGGAAGGCAAGGGCGCCAAGGCTCCCGTGCCCGCGCTCGGCGTGGTCAAGGCGGGCCAGGTCACCGTGGGCGGCAAGGCGGTCAAGGGTGCCAAGGCCGCGAAGGCGGCCAGGGACGCCGCCGTGCTGACGGACCGTCCGGCCGAGGAACTGGCCGCGCTCATCGAGCAGATGACCGAGCGGATGCGCGGAGCGGCGGCCGAGCTCCAGTTCGAGGTCGCGGCCCGGATCCGCGACGAGGTGGGCGAGCTGAAGAAGGAGCTGCGACAGATGAGGGAAGCGGGCCTCGCCTGACCCGGAGCCGGTCAGTAGGGTTGGCAGCAGCCGCAGGTACACATGCGCACCCACATCGGGGGCGGGCTAGGGAGAGGGGACAGCGCGTGACGGTCAACATGACCAAGGGTCAGGCCATCAGTCTGCAGAAGCAGGACGGGGGCACGCTGACCGCGGTCCGGATGGGCCTCGGCTGGCAGGCCGCCAAGCGCCGCGGTCTGTTCGGCTCGCGGACCCGGGAGATCGACCTGGACGCGTCGGCGGTGCTCTTCGCCGACAAGCAGCCGGTGGACGTGGTGTTCTTCCGCCACCTGCAGAGCGACGACGGCTCGGTCCGGCACACCGGTGACAACCTGGTCGGCGGCGCCGGCCAGGGCGGGGACGACGAGTCGATCCTCGTCGACCTCCAGCGCGTGCCGGTGCACATCGACCAGATCGTCTTCACGGTGAACTCGTTCACCGGGCAGACGTTCCAGGAGGTGCAGAACGCCTTCTGCCGCATCGTCGACGAGACCAACGGCCAGGAGCTGGCGCGCTACACGCTGGACGGCGGCGGCCAGTACACCGCGCAGATCATGGCGAAGGTGTCGCGCGTCGGCGGCGGCTGGCAGATGACGGCCCTCGGCAACCCGGCCAACGGCCGGACGTTCCAGGACCTGATGCCGTCGATCCTGCCGCACCTGTAAGCGGCGCCGGACGGCCGGACAGAACAGAACAGCGCGGAAGAGCAAGGCACGGGGGAGGGCTGCAGGATGACGGCCGAACTGGTCCGGGGGCAGAACCACCCCCTGTCCCAGACGCGGGTGGAGATCAGGGTCTCGGCGGGCACGCCCGTGCTGGCCCTGGCCTCGGCCTGCGACGACGCCGGCCGGCTGGCCGGCCCCGAGTCGGTGGCCCACCCCGGCGCCCGCAGCCTGCCCGGACTGGAGGTGCCGGAGACGGTGGCGGGCGAGCACCGCTTCGCCGTCGACCTCGACGCCGTCGCCCCCGCCGTGCACCGGCTCGGGGTGGTCCTCGTCCTGCCGCCCGGCGGGCCGGCGCGGTTCGGTGCGGTCCCCGCGCCGTACGTGGCCGTGGCCGACCCGGAGGGCGCCGAGCTCGCCGGGTACACCCTGACCGGGCTGGACGCCGAGACCGCCGTCGTGGCCCTGGAGCTCTACCGGCGCCAGGGTGCCTGGAAGGTCCGTGCCGTGGGCCAGGGGTACGCGGGCGGGCTCGGCGCGCTCCTGGCGGACGCCGGGCTGGGCGGCCCGGCCGCCGCCGCCCTGGCGGACGTGGCCACCGGGCTCGTGCCGTCCGGCGACATCACCCTGGCCGCCCTGCCGACGGCGGCCCCGCCCACCGCTGCGCACGGCGTGCGGGCCCCGCAGGACACCACTGCCGCGGCGGCCCCGGCGACGCCCCCGCCGCCACCGGAGCAGCTCCCCGCCGCCGGCGTCCCGTACCAGGGCGCCCCCGGAGCCGCGCCGGGTCCCGCGTCCGCCGACACCATCGGCGGGCCGCCCACCATCGACTACGCCCACCCGCGCCGGCGCCGCACGACCACGGAGCCCCCCGAGCCCGGCCCGCGCGCCGTCCCCTCCCCGGAGGAGGACCGGCCGCCCGCCCCGGTCGCGGGCGACGCGAGCGGCTGGTCCCTGGAGGAGCGGCTCTACAACCAGGTCTGGGGCATGTTCGAGGACCTGGCCCGCTCCGTGGCCGCCTACCGCAGCGCCTGCGACTTCGCCGAGTCCCGGATGGACCGTGAGCTCGACGAGGCGCTGTCCGACCCCCGCCACCGGCTCGGGGGCTCCGGCAACGCCGCCCGCGAGACGGCCCGCGCCCGCCACGACGAGCTCGTCGCCCAGGCCCAGGCCGTGCTCGACCGGGACCTCGCCCAGCTGGTCGCCGAGTCCGAGGTGGTCGAGCCCGCACTGCCGGCTCCGTACGCCCGCTGGGCCAACCCCGTCTGGCACGGCCACGCCGTTCCCGAGGAGGCCCCGCTGGCCCTGCGCCTCGGCGACCTGCACCTGCCCGAGCGGCCCGACCTGCGCATCCCCATGCTGGTGCGGGCCCCGCTGGAGCGCGGGCTCTGGATCGACAACGGCCGCACCGGCTCCGAGGCCGCGATGACGATGGACACCGACCGGCTGCGCCGGGCCGCCATGGACATGGCCGTCGCGCACGCGGTCAGGCTGCTCGCGGTCCACCCCGGCGACCGGTTCTCCGTGCACGTGGTCGACGCCGCCGGGGCGGGGGCCGCCTCCCTGGCGCCGCTCGTCGCGGCCGGGGTGCTGGCCGGGCCGCCCGCCGCCGGGGCCGCCGGGGTCACGCGGACCCTGGAGGCGCTGACCCGCCGGGTGGACCTCGTACAGATGGCGGTGCGGGCCGGGGCTCCCGAGGACCTGCCGCCCGACGTGGACCTGGCCGACCAGCTGCTGATCGTGCACGACTTCCCGCACGGGTTCGACGACCGGGCCGTCACCCGGCTGCGCTACCTCGCCGACGAGGGTCCGGCGGTCGGCGTCCACCTGCTGATGGTGGCGGACCGGGACGAGGCCTCGGCGTACGGGCCGCTGCTGGATCCGCTGTGGCGCTCGCTGATGCGGCTGTCGCCGGTGCCCGACAACCACCTCGCCGATCCGTGGGTCGGCCACGCCTGGACCTTCGAGCCGGACCTGCCGCCGGCGGGCAGCCGCGTCCTGGAACAGACCCTGGAACGGATCGCCGCCCACCGAGGCGATGCCCGCCCATGACCGTTCCTTGGTCTTCTCTTTACCTTTACGGGCTCTGACGGGTACCCTGGGCACGCGGAGGGGAGTATTCCTGCTTTCCTGCTACGGCGTACCCGTCAATACGGACCACTCGGCTGTGAACGCAGCCGGTCCCGGGGCGTCGGCCCACGGCCTCCAGGCCGCCTGGGTGGAAGAGACCTCCGGCAGCGATGACGCTGACATGTGTGCTGAGCCATCTGCCGGAGGCGAATTAGCAGTGGACGTTTCGTGGACCCTCTGGGTGCTGACCATTCTCGGTCTCTGCATCCTCATCGGCGCCGATTTCTTCATCGGCCGCAAACCGCACGACGTATCGATCAAGGAAGCGGGCACCTGGACGATCGTCTGGATCGTGCTCGCCGCACTCTTCGGCCTCGGCCTGTGGTTCTTCGGGAACCCGCAGGCCTCGCAGGAGTTCTTCGCCGGCTTCATCACCGAGAAGTCCCTGAGCGTCGACAACCTCTTCGTCTTCGTCCTGATCATGGCGAAGTTCGCGGTGCCCTCCCACCTCCAGCAGCGCGTCCTGCTGGTGGGCGTGCTGATCGCCCTGGTGCTGCGCGCGATCTTCATCGCCGCCGGCGCGGCGATCATCGCCAGCTTCTCCTGGGTCTTCTACATCTTCGGCGCCTTCCTGATCTACACCGCCTGGAAGCTGATCCAGGAGGCGCGCAAGGACGAGGACGAGGAGGAGTTCGAGGAGAACCGTCTCCTCAAGTCCGTCGAGAAGAGGTTCGGCGTCGCCGACAAGTACCACGGCACCAAGCTGTTCATCGAGAGCAACGGCAAGCGCGTCCTGACCCCGCTGATGGTCGTCATGCTCGCCATCGGCACCACCGACGTGCTGTTCGCCCTGGACTCGATCCCCGCGATCTTCGGCCTCACCCAGGACCCGTACATCGTCTTCACGGCCAACGCCTTCGCCCTGATGGGTCTGCGCCAGCTGTACTTCCTCATCGGCGGCCTGCTCAAGAAGCTGGTCCACCTCAGCTACGGCCTGTCGATCATCCTCGGCTTCATCGGCGTCAAGCTGGTGCTGCACGCCCTGCACGAGAGCGGGCTGCACGTCCCCGTCGTCTCCATCCCGGTCTCCCTCGGCGTCATCTGCGGTGTCCTGGTGATCACCACGATCACCAGCCTGATCGCCTCGAAGAGGCAGGCGGCAGCCGAGGCCGCCGCCCGCCCGGAGAGCATCGACGCGTAGGGCCCCGCGCCCGCCGGGGCTATGCGGGGGCGGCCGCTTCGGCCGCCCCCTTTCCCGCATCCGCGCCCGTCCGCGCCCGCAGCAGCGCCGGATTCGTCTCCGGCAGCAGCGCGAAGCAGACCAGGCTGAGCAGGGCGATCCCGCTCAGGTACACGGCCACGCCCCACGGCGGGCCGGAGCCGCCCGCCAGCGCCGTCGCCACGATGGGCGTCAGCGCCCCGCCCAGCACCCCGCCCAGGTTGTAGCCCACGGCCGCGCCCGTGCAGCGGATCCGCGGGGCGTACAGCTCCGGCACGTACGCGCCCACCACGGCGAACATCGTCACCATGCCCAGCAGCCCGCCGAGGCAGCCCAGCGTCATCAGCACCGGGTCCGCCGTCCGCAGCAGCGCGACGAACGGGAACATCCACACCAGGCACATCGCGCTGCCGATCAGGCAGAGCGGCCGCCGGCCGTACCGGTCACCGAGCACCGCCACCAGCGGGGTCAGCAGGGCCTTCAGCGCGACGGCCGCCATGATGCACCCCAGCATCACCGTGCGGTCGACCCTGAGGTGCTCCGTGGCGTACGCGAGGGACCAGGTGGTGACCGCGTAGAAGACCGCGTACCCGACGGACAGGGCCCCGCCGGTCAGCAGGACCAGCCGCCAGTGCCCGCGTACGACCTCGGACAGCGGGGCGTCGGATCGCCGGCCGGTCTCCGCGAGGGCGCGGAACTGCGGGGTCTCCTCCACCGAGCGGCGCAGCCACAGCCCGGCGAGGGCCAGTACGCCGGCCGCCCAGAAGGGCACGCGCCAGCCCCAGGACGTGAACTGCGCGTCGGTCAGTGTCGCGGAGAGGGTGAGGATCATGCCGTTGGCCAGCAGGAACCCGACCGGCGGGCCGATCTGCGGAAAGCTCGCCCACAGCCCGCGCCGCTGCTCGGGGGCGTGTTCGGCGGTCAGCAGGACGGCGCCGCCCCACTCGCCGCCGAGGCCGAGGCCCTGGAGGAAGCGCAGCACGAGCAGCAGCAGGGGCGCCGCCGTGCCGATCGTCGCGTACGTGGGCACGCAGCCGACGGCGACCGTGGCGAGCCCGGTGAGCAGCAGGGAGCCGAGCAGGACCGGGCGCCGGCCGTAGCGGTCGCCGATGTGGCCGAAGACCACGGAGCCCAGCGGACGGGCGAGGAATCCGATGCCGAAGGTGCCGAAGGCGGCGAGGGTCCCGGCGAGCGGGGAGAAGGACGGGAAGAACAGCGGGCCGAGCACGAGGGCGGCGGCCGTGCCGTAGACGAAGAAGTCGTAGAACTCGATGGCGGTGCCGGCGAGCGAGGCCGTCGCCAGCCGCAGCATCGAGGGCGGGCGCGGGACCGCGGGGAGGGAGGGGGAGGGGTCTTGTTGCATGGTGCAGCAAATACCCCGCCCCAACCCCCAGGACGTGCGTTCGGTCATCTTCGACCGGAAGGAGTGCTTCCTGTCGCGGTGTTGACCGTATGCCCCTTACCAGCCGCGCTCGCGCCACTCGGCCAGGTGCGGCCGCTCGGCGCCGATCGTGGTGTCGTTGCCGTGGCCCGGGTAGACCCAGGTCTCGTCCGACAGCTCTCCGAAGAGCTTGTGCTCGACGTCGTCGATCAGCTGCTCGAAGGCCTTCGGGTCGCCCCAGGTGTTGCCGACGCCGCCGGGGAACAGGCAGTCGCCGGTGAAGACGTGCGCGTGCCCGTGCGGGTCGTCGTAGATCAGGGCGATGGAGCCGGGGGTGTGGCCGACCAGGTGGCGGGCGGTCAGCGTGATCCGCCCGACCGTGACCGTGTCCCCGTCCGCGACCAGCACGTCGGACGCCACCGGGATGCCCTCGGCGTCGTGGGCGCCCGCGTAGGTGCGCGCGCCGGTCGCCTCGACGACCTCCGCGAGCGCGCCCCAGTGGTCGCCGTGCCGGTGGGTGGTGACGACCGAGGCGATGCCGTCGTCACCGATCAGGTTCAGCAGGGTCTCCGGCTCGGCGGCCGCGTCGATCAGCAGCTGCTCGTCGGTGGCCCGGCAGCGCAGCAGGTACGCGTTGTTGTTCATGGGCCCCACCGCGACCTTGGAAATCATCAGGTCCGGGAGTTCGTGCACGTCGGCCGGACCGCCGACCTTGACTGCTCCGCTGTACGTCATGTCCTGATCCTAGAGCGGGGGAAGGGTCGGGAGGGGCCCGCCGACGACAGTGAGGTGTGCGCCGCCGTCGCCGCGGCCGGCCAGCCAGGCGAGGAGCTCGGCGCCGGTGCCGAGCAGGGTGACCGGACCGCCCTCCCCGCCGCCCGTGTGCCAGGTCGAGCCGTCGCCGCCGCCTTCGATCTGCAGGGTCACCGGGGGCACCTCGGGGCGTCCGGACCAGCGGTCGGCGAGGAAGGCGATCTCGCGGGCGGTGAACTCCTGCGGGAGGTCGGAGAGCTCGTAGCCGATGTTCAGGTCGACGTGGTGCAGCTCGACCTCGACGAGGCGGCGGAACGGCACGTTCGAGGCCAGGTCGGTGACGCCGTTGCGCAGCTCGACGGTGCGCGACCAGTCTTGGTCCAGCTCGGTCTGCGCCAGGAACGCGGCGTGGGTGGCGCGTACGTCGGCGAGCTGGGCCTCCAGCGGGCGCGGGGCGTCGCGCTCGATGTCGTGGTCGCGGGCCTCGGCGCTCGCGTACATGGGGCGGCCGGCGAAGACGTTGACGAGGGCGTCCGCGTTGCGCGCCAGGTGGGCCAGCACGTGGCCGCGGGTCCAGCCCGGCAGATGTGACTCTTCGGCCAGGGCCGCGTTGTCCAGTTTCGCGAGAGCGGTCAGCATTCGGTCCGTGGCTTCACGTACAGATTGCAGGTCGTGCACATGATCAGTCATGGATCCGAGCCTAGTGCCGCCGACCCCCGGCCACACGAACGGGTGAACCCGTCTGCCGAGTGCCGTAAATCGAATGCGCGTGCTATACGCTCGAAGTCCAAGCTCTTCTCCATCGCAGAGGCGCCCACCCAGCCAGCCGTACGCTGGACAGTCGGGGGCCCCGTGCCCCCGCTCTCTCAAGAAAGGTGCGGACCGGCGTGACCGACCGTCTCATCGTTCGTGGCGCTCGCGAGCACAACCTCAAGAACGTCTCGCTCGACCTGCCCCGCGACTCACTCATCGTCTTCACCGGACTTTCCGGGTCGGGCAAGTCCTCCCTGGCCTTCGACACGATCTTCGCCGAGGGCCAGCGCCGCTACGTCGAGTCGCTCTCGTCGTACGCCCGCCAGTTCCTGGGGCAGATGGACAAGCCCGATGTGGACTTCATCGAGGGGCTCTCGCCGGCCGTCTCGATCGACCAGAAGTCGACCTCGCGCAACCCGCGCTCGACGGTCGGCACCATCACCGAGGTCTACGACTACCTCCGCCTCCTCTTCGCGCGCATCGGCAAGCCCCACTGCCCCGAGTGCCGCCGCCCGATCTCCCGCCAGTCGCCGCAGGCGATCGTCGACAAGGTGCTCGCCCTCCCCGAGGGCAGCCGCTTCCAGGTGCTCTCGCCGCTGGTGCGCGAGCGCAAGGGCGAGTTCGTCGACCTCTTCTCCGACCTCCAGACCAAGGGCTACAGCCGGGCGCGGGTGGACGGGGAGACCATCCAGCTCTCCGAGCCGCCCACGCTGAAGAAGCAGGAGAAGCACACGATCGAGGTGGTCATCGACCGCCTCACCGTCAAGGAGAGCGCCAAGCGCCGGCTCACCGACTCGGTGGAGACCGCCCTCGGCCTCTCCGGCGGCATGGTGATCCTGGACTTCGTCGACCTCGCCGAGGACGACCCCGAGCGTGAGCGGATGTATTCCGAGCACCTCTACTGCCCGTACGACGACCTGTCGTTCGAGGAGCTGGAGCCGCGTTCCTTCTCCTTCAACTCCCCCTTCGGCGCCTGCCCCGAGTGCACCGGCATCGGCACGCGCATGGAGGTGGACCCGGAGCTGATCGTCCCCGACGAGGACAAGTCCCTCGACGAGGGAGCGGTCTCGCCGTGGTCCCTCGGCCACACCAAGGACTACTTCCAGCGGCTGATCGGCGCGCTCGCCGGCGAACTGGGCTTCCGTACGGACATCCCCTGGGCCGGGCTGCCGCAGCGGGCGAAGAAGGCCCTGCTGTACGGGCACAAGACGCAGATCGAGGTCCGCTACCGCAACCGGTACGGCCGGGAGCGGGCGTACACGACGGCCTTCGAGGGCGCCGTGCCGTTCGTCAAGCGCCGGCACGCGGAGTCCGAGAGCGACGCCAGCCGCGAGCGCTTCGAGGGCTACATGCGCGAGGTGCCCTGCCCGACCTGTGAGGGCACCCGGCTCAAGCCGATCGTGCTCGCGGTGACGGTGATGGAGAAGTCCATCGCCGAGGTCGCCGCGATGTCGATCAGCGAGTGCGCGGACTTCCTGGGGCGGATGCGGCTCGACGCCCGCGACAAGAAGATCGCCGAACGGGTCCTGAAGGAGGTCAACGAGCGGCTGCGCTTCCTCGTCGACGTCGGCCTGGACTACCTCTCGCTGAACCGCGCCGCCGGCACCCTGTCGGGCGGTGAGGCCCAGCGCATCCGGCTGGCCACGCAGATCGGCTCCGGTCTCGTGGGCGTGCTGTACGTACTGGACGAGCCGTCCATCGGCCTCCACCAGCGGGACAACCACCGGCTGATCGAGACGCTGGTGCGGCTGCGGGACATGGGCAACACGCTCATCGTCGTCGAGCACGACGAGGACACCATCAAGGTGGCCGACTGGGTCGTGGACATCGGCCCGGGCGCCGGTGAGCACGGCGGCAAGGTCGTGCACAGCGGCTCGCTGAAGGAGCTGCTGAAGAACTCCGAGTCGATGACCGGGCAGTACCTGTCCGGGAAGCGTTCCATCCCGGTGCCGGACATCCGCCGTCCCGTGAACGGGGAGCGGAAGCTGACCGTGCACGGCGCCAAGGAGAACAACCTGCGGGACATCGACGTGTCCTTCCCGCTGGGCGTGCTCACGGCGGTCACGGGCGTATCGGGATCGGGCAAGTCGACGCTGGTCAACGACATCCTGTACACGCACCTGGCGCGCGAGCTGAACGGCGCCCGGTCGGTGCCGGGACGGCACACGCGGGTGGACGGGGACGACCTCGTCGACAAGGTCGTGCACGTCGACCAGTCGCCGATCGGCCGGACCCCGCGGTCCAACCCGGCGACGTACACGGGCGTCTTCGACCACGTGCGCAAGCTCTTCGCCGAGACGATGGAGGCGAAGGTGCGCGGCTACCTGCCGGGCCGCTTCTCCTTCAACGTGAAGGGCGGCCGGTGCGAGAACTGCTCCGGCGACGGCACGATCAAGATCGAGATGAACTTCCTGCCGGACGTGTACGTCCCGTGCGAGGTCTGCCACGGAGACCGGTACAACCGGGAGACGCTGGAGGTCCATTACAAGGGCAAGTCGATCGCCGAAGTCCTGAACATGCCGATCGAGGAGGCTCTGGGCTTCTTCGAGGCGGTGCCGACGATCGCGCGGCACCTGAAGACGCTGAACGAGGTGGGGCTCGGGTACGTCCGGCTCGGCCAGTCGGCGCCCACGCTCTCGGGTGGTGAGGCGCAGCGCGTGAAGCTGGCGTCGGAGCTGCAGAAGCGGTCGACGGGCCGGACGGTGTACGTGCTGGACGAGCCGACGACGGGTCTGCACTTCGAGGACATCTCGAAGCTGATCAAGGTGCTGTCGGGGCTGGTGGACAAGGGGAACTCGGTGATCGTCATCGAGCACAACCTGGACGTCGTCAAGACCGCGGACTGGGTCATCGACATGGGCCCCGAGGGCGGCTACGGGGGCGGCCTCGTGGTGGCCGAGGGCACGCCGGAGCAGGTCGCCTCGGTGGGCGCGAGCCACACCGGCAAGTTCCTTCGGGACATCCTGGGCGCGGAGCGGGTCTCGGACGCCGCCTCGCTCGTGGCCCCGCCGAAGAAGGCCCCTGCCAAGCGGGCGGCCGCCAAGAAGACGGCGGCCCCGGCCAAGAAGGCCGCCGCGAAGAAGGCGACGCCCCGGGCCCGCAAGGCCTGAGCACCGCGCGGAGCGGGTCCCGGCCGCCCCGGCAGGGACCCGCACCTCGTGGGCCGCTATCCGCTGAGCTCCGCCGCGTACGGGGGTTCCGCACCCGCCCTCGTGCAGGTCAGCGCCGCCGCGTGGGCCGCGTAGGCGAGGACCGCCGGCCAGTCCACCGGATCGCCGGCCGGGAGAGCCGACAGGCGGTGCAGCAGGGCCGCGTTGACCGTGTCGCCCGCCCCGATCGTGTCCGCCACCTCGACCCGGCGGGCCGGCACCTCGTACTGCGCACCCTCGCGGGTCCGGACCGACAGCCCCTGCGCACCCCGGGTGAGCACCACCGCCGAGGGCCCGGCCGCCAGCCAGTCCGAGACCCGCCCGCCCAGCCACCGGGCGTCCTCCTCCGACAGCTTGAGGACGGAGACGTACGGCAGCCAGCCCAGGAACCGGGCCCGGTAGGCCGTCGGATCCCCGATCAGCGCCGGGCGGATGTTGGGGTCCAGCAGGGTCAGCAGCCCGCGCCCGGACTCCCGGCGCAACAGGGCCTCGTACGCGCTCGCGCCCGGCTCCAGCGCGAGGGAGCAGGTGCCGAGCGCCAGGGCCCGGGTACCCGCGGGCAGTGCCCGGGGCAGGGTGAACAGCCGGTCGGCCGTGCCCTCCACGTAGAAGCGGTACGCCGCCGAGCCGTCCGGGGCCAGCGAGGGCACGGCGAGGGTGGTGGGCTCCGGCCCGCGCTGCACCAGCGAGAGGTCCACCCCGGCCGCACGCAGCCCGTCGAGCAGGCTCTCGCCGAAGCCGTCCGCCGAGACCCGGGAGCAGAAGGCGGTCCGCGCACCGAGCCGGCCCAGCGCCAGCGCGGTGTTGTACGGCCCCCCGCCCGGCCGCGGCACGAGCGCACCCGGCGGCTGCGCCACGGGCACGAGGTCGATCAGGGCTTCTCCACCGACGACGATCACGCGGGGGAAGGTATCCCATCGGGCGCCGGAACCGGGCAGCGGTATCGTCGGGGGGCCCACCAGAGGCACCCGAAACACCAGAAGCACCGGCGACGCCAGAAGCGCCGGAAACACCAGAAGCACCAGAGTCACCGGCACCAGCCCCCAGGCCAGGAGAACCGCATGTCCGCGTCGCAGCCCGCCGCCCGCCGTACCGTCCTCAAGGGCGCCGCCGCGATCGTCGGGGCCGTCGGTGGCGGGGCCGCGCTCGCGGCCTGCTCCACCGAGGGCAACAGCGGCTCCGGCTCCCCGGCGGTCCCGGCCGCCCCGGTGGAGCTCGGCGCCGTCTCCGAGGTCCCGGTCGGCGGGTCGAAGCTGTTCCGGGAGAAGAAGCTGGTCGTCAGCTGCCCGGCGGAGGGCCAGTACAAGGCGTTCAGCGCCCAGTGCACGCACGCCGGCTGCGTTCTGGACAAGATCGACGACGGCGAGGGCAACTGCCCCTGCCACGGCAGCCGCTTCGACGTGACGACCGGCAAGGTGCTGCGCGGCCCGGCCACCGACCCGCTGCCCGCCGTCCCGGTCAAGGCCGAGGGCGGCAAGCTCATCGCGGGCTGACGCGGCGCGCGGACAGGGGCGTCAGGCCCAGTCCCAGGCGATGCCCAGCAGCCCGCGCCGCACCTCCGGCTCGACCAGGTGCACGGCGCGGTGGCGCCCGCTGGGCGTCAGGTCCGCCAGGCCGCCGCGCGGGGCCCCCGGGCCGGACCGGCTGAACCGCCGGCACCGCACCGGAAGCGCCGCCTCGTCGAAGCGGACCTGGAGCACGTACTGTCCGCCGCTGTAGCTGAACCCGCGCACGTACTCGGTGCAGCGGCCGCCGGTCCCGTCCTCGAAGCCGTAGCCGAAGACGTACGTGTCCCCGGCGCGCAGCCGGGCGTCGAAGAGCAGCTCGGCGACCAGCACCTCGGCCTCGGGGTGCCAGCGGACGCGTCCGGTCCGGCAGTTCTCGTCCGCCCGTACGCGGACTGCGGCCGGGTCGCAGCCGGGGTCGCCGTGGTGGACGGCGAGGTACCGGTCGACCCCGTCGCGGTGGGCCCGTACGACGTGCTGCGACTCGCGGCCGAGCAGTTCGCCGCCCGCCCCGATCCGTACCCGCTCGTGGTGGCCGACGGTGTGCAGGCCGCCGTCGGCGGGCAGTTCCATCCCGGCCAGCAGCCCTTCCACGGCCGCGCCGACGCTGACCAGGGCCCGGTAGGAGCGGGCCGGCGGGCGGACGGCCTGCGACCCGGCGCCCTCGGGAGCGGCCAGCAGTCGCAGCAGGGTCCCCTCGGACAGTTCCAGGATCTGCTCCAGCGCCCCCACGGCCTTCAGGGACTCGGGGCGGCTCGGCCGGCGGGCGCCCTGCTGCCAGTAGCTGAGGCTGGTCACGCCGAGCTTGATGCCGCGGGCCGCGAGCCGGTGCTGTACGCGGTGCAGGGGGAGGCCGCGGGCGGTGAGCGCGGCACGCAGGGCGAGGTGGAAGGGGCCGGCGCGCAACAGCTGTCCCAGCTCCTGCGCGCTCGCCTGCGCGCCCGCTCGCGTACCGGCCCGTGTGCTCTCCCCGGTCGACGGCATGACGGCTCCTCCTGTGAACATTCACGCGCGGTGGGGCGGGAGGGTTCGCCGGTGGCGCCCGGGGTCCAGGTGAAAGGACGGCAGTCGTTCACACTGCGGTCCCGCCGTTCACACAGCAATGTCACGGCGTATTGAAGCCTGTTGACCTGATCGCGACAACACCCTGATGCTCCTCAGCAGCGTCCGGACGCGCTCCTCCGATCCCCACCCTCCCCGCCCCACCGGGGAGATCCCCACACGGGAGGAACGCGATGCGCAACCGAATCCGGCGGCGGCTTTCCCTGGCCGCCGTCCTCACCGCAGTGCTCTTCACCCTGCCCACCGGCACCGCCACCGCCGTCGATGCCGCCGCAGGCTCCGTCACCGCCACCCCCACGAGCGGTGCCGCCGCCGAGTCCGCCCTCGCCTCCAGGCGACTGAACATCACCATGCAGGCGCAAGCGAAGACCAACTGGTGCTGGGCCGCGAGCGGCAACACCATCGCGACCTGGTTCGGCCGGAACTACACGCAGAACCAGTTCTGCAACGCCGCCTTCAACCGTCAGCAGGGCTACGACTGCCCCAACAACCAGGCCACGCTCGGCAACGTCCAGACCGCCCTGGACTGGGCCGGCATCAACTCCGGTTCGTACGTCAACGGCTGGCTGCGCTACACCACCGTGCAGGGCGAGATCGACGCGGGCCGGCCGGTCGAGACCCGGATCCAGTGGTCCAGCGGCGGCGGCCACATGCACGTCGTCTACGGCTACGACACCGCCAACAGCTGGGTCTACTGGGGCGATCCGTGGCCGTCGAGCGACCGCTACAACTGGGCCTCGCACGCCTGGTACGTGGACAACAGCACCTTCTCCTGGACCCACTCGCTCTACCGGATCGGGGCGTGAGCACCATGCACAAGCGCGTCCACCCCGCCGCCGCGGTCCTCGCGGCCTGCACCGTCCTCCTCCTGGCTCCGCAGGCCGCGGCGGCCCCCGTGCCGCAGCCGGCGGCCGTCACCGCCGAGTCGAAGGCCGCGGCGGCGCAGGCCGCGGCCGCCCCCGACACCCTGGCCACGCTGTCCCGCTTCTTCGCCCGCGAGGGCAAGGTCACGCTCGACGCGGCCCGGCCGCGGATCGAGGGCGAGCCGGTACCGGTGAACCACCTCTCCCCGGACTTCGTGGCGGGCCGGGCCGGGGCGGGCGTCGCCCGGCTGGAGTTCCTCGCCAGCGAGGCGGTCTCCTCCGACGGGCAGCGGGCCGCCCTGTGGACCGCCCGGACCGCGGCGGGCTGGCAGGTCGTGAACATCGCGACCGGCGACGACGAATTCCGCTACGCGCAGCTGGGCGCCGCGAAACTGCCGGGCGGCACGGTCTTCCGGGAGCCCCAGATCGACGCCTGGTACGTCGCGGCGGGGGACCGGGTGCTGCCGCTGGACGAGGACGCCGAGCGCGCCGTCGGAGCGGGCGGCGTGACGCTGGCCGCGTACCGGGCGCGGGTGGCCAAGGCGTACGGGGGCAAGCTGCCCGGCTCGGCCTACGCGAAGAAGGGCGAGGCCGGCGGGTACGCGGAAGCCGCCGCCGAAGCCGGGGGCGCCGCCGGCACGGGTGCCGGTACCGCTGCCGGTGCGCCGGTGGCGGCCGGGGGCGTCGCGGGGGGCCTCGCCCTGGCCGCGGCCGGCGTGTTCGCCGTACGGCGGTCGCGGCGGGGCCGGTCCCCGGCCTGACCGGACCCGCCCGCCGGGGCCCGGGCGCCGCGCCGGCCGCCCGGGCCCTGCGGGGGTGTCTTGTCAGCCCCCGCAAGTAGGGTGGGCGGCATGGCCGACCCTTCCAGCTACCGTCCCGCGCCGGGGCAGATTCCCGACTCCCCGGGGGTCTACCGATTCCGCGACGAGCACCGCCGGGTGATCTACGTCGGGAAGGCCAAGAGCCTGCGGCAGCGGCTGGCCAGCTACTTCCAGGACCTCGCCGGGCTGCATCCCCGTACCGCCACCATGGTGACCACCGCCGCCTCCGTCGAGTGGACCGTCGTCTCCACCGAGGTCGAGGCGCTCCAGCTCGAGTACTCCTGGATCAAGGAGTACGACCCCCGGTTCAACGTCAAGTACCGGGACGACAAGAGCTACCCCTCCCTCGCCGTGACGATGAACGAGGAGTATCCGAGGGTCCAGGTCATGCGGGGGCCCAAGAAGAAGGGCGTGCGGTACTTCGGGCCCTACGGGCACGCCTGGGCGATCCGCGAGACCGTCGACCTCATGCTGCGGGTGTTCCCGGTACGGACCTGCTCCGCCGGGGTGTTCAAGCGGTCCGCCCAGATCGGCCGGCCCTGCCTGCTCGGCTACATCGGCAAGTGCTCCGCTCCCTGCGTCGGCCGGGTCACCCCCGACGAGCACCGCGAACTCGCCGAGGACTTCTGCGACTTCATGGCCGGGCGGACCGGTACGTACCTGTCCCGCCTGGAGCGGCAGATGCACGAGGCCGCCGAGGAGATGGAGTACGAGAAGGCCGCCCGGCTGCGCGACGACATAGGGGCGCTGCGCCGGGCCATGGAGAAGAACGCCGTCGTCCTCGCCGATGCCACGGACGCCGACCTCGTCGCCGTCGCCGAGGACGAGCTCGAAGCGGCGGTGCAGATCTTCCACGTCCGCGGCGGGCGCGTGCGCGGGCAGCGCGGCTGGGTCACCGACAAGGTCGAGGCCGTGGACACCGCCGGCCTCGTCGAGCACGCGCTCCAGCAGCTCTACGGGGAGGAGAGCGGCGAGGCGGTGCCCAAGGAGGTGCTGGTCCCGGCCCTGCCCGAGGACGCGCACGCGCTGGGCGAGTGGCTCGCCGAGCGGCGCGGCTCCCTGGTCAGCCTGCGCATCCCGCAGCGCGGGGACAAGAAGGCCCTGATGGAGACCGTCCACCGCAACGCGCTGCAGTCCCTGGCCCTGCACAAGACCAAGCGCGCCAGCGACCTCACCACCCGCTCCCGGGCCCTGGAGGAGATCGCCGAGGCCCTCGACCTGGACAGTGCGCCGCTGCGCATCGAGTGCTTCGACATCTCGCACCTCCAGGGCGACGACGTGGTGGCCTCGATGGTCGTCTTCGAGGACGGGCTGGCGAGGAAGAGCGAGTACAGGCGCTTCGCGATCAAATCGTTCGAGGGGCAGGACGACGTCCGGTCCATGCACGAGGTGGTCTCGCGCCGCTTCCGCCGCTACCTCCAGGAGAAGCTGAAGACCGGCGAGTGGTCCCCGGAGGACGGGGAGGAGGGGGAGAACCCCCTCGCCGAGGACGACGGGCGCCCGAAGCGCTTCGCCTACCCGCCGCAGCTCGTCGTGGTCGACGGCGGGCAGCCGCAGGTGGCCGCCGCCAAGCGGGCCCTGGAGGAGCTCGGCATCGACGACGTGGCCGTCTGCGGGCTGGCGAAGCGGCTGGAGGAGGTCTGGCTGCCCGGGGAGGACGACCCGGTGGTGCTGCCCCGCACCAGCGAAGGGCTCTACCTGCTCCAGCGGGTGCGTGACGAAGCCCACCGCTTCGCGATCCAGTACCAGCGGAACAAGCGCGGGAAACGGCTCAAGGCGGGTCCGCTCGACGAAGTGCCCGGACTCGGCGAAAGCCGCAGGCAGGCGCTGGTCAAGCACTTCGGTTCGGTGAAGAAGCTGAGACAGGCGACAATCGACCAGATCTGCGAGGTCCCGGGCATAGGCCGCAAGACGGCCGAGACCGTGGCCGCGGCGCTCGCCCGGTCGCTTCCCGCCGGTCCTGCCGTCAACACGGCGACAGGAGAGATCATTGAGGATGAGACCCCGCCCCCGCGGGTGGGGGCACCTCCCGGCGGCAGCCGGGGGACATCGTCCGAACGGGGGACCGAGCAATGACCGAGCGCGAGACCGACCAGACGAGCGGCGAGACGGCCGAGCAGATGACCGACCACACGACCGAGCACGACCGAGACGGAGCACAGGTGAGTACGGGCACGACAGTGGAGCCCGGAGATACCGCCGAGGCGGCCATCCCCGAGCTGGTGATCATCTCCGGCATGTCCGGGGCCGGGCGCAGTACGGCGGCCAAGTGTCTCGAGGACCTCGGCTGGTTCGTCGTCGACAACCTCCCGCCCGCGCTGATCCCCACCATGGTGGAGCTCGGCGCCCGCTCGCAGGGCAACGTGGCGCGCATCGCCGTCGTCGTCGACGTCCGCGGCCGCCAGTTCTTCGACGCCCTGCGCGAGTCCCTCTCCGACCTCGACAGCAAGGGCGTCACCCGGCGCATCGTCTTCCTGGAGTCCTCCGACGACGCCCTGGTCCGCCGCTTCGAGTCGGTCCGCCGCCCGCACCCCCTCCAGGGCGACGGCCGCATCACCGACGGCATCGCCGCCGAGCGCGACCTGCTGCGCGAGCTGCGCGGCGACGCCGACCTGGTCATCGACACCTCCAGCCTGAACGTGCACGAGCTGCGCGCGAAGATGGACGCCCAGTTCGCGGGCGACGAGGAGCCCGAGCTGCGGGCGACCGTCATGTCCTTCGGCTACAAGTACGGCCTGCCCGTCGACGCCGACCTCGTCGTCGACTGCCGCTTCATCCCGAACCCGCACTGGGTCCCCGAGCTGCGGCCCTTCACCGGCCTCAACCCGGAGGTGTCGGGCTACGTCTTCAGCCAGCCCGGCGCCAAGGAGTTCCTCGACCGCTACACCGAGCTGCTCCAGCTCATCGCCACCGGCTACCGCCGCGAGGGCAAGCGGTACGTGACCATCGCGGTCGGCTGCACCGGCGGCAAGCACCGCAGCGTGGCCATGTCCGAGAAGCTCGCTGCCCGCCTCGCCTCCGAGGGAGTCGAGACCGTCGTAGTCCACCGGGACATGGGGCGCGAGTGACCGGACGGACCCTGCGGCTGCGCCGCCTGCGCCGCCTCACCTCGGGGCGGGACGAGGACGGCGCGGGCCGCACCGGGCTGCGCCGCGGCGCGGCCCCCAGAGTGGTCGCACCCAAGGTCGTCGCCCTCGGCGGCGGCATGGGCCTGTCGGCCTCCCTGGCAGCCCTGCGCCGGATCACCGGCGAGCTCACCGCCGTCGTCACCGTCGCCGACGACGGCGGCTCCAGCGGCCGGCTCCGGGAGGAGCTCGGCGTGCTGCCCCCCGGCGACCTGCGCAAGGCGCTGGCGGCGCTGTGCGGCGACGACGACTGGGGCCAGACCTGGGCCCGCGTCATCCAGCACCGCTTCCAGTCCGAGGGCGACCTGCACGGGCACGCGGTCGGCAACCTGCTGATCGTCGCCCTGTGGGAACAGCTCGGCGACCCGGTCCAGGCGCTCGACCTGGTCGGGAAGCTGCTGGGCGCGCAGGGCCGGGTGCTGCCGATGTCGGCGGTGCCGCTGGAGCTGCAGGCCCTGGTCCGCGGCCACGACCCCGCCCGCCCGGGCGAGGTCGACACCGTGCGGGGGCAGGCCACGGTGGCCACCACCCCCGGCGAGGTGCTCTCCGTACAGGTCGTGCCCGGGGATCCGCCGGCCGTGCCGGAGGCCGTCGCCGCGGTCCTGGACGCGGACTGGGTGGTCCTCGGCCCCGGGTCGTGGTTCTCGTCCGTGATTCCGCACCTGCTGGTGCCGGAACTGCTCGACGCGCTGATCGAGACCAAGGCCCGCAGGGTCCTCTCGCTGAACCTCGCGCCGCAGCCCGGCGAAACAGAGGGCTTCTCTCCGCAGCGTCATTTGGAGGTTTTGGCCCGACACGCCCCTAAACTCGCCCTGGACGTGGTGCTGGCCGACGAGGCCGCCGTGCCCGACCGCGAGTCCCTCGCCGATGCCGCAAAACGGTTCGGTGCCGCGGTCGAGCTGGCGCCGGTGGCCAGGGAAGACGGCTCTCCGAAGCACGACCCGGAGCTGCTCGCCGCCGCGTACGACCGTATTTTTCGGATGCATGGAAGGATCGGCCCATGGCGATGACGCCAGCGGTGAAGGATGAGATCTCCCGGCTCCCCGTCACCCGGACCTGCTGCAGGAAGGCGGAGGTCTCGGCGATTCTTCGGTTCGCGGGCGGGCTGCACCTGGTGAGCGGGCGGATCGTCATCGAGGCGGAGCTGGACACCGGGATCGCTGCCCGGCGCCTGCGCAAGGACATCCTGGAGATCTTCGGCCATTCCTCGGACCTGGTCGTCATGGCGCCCGGCGGACTGCGCCGCGGCAGCCGGTACGTGGTCCGGGTCGTGGCCGGCGGTGACCAGCTGGCACGCCAGACGGGCCTCGTGGACGGCCGCGGCCGCCCCATCCGGGGTCTTCCCCCGCAGGTGGTCTCCGGGGCCACCTGTGACGCGGAGGCGGCCTGGCGCGGCGCCTTCCTGGCCCACGGCTCGCTCACCGAGCCGGGCCGGTCCTCCTCCCTGGAGGTGACCTGCCCGGGTCCGGAGGCCGCCCTGGCCCTGGTGGGTGCCGCGCGCCGGCTCTCCATCGCCGCCAAGGCGCGCGAGGTGCGCGGCGTGGACCGGGTCGTGGTCCGCGACGGGGACGCGATCGGCGCCCTGCTGACCCGTCTCGGCGCCCACGAGTCGGTGCTGGCCTGGGAGGAGCGGCGGATGCGGCGCGAGGTCCGCGCCACCGCCAACCGCCTCGCCAACTTCGACGACGCCAACCTGCGCCGTTCGGCGCGGGCCGCGGTGGCCGCCGGCGCCCGGGTCCAGCGCGCGCTGGAGATCCTCGGCGAGGAGGTCCCCGAGCACCTCGCGGCGGCCGGCCGGCTGCGCATGGAGCACAAGCAGGCCTCCCTGGAGGAGCTGGGCGCGCTCGCCGACCCGCCGCTGACGAAGGACGCGGTCGCGGGCCGGATCCGCCGCCTGCTGGCGATGGCCGACAAGCGGGCGCAGGACCTGGGCATCCCCGGCACCGAGTCCAACCTGAGCGAGGACCTGGCCGACAACATGGCCGGCTGAGGCCCCGGCTCCGCCGGGAGATCCCCCGTACGCCTCGCGCCGTACGTCTCAAAGGGGCCCGCACGTCACACGTGCGGGCCCCTTTGAGACACGCCCCATTGACATGAGCATCCCTTGATCGTGAGCCTGTCGTCCGAAGGCTTTCGTGGCAGACGACGCCCAGGGGGGCACATGAGGCACCGCGCGAGATCGATCCTCGCCGCAAGCGCACTCGTCATCGGAACCACACTGGCCGCCCTCCCGGCGGCCCACGCCCAGCCCGCCGCAGACGCCTCACCCGGCGCCGACGAGGTGCGGGTCTACGACGCGGACGTCACCAAGGAGCAGGTACCGCTGCTCCTCGCCGCGGGCCAGGACGCCCACGAGCTCACCGAGCGCGCCCCGGAGACCGGGACCGCCAAGGTCGAGCTCTTCCTCACCGGCGCCCAGGCCAAGGAGCTCGCCGGCCAGGGCGTCAAGCTCGAGCACAGGGTCCCGGCGAACGCGGCCCGTACCCAGACCGCCGGCGACGGGGTCTTCCGCCCGTACAGCGGAAAGGGCGGGCTCCAGGAGGAGATCCTCAAGACGGCCCAGGCCAGCCCCGGCCTCGCCAAGGTGGTCTCCATCGGCAAGACCGTCCAGGGCAAGGACATCCTGGCCCTGAAGGTCACCAAGAACGCCCGCACCACCAGGGACGGCGCCAAGCCGTCCGTGCTCTACATGTCCAACCAGCACGCGCGCGAGTGGATCACCCCCGAGATGACCCGGCGGCTGATGCACCACACCCTCGACAACTACGGCAAGGACCAGCGGATCACCAAGCTGGTGGACTCCACCGAGCTGTGGTTCCTGCTGTCCGCCAACCCGGACGGGTACGACTACACGCACTCCCCGGACGGCGACCGGCTGTGGCGCAAGAACCTGCGCGACAACAACGGCGACGGCAAGATCACCACTGGTGACGGCGTCGACCTCAACCGGAACTTCGCCTACAAGTGGGGCTACGACAACGAGGGTTCCTCGCCGAACCAGTCGAGCGAGACCTTCCGGGGCACCAAGCCCTCCTCCGAGCCGGAGACCGTCGCCCTCGACAGGTTCGAGAAGCGCATCGGCTTCAAGTACGCCATCAACTACCACTCCGCCTCCGAGCTGCTGCTCTACGGCGTGGGCTGGCAGGTGGCCACCCCCACCCCGGACGACGTCGCCTACAAGGCGCTCGCCGGCACCCCGGAGAACTCCGCGATCCCGGGCTACTACCCGCAGATCTCCTCCGAGCTCTACACCACCAACGGCGAGGCCGACGGCCACGCCGCGAACGTCAACGGCGTCATGATGTTCACGCCGGAGATGACCACCTGCCAGACGGCGTCGGTGAGCGACCCCGATGACCGGTGGAAGCCCGAGGACTGCCAGTCCGGCTTCAACTTCCCGGACGACGAGAAGCTCATCCAGGCGGAGTTCGCGAAGAACGTCCCCTTCGCCCTCGCGGTCGGCGAGAGCGCCGCCCACCCGGACCAGCCGAAGTCCTCCGTCGGCCTGAGCGCCGCCGACTTCACCCCGGACCCCTTCACCACCTCCTACGCGGCCAAGGGCGAGGACCAGACGGTCTCCGTCACCGCCCGCAAGGCGCTGAAGGACAAGCAGCTCAAGTTCCGCATCAACGGCGGCCGCACGCACGACGACGGGCTCAAGGCCTGGAAGGGCGGCGACGTCTACGGCGGCGACGACAACAACTGGTTCGACGAGTACCGGGCCGAGGTCGACGGCGCCAGGCCCGGCGACAAGGTCGAGGTCTGGTTCACCGGCCGCGGCGGCTCCGGCAAGCAGGTCTCCAGCGCGCACTTCACGTACACGGTGGCCGAGCGGCCGCGCGCCGACGTGCTGGTGATCGCGGAGGAGGGCGCCAAGGCCCAGCACGCGCAGGAGTACGTCGACGCCCTGCGCGCCAACGGCAAGTCCGCGGCGGTCTGGGACGTGGCCACGCAGGGCGCCCCGCACCACCTCGGCGTGCTCTCCCACTTCCGCACGGCCGTCCACTACACCGGCGCCAAGACCCCCGGCGGTGACACCCAGCTCGCCGTACGGGACTTCCTCAACGAGGGCGGCAAGCTGGTCGAGGCCGGTGAGCTGGCGGGCGGCAACGCCCAGGTCGGCCGTGCCGTGACGAACGACTTCAGCCAGTACTACCTCGGCGCCTACAGCCGTACGAGTGCCGGCGGCGCGAAGGGCTTCACCGGTACGGGTGCCCTCACCGGCGCCAAGGGCGGCCTGGGCGACGCGGCGGGCAACCCGTTCAACGCCCCCGGTTCGTACGCGGTCACCTCCGACTCCCTGCCGGCGGCGCAGTTCCCTCAGTTCAAGAGCGCGCAGGCCGGCCAGTACGCCGGGGTCGTGAACCCGTACGCCCCCTACTCCGGCACGGGGATGGCCGCGGCCACCCACGAGGACGACGAGTGGAAGCGGCTGACCCGCACCATCGACCTGACCAAGGTCACCGCCGCCGACAAGCCGCAGCTCAAGATGGCCCTCAACTGGAACACCGAGGAGGGCTACGACCACGCGATCCTGGAGGCGCACACCACCGGCGCCGAGGACTGGACCACGCTGCCCGAGGCGGGCGGTCTGAGCGGCAACGCCGTCCCGACGGAGTGCGAGGCCGGGTTCTACGTCAACGGCCACCCCTTCCTGAAGCACTACCTGACCCTCGACAGCGCCGGCTGCACCGCCAGTGGCACGAGCGGCCAGTGGAACAGCTTCACCGGGTCCTCCGACGGCTGGAAGCAGGTCGCCTTCGACCTGAGCGCGTACGCGGGCAAGACCGTCGAGGTCTCCCTCTCCTACGTCTCGGACGGCGGCTCCGGCGGCCGCGGCCTCTTCGCGGACGACGCACGCGTCGTCGTCGGGGGAGCCGAGCAGGCCGTGGAGGGGTTCGAGACCTCCCTGGGCGCCTGGACCGCCCAGGGCGCACCTGCCGGAAGTCCCGCGGTGCCGGGCGATTGGGCCCGGTCCGGCGAGCTGTTCAAGTCCTACGCCTCGGTGACTACGCGTAACACGGTGCTCCTCGGCTTCGGCCTCGAACACCTGCCGGCGGCGGCGGACCGAGCCGTACTCGTCGGTAAGGCGCTCAGGTCGCTGCACCACTGATCATACGAGCCCCTTTCGCTCACTCTGAGTGATGGGGGCGGAAGTCCCCGGGGTCCCGTTCCGAGCGCAGGGTACGGGCCCCGGGGGCGGTCTCCCGTGGGGCGAGGGGAGTGTCAGGTCCCGGCCGATGTCACTCGGAAGCTCACGGAGAGGTAGGGTCGTAAGCGGTCGGGGACATCCCATACAGCTCGCCGGCGGGACAGGCCGGCGCACCAACGAGGAGATCGGTTCGTGACGATCCGCGTAGGCATCAACGGTTTTGGCCGCATTGGCCGCAACTACTTCCGGGCGCTCCTTGAGCAGGGAGCGGACATCGAGATCGTCGGTGTCAACGACCTGACTGACAACGCGACCCTGGTGCACCTGCTCAAGTACGACACCATCCTGGGCCGCCTCAAGGCCGAGGTCTCCCACACCGACGACACCATCACCGTCGGCGGCAACACCTTCAAGACGTTCGCCGAGCGTGACCCCGCGAACCTGCCCTGGGGCGAGCTCGGCGCGGACATCGTCATCGAGTCGACCGGCATCTTCACGAAGAAGGCCGATGCCGCCAAGCACATCGCCGCGGGCGCGAAGAAGGTCCTCATCTCGGCTCCGGCCAAGGACGAGGACATCACGATCGTGATGGGCGTCAACCAGGACAAGTACGACGCGGCCAACCACCACGTCATCTCCAACGCCTCCTGCACCACCAACTGCGTGGCGCCGATGGCCAAGGTTCTCGACGAGAACTTCGGCATCGTCAAGGGCATGATGACCACGGTCCACGCGTACACGAACGACCAGCGCATCCTGGACTTCCCGCACTCGGACCTGCGCCGCGCCCGCGCCGCCGCCGAGAACATCATCCCGACCTCGACGGGCGCCGCGAAGGCCACCGCTCTGGTCCTCCCGCAGCTCAAGGGCAAGCTGGACGGCATCGCCATGCGCGTCCCGGTCCCGACCGGCTCGGTCACCGACCTCGTCCTGGAGCTCTCCCGCGAGACCACCAAGGAAGAGATCAACGCGGCCTTCCAGAAGGCCGCCGAGGGCCAGCTCAAGGGCATCCTCGACTACACCGAGGACGCGATCGTCTCCTCCGACATCGTGAACTGGCCGGCTTCCTGCACCTTCGACTCCTCCCTGACCATGGTTCAGGACGGTACGCAGGTCAAGGTCGTCGGCTGGTACGACAACGAGTGGGGCTACTCCAACCGCCTCGTCGACCTGACCGTCTTCGTCGGCGGTCAGCTCTAAGTCTCAGGTAGCAGGGCCAGGCACCAAGATGTGAGGACAGGGTCCGGTCAGCGCGATGGAGCGCTGCACGGGCCCTGTCGTCTGCCTCCACCGATCGGCCCCGCACCGGCAGAACCCGTGTATGGGGATAAGGAGTAGAAACACATGAAGACGATCGACGAACTGCTCGCCGACGGCGTGACCGGCAAGCGGGTCTTCGTCCGCGCCGATCTCAACGTGCCGCTCGCGGGCGACACGATCACCGACGACGGCCGCATCCGCGCCGTGCAGCCGACCATCGCGAAGCTCGCCGAAGCCGGCGCCCGCGTGATCGTCGCCTCGCACCTGGGCCGCCCCAAGGGCGCCCCGGACCCGGCCTTCTCACTCGCTCCGGCCGCCAAGCGACTCGGTGAACTGCTCGGTGCGGACGTCGCGTTCGCCACCGACACCGTCGGATCCTCCGCCAAGGAGACCGTGGCCGCCCTCGCCGACGGCCAGGTCGCCGTCATCGAGAACCTGCGCTTCAACGCCGGTGAGACCTCGAAGGACGACGCCGAGCGCGGCGCCTTCGCGGACCAGCTCGCCGAGCTCGCCGACGTCTACGTCGGCGACGGCTTCGGCGCCGTCCACCGCAAGCACGCCTCGGTCTTCGACCTGCCCGCGCGCCTCCCGCACGTGGCCGGCTACCTGATCGCCACCGAGGTCGGCGTCCTGAAGAAGCTGACCGCCGAGGTCAAGCGCCCCTACGTCGTCGTCCTCGGCGGCGCCAAGGTCTCCGACAAGCTGGCCGTCATCGACCAGCTGCTCGGCAAGGCCGACCGCATCCTCATCGGCGGCGGCATGGCCTACACCTTCCTCTACGCCAAGGGCCACGAGGTCGGCATCTCCCTGCTCCAGAAGGACCAGGTGGACGTCGTCAAGGAGTACATGGCACGCGCCGAGAAGCTGGGCGTCGAGCTGGTCCTCCCGGTCGACATCCTGGCCTCGGCGGACTTCCCCGACCTCAAGGGCAAGACCCCGGCCGAGTTCGTCACCGTCGACGCGGACAAGATCCCCGCCGACAAGGAGGGTCTGGACATCGGTCCCAAGACCCGTGAGCTGTACGCGTCGAAGATCGCCGACGCGGAGACCGTCTTCTGGAACGGTCCCGTGGGCGTCTTCGAGCACCCCGACTACGCCGGAGGCACCCGCGCCGTCGCGCAGGCCCTCGTCGACAGCAGCGCGTTCACCGTGGTCGGCGGCGGCGACTCCGCCGCGGCCGTGCGCACGCTCGGCTTCGACGAGAACGCTTTCGGTCACATCTCGACCGGTGGCGGCGCCTCCCTCGAATACCTCGAGGGCAAGACGCTCCCCGGCCTCGCCGCACTGGAGGTCTGAACCCGTATGACCACGCGTACCCCGCTGATGGCGGGCAACTGGAAGATGAACCTCAACCACCTCGAGGCCATCGCACACGTCCAGAAGCTCGCCTTCGCGCTCGCCGACAAGGACTACGACGCCGTCGAGGTCGCGGTCCTGCCGCCCTTCGTCGACCTGCGCTCGGTCCAGACCCTGGTCGACGGCGACAAGCTGAAGATCAAGTACGGCGCCCAGGACATCTCGGCGCACGACTCCGGCGCCTACACCGGCGAGATCTCCGGCTCCATGCTCGCGAAGCTGAAGTGCACGTACGTGGCCGTCGGCCACAGCGAGCGCCGCCAGTACCACGGCGAGAGCGACGAGCTCTGCAACGCCAAGGTCAAGGCCGCCTACCAGCACGGGATCACCCCGATCCTCTGCGTCGGCGAGGGCCTGGACGTCCGCAAGGCCGGGCAGCAGGTCCCGCACACCCTGGCCCAGGTCGACGGCGGCCTCAAGGACCTCCCGGCCGAGCAGGCCGAGTCCATCGTGATCGCGTACGAGCCCGTCTGGGCGATCGGCACCGGCGAGGTCGCCACCCCCGAGGACGCGCAGGAGGTCTGCGGGGCGATCCGCACCCGCCTCGCCGAGCTCTACTCCCAGGAGCTGGCCGACAAGGTCCGCATCCAGTACGGCGGCTCGGTCAAGTCCGGCAACATCGCGGCGATCATGGCGCAGCCCGACGTCGACGGCGCCCTGATCGGCGGCGCGGCACTGGACGCGGACGAGTTCGTGAAGATCGTCCGCTTCCGCGACCAGTGACCTGCGTGATCGTCGCAGCGAGTATGCGGTAGGGCGGATCCGTCGTACCCTTGCGGGGGCCAGGAGGCTGAACCGACAGCCACTGGCCCCCGCGCACGTCAAAGCGGAGCCGGACAGCCAGTAAAGCCAGAAAGTAGGAATCAGCCGTGATTATGGGGTTCTCGATCGCCCTGATCGTCTTCAGCGCCCTGCTGATGCTGCTCGTGCTGATGCACAAGGGCAAGGGCGGCGGCCTTTCCGACATGTTCGGCGGCGGCATGCAGTCCTCCGTCGGCGGCTCCTCGGTCGCGGAGCGCAACCTGGACCGCATCACCGTCGTGATCGGCCTGCTCTGGTTCGCCTGCATCATGGCCCTCGGGATTCTGCTGAAGTAGCGGAGCCGACGGTTCTGGCCATTGTGCCCGTCCGGTCGGCTCCACCCCGCCTATCATGAGGACTGCGTCCACGCCCTGGAGTGAGTAACTCCATGTGATGGACGTGCGTTGGGCCTTACGTAGACTGGGGCGCCCGCAGCGGAATCCACTCACGCTTCGCGGCACCATCACGCAGGGAGTTACGACCGTGGCAAGTGGCAACGCGATCCGTGGCAGTCGGGTCGGAGCGGGGCCGATGGGTGAGGCCGAGCGCGGCGAGTCCGCGCCCCGCCTGCGCATCTCCTTCTGGTGCTCGAACGGGCACGAGACGCAGCCGAGCTTCGCCAGCGACGCGCAGGTGCCGGACACCTGGGACTGCCCGCGCTGCGGGTTCCCGGCCGGCCAGGACCGGGACAATCCGCCGGCGCCGCCGCGCACCGAGCCGTACAAGACGCACCTGGCGTACGTGCGGGAGCGCCGGTCGGACGCCGACGGCGAGGCGATCCTCGCGGAGGCGCTCGCCAAGCTCCGCGGTGAGATCTGACGAACGCAAGAGTGACGGTGTGACATGGGGCCCGGCCCGCAGGAGTCTTCTCCAGCGGGCCGGGCCCCTTTGCGTACCCCGCGCCGAAGGCGCTGTCCGGCACACCCCCCTTTGATCCCTTAAGTTGGTGATCGGCGGGGCACGACAGGACGGAAGAAACGGGTTGATGTCCGAGATGAACGCAGACAGCCGTACGAGGCTCAACCGGACGCCCGAGTGGCTGGCACTCGGCAAGCACCGCGAAGAGCTGGGGCAGACGCACCTGCGCGAGCTGTTCGCGGCGGATCCGAACCGGGGAACGGGCTACACGCTGCGGGTCGGGGACCTGTACATCGACTACTCGAAGCACCTGGTGACGGACGAGACGCTGGAGCTGCTGCGCGAGCTGGCGGCGGCGACGGGCGTGGCCGAGCTGCGCGAGGCGATGTTCCGCGGCGAGAAGATCAACACGACGGAGGACCGGGCGGTCCTGCACACCGCCCTGCGCGCGCCGCGGGACGCGGTGATCGAGGTGGACGGCGAGAACGTCGTCCCCGCGGTGCACGCCGTGCTCGACAAGATGGCGGCCTTCTCCGGCCAGGTCCGGTCGGGGGAGTGGACCGGCTTCACCGGTCAGCGCATCAAGAACGTGGTCAACATCGGCATCGGCGGCTCCGACCTGGGCCCGGCGATGGCGTACGAGGCGCTGCGCGCGTTCACCGACCGCGGCCTGACCGTGCGGTTCGTGTCCAACGTGGACGGCGCCGACCTGCACGAGGCCGTACGGGACCTGGACCCGGCGCAGACGCTGTTCATCATCGCCTCCAAGACCTTCACCACCATCGAGACCATCACCAACGCCGAGTCGGCGCGGGAGTGGCTGCTGGCGGGTCTGGGCGGTGACGCGGCGGCCGTGGCACGGCACTTCGTGGCGCTGTCGACCAACGAGGAGAAGGTCGCCGCGTTCGGCATCGATCCGGCCAACATGTTCGGGTTCTGGGACTGGGTCGGCGGACGCTACTCCTTCGACTCCGCGATCGGGCTCTCGCTGATGATCGCGATCGGGCCGGACGCCTTCCGGGAGATGCTGGGCGGCTTCCGGACGGTCGACGAGCACTTCCGCACGGCCCCGCCGGAGCAGAACGTGCCTCTCCTGATGGGCATGTTGGGGGTCTGGTACGGGGCGTTCTTCGACGCGCAGTCGCACGCGGTCCTCCCGTACAGCCACTACCTCTCCCGGTTCACCGCGTACCTCCAGCAGCTGGACATGGAGTCCAACGGCAAGTCCGTGGACCGGGACGGCAATCCGGTGGACTGGCAGACCGGTCCGGTGGTGTGGGGCACGCCCGGCACCAACGGGCAGCACGCGTACTACCAGTTGATCCACCAGGGCACGAAGGTGATCCCGGCGGACTTCATCGGCTTCGCCCGGCCGCTCGGCGAACTGGAGCCGAAGCTGGCGGACCAGCACGACCTGCTGATGGCGAACTTCTTCGCGCAGACGCAGGCGCTGGCCTTCGGCAAGACGGCGGACGAGGTCCGCGCGGAGGGCGTCGCGGAGCCGCTGGTCCCGCACAAGACCTTCAAGGGCAACCACCCGACCACGACGATCCTGGCGCAGGACCTCACCCCGGCGGTGCTGGGCCAGCTGATCGCGCTGTACGAGCACAAGGTGTTCGTACAGGGCGCGGTGTGGAACATCGACTCCTTCGACCAGTGGGGAGTGGAGCTCGGCAAGGTGCTGGCGAAGCGGGTCGAGCCGGCGCTGACGGACGGCACGGAGGTGCCGGGGCTGGACGCCTCCTCCAAGGCCCTGGTGGCCGCCTACCGGGAGCTGCGCGGCCGCGGCTGACGCACGGCCGCCGGACGGCCGCCGGACACGCACAAGGGCCCGCTCCCCGTTCGGGGGGCGGGCCCTTCGGCCGTACGGGGCCGCCGGATCAGGAGGCGGCCGGCGGGTACAGGCCCGCCGGGAGCTTCGCCGCGGCCGTGCGGTCCAGCAGCCACAGGGTGCGGGAGCGGCCGTACGCCTGGGCGGCGGGGGCCTGGACGGCGCCGGCGCCGCCCAGGGCGATGGCCACCGCCCCGGCCTTGTCCTCGCCCGCCGCCAGCAGCCAGACCTCGCGGGCCGCCCGGATCGCCGGGAGGGTCAGGGAGATCCGGGTGGGCGGCGGCTTGGGGGCGCCGTGCACGCCGACGACCGTGCGCTCGCTCTCGCGGGAGGCCGGGTGCTCGGGGAAGAGCGAGGCGATGTGGGTGTCCGGTCCGACGCCCAGCATCAGGACGTCGAAGGTGGGGACCGGCCCGTGGTCCTCGGGCCCGGCCGCCTTGGCCAGCTCGGCCGCGTAGGCGGCGGCCGCGGCGTCCACGTCCGCCCCGTACGGGCCGTCGGAGGCGGGCATGGCGTGCACGCGGGCCGGGTCGACGGGTACGGAGTCCAGGAGGGCCTCACGGGCCTGGGTGTGGTTGCGCTCGGGGTCGTCGGCGGGGACGTAGCGCTCGTCGCCCCACCACAGGTCGATCCGCGACCAGTCGACGGCGTCGCGGGCCGGGGCCGCGGCGAGCGCGGCGAGGAGGCCGTTGCCGTTGCGGCCGCCGGTGAGGACGACGGAGGCGCTGCCGCGGGCGGCCTGCGCGTCGACGATCTTGGTGATGAGCCGGGCGGCTGCCGCCTGGGCCATCAGTTCCTTGTCGCGGTGGACGACGACTTGGGGGGTCGTCATGCCCATGTGCTGCCGCCTTGTCGATCGTGGGTGAACCGGGCTCCGCCCCGGACCCCGGACCCCCTGCGGGGCCGGGGTCCGGGGCGCAGGCCCGGCACAGCGGTTACTTGGCCGGAGCCTTCTTCGAAGGCTTCGCCGCCGGCTTCGCGGGTGCGGCGTCGGCCTTGGGGCCGGTCGCCGTCTCCGGGGATTCGACGGGCGCGGCCTTGACCGGGCCCTCGGCGTCGAGCTTGGTCACGCCGAACTTCAGCGCGGCCTCGAACGTGTTGTCCGGGTCGAGCCGGCGCAGTTCCTCCGCCAGGAGCTCGGCCGTGTCACGGCGCTTGAGCGCCACGGCACGGTCGGGCTGCCCCGGCATGCACAGCGTCGCCAGGGAGCCGTCCGCACGGTCCAGGACGATGTCCCCGTCCTTGGTCTCCAGCCGGACGGAGGTCAGGCCGGGACCGGCCGAGGCCGTGCGCCGGACGGGAACCTGGAGGCGGTCCGCCAGCCACATGGCCAGCAGCTCGCAGCTCGGGTTCTCGTCCTCGCCCTCGACGAGCACCGAGGAGACCTTGACGGCCTGCTGGTCCAGCGCGGCCGCCAGCATCGAACGCCACGGCGTGATCCGGGTCCAGGACAGGTCCGTGTCACCCGGGGCGTAGGCCGCGGCCCGCTGCCCGAGCGCCTGCTGCGGGTTCTCGCAGGCGTACGTGTCCGAGATCCGGCGCTGCCCGAGCGCACCCAGCGGGTCGCCCGCCAGGTCCGACGGGGCACCGTCCGGCCACCAGACCACGACGGGCGCGTCCGGCAGGAGGAGCGGGAGAACCACCGACTGGGCGTGGTTGACCAGTTCACCGTGGAGGCGGAGCACCACCGTCTCGCCGGTGCCGGCGTCCGCCCCGACGCGGACTTCCGCGTCGAGACGGGCGTCGCGGCGGCTGCGAGCCGAGCGGCTGACCCGCTTGATGACGACGACGATCCGCGAAGGGTGTTCGTGGGACGCGTCGTTCGCCGACTTGAGCGCGTCGTACGCGTTCTCTTCGTCGGTCACGATCACCAGCGTGAGGACCATGCCGATGGCCGGCGTGCCGATGTCCCGGCGCGCCTGCACCAACGCGGCGTTGATCTTGCTGGAGGTGGTCTCCGTGAGGTCGATCTTCATGGCCGGCGCCAGCTCCGTCCGTCTCGTGCGAGCATCTCGTCCGCCTCGACCGGCCCCCAGGTACCCGCCGGGTACTGCGCGGGCTTGCCGTGCTTGTCCCAGTACTCCTCGATCGGGTCGAGGATGTTCCAGGACAGCTCGACCTCCTGGTGGCGCGGGAAGAGGTTCGCGTCACCCAGCAGGACGTCGAGGATCAGCCGCTCGTACGCCTCGGGGCTCGACTCCGTGAAGGACTCGCCGTACGCGAAGTCCATCGTGACGTCCCGGACCTCCATGGAGGTGCCCGGGACCTTGGAGCCGAAGCGCACCGTGATGCCCTCGTCCGGCTGGACCCGGATGACCAGGGCGTTCTGCCCCAGCTCCTCGGTCGCGCCCGACTCGAACGGCAGGTACGGGGCCCGCTTGAAGACGACCGCGATCTCGGTCACCCGGCGGCCCAGGCGCTTGCCCGTCCGCAGGTAGAACGGGACGCCCGCCCAGCGGCGGTTGTTGATCTCCAGGCGGATGGCCGCGTAGGTGTCGGTCTTCGACTTGGGGTCGATGCCGTCCTCTTCGAGGTACCCGACGACCTTCTCGCCGCCCTGCCACGCCGCCGAGTACTGGCCGCGCACGGTGTGCTTGCCCAGGTCCTCGGGGAGCTCGACGGCCGTGAGGACCTTGAGCTTCTCCGCCACCAGCGCCTTGGGGTGGAAGGAGCCGGGCTCCTCCATCGCGGTCAGCGCGAGCAGCTGCAGCAGGTGGTTCTGGATGACGTCACGGGCCGCGCCGATGCCGTCGTAGTACCCGGCCCGGCCGCCGATGCCGATGTCCTCGGCCATGGTGATCTGCACGTGGTCGACGTACGACCGGTTCCAGATCGGCTCGAACATCGTGTTGGCGAAGCGGAGCGCCAGGATGTTCTGGACGGTCTCCTTGCCGAGGTAGTGGTCGATGCGGAAGACCTCGTCCCGCGGGAAGACCTCGTGGACGACCTTGTTGAGCTCCTCGGCGCTCTTCAGGTCGTGCCCGAAGGGCTTCTCGATGACGGCACGCCGCCAGGAGCCCTCCTTCTGCGCCAGCCCGTGGTTCTTGAGCTGCTGGACCACCTTGGGGAAGAACTTCGGGGGCACCGACAGGTAGAAGGCGAAGTTGCCGCCCGTGCCCTGTGCCTTGTCCAGGTCGTCGATCGTGGACTTCAGGGTCTCGAAGGCCGCGTCGTCGTCGAAATCGCCCTGCACGAAGCGGCAGCCCTGCACCAGCTGCTGCCAGACCTCCTCCCGGAAGGGGGTGCGCGAGTGCTGCTTGACGGCCTCGTACACCTCCTGGGCGAAGTCCTCGTGCTCCCACTCGCGGCGGGCGAAGCCGATCAGCGAGAAGCCCGGCGGCAGCAGCCCCCGGTTCGCCAGGTCGTAGATGGCGGGCATCAGCTTCTTGCGCGACAGGTCACCCGTAACGCCGAAAATGACCAGGCCGGACGGCCCCGCGATGCGCGGGAGCCGCCGGTCCTGTGCGTCACGAAGCGGGTTCGCTCCGTTCACAGACAAGGTGTTCAGGCCTCCGTGGGGGCAAGGCGCGCGAGCTCCGCCTCGGTGGACTTCAGCAGATCGTTCCAGGACGCCTCGAACTTCTCGACGCCCTCGTCCTCGAGCAGCTGCACCACATCGTCGTACGAGACGCCCAGCTTCGCGACCGCGTCGAGCTCGGCGCGGGACTGGTCGTACGTGGCGCGCACGGTGTCACCCGTGACCTCACCGTGGTCGGCGGTGGCCTCCAGGGTGGCCTCCGGCATGGTGTTCACCGTGTTCGGGGCGACCAGGTCGACCACGTACAGGGTGTCCTTGTACGCCGGGTCCTTGACGCCGGTCGAGGCCCACAGCGGACGCTGCTTGTTGGCGCCGACGCGCTCCAGGGCGTTCCACCGGTCGGAGGAGAACACCTCTTCGTAGGCCTCGTAGGCCAGACGGGCGTTGGCGAGGGCCGCCTTGCCCTTGAGGGCCTTGGCCTCGTCGGTGCCGACGGCGTCCAGGCGCTTGTCGATCTCCGAGTCCACGCGGGACACGAAGAAGGAGGCGACCGAGTGGATCAGGGAGAGGTCCAGGCCCGCGGCCTTGGCCTTCTCCAGACCCGCCAGGTACGCGTCCATGACCTCGCGGTAGCGCTCCAGCGAGAAGATCAGCGTGACGTTGACGCTGATGCCCTTGCCGATGACCTCGGTGATCGCCGGCAGGCCGGCCTTGGTCGCCGGGATCTTGATGAGCGTGTTCGGGCGGTCCACCAGCCAGGCGAGCTGCTTGGCCTCGGCGATCGTCGCCGTGGTGTTGTGGGCCAGGCGCGGGTCGACCTCGATGGAGACCCGGCCGTCCTGGCCGTCGGTGCGGTCGTAGACCGGGCGCAGGATGTCGGCGGCGTCGCGGACGTCCGCCGTCGTGATCATGCGGATGGCCTCGTCGACGGTGACCTTGCGGGCGGCGAGGTCGGCGAGCTGCTGCTCGTAGCCGTCGCCGCTGCTGATCGCCTTCTGGAAGATCGACGGGTTGGTGGTGACACCGACCACGTGCGACTGGTCGATGAGCTCGGCCAGGTTGCCGGACGTGATGCGCTTGCGGGACAGGTCGTCCAGCCAGATCGCCACGCCCTCGTCGGAGAGGCGCTTGAGTGCGTCTGTCATGGGAATTGCATCTCCTACTGGGTTGGTACGGGCGTCAGCGCGCGGCGGCGGCGATGGAGTCCTTGGCGGCGGCGGTCACGGCCTCGGGGGTGAAGCCGAACTCGCGGAACAGCACCTTGGCGTCGGCCGAGGCACCGAAGTGCTCCAGCGAGACGATCCGGCCGGCGTCGCCGACGTAGCGGTGCCAGGTCAGGCCGATACCGGCCTCGACCGCCACGCGCGCCGTGACCGACGGCGGCAGGACGCTGTCCTTGTACGCCTGGTCCTGCTCCTCGAACCACTCGACGGACGGCATCGAGACCACGCGGGCCGGGATGCCCTCGGCCTGCAGCGCCTCGCGCGCGGCGACGGCGAGCTGGACCTCGGAGCCGGTGCCGATGAGGACGACCTGCGGCGCAGCGCCTTCCGCCTCGAAGAGCACGTACCCGCCCTTGGCCGCGTCCTCGTTGCGCTCGTACGTCGGAACGCCCTGGCGGGTCAGCGCCAGACCGTGCGGGGCGCCCTTGCCGAACACCTTGGTGTGACGGCGCAGGATCTCGCGCCAGGCGATCACGGTCTCGTTCGCGTCGGCCGGGCGGACCACGTTCAGGCCCGGGATGGCGCGCAGCGAGGCGAGGTGCTCGACCGGCTGGTGCGTCGGGCCGTCCTCGCCGAGGCCGATGGAGTCGTGCGTCCACACGTACGTCACCGGCACGTGCATCAGCGCGGACAGGCGGACGGCGTTGCGCATGTAGTCGGAGAACACCAGGAAGGTGCCGCCGTAGATGCGGGTGTGGCCGTGCAGCGCGATGCCGTTCATGGTCGCGGCCATGGCGTGCTCGCGGATGCCGTAGTGGACGGTGCGGCCGTACGGGTCGGCCTCCGGCAGCGGGTTGCCCTTCGGGAGGAAGGACGAGTGCTTGTCGATCGTGGTGTTGTTGGAGCCGGCCAGGTCGGCCGAGCCGCCCCACAGCTCCGGGATGACCGCGCCGAGGGCCTCGAGGACCTTGCCGGAGGCCGCGCGGGTGGCGATGCCCTTGCCGGTCTCGAAGGCGGGGAGCTCGTCCTCCCAGCCGGCGGGCAGCTCGTTGGCGTTGATGCGGTCGAACTCGGCGGCGCGCTCCGGGTTCGCGGTGCGCCAGGCGGAGAAGTCCTTCTCCCACGCGGCCTTGGCCTCGCGGCCGCGGTCCAGCGCCTTGCGGGTGTGCGCGAGGACCTCGGCGGAGACGTCGAAGCTCTTCTCCGGGTCGAAGCCGAGGACGCGCTTGGTGGCGGCGACCTCGTCGTCACCGAGGGCCGAGCCGTGCGAGGCCTCGGTGCCCTGGGCGTGCGGGGCCGGCCAGGCGATGATCGAGCGCATCGCGATGAAGGAGGGGCGGCCGGTCTCGGCCTTGGCCGCGGCCAGGGCCTCGAAGAGCGCCTTCGGGTCGAGGTCGCCGTTCGGCTGCTGCGCGACGCGCTGGACGTGCCAGCCGTACGCCTCGTACCGCTTGAGGGTGTCCTCGGAGACGGCCGTCTCGGTGTCGCCCTCGATGGAGATGTGGTTGTCGTCCCACAGCAGCACCAGGTTGCCGAGCTTCTGGTGGCCGGCCAGGGCGGACGCCTCGTGGGAGATGCCCTCCTGGAGGCAGCCGTCGCCCGCGATCGCGTAGACCATGTGGTCGAACGGGGAGGCGCCCTGGGCGGCCTCCGGGTCGAACAGGCCGCGCTCGTAGCGGGCGGCCATGGCCATGCCCACCGCGTTGGCGATGCCCTGGCCCAGCGGGCCGGTGGTGGTCTCGACGCCGGCCGTGTGGCCGTACTCCGGGTGGCCGGGGGTCTTGGAGCCCCAGGTGCGGAAGGCCTCGAGGTCGGCGAGCTCCAGGCCGAAGCCGCCGAGGTAGAGCTGGGTGTAGAGAGTGAGGGACGAGTGCCCCGCGGAGAGCACGAAACGGTCGCGGCCGACCCACTCGGGGTCCGCCGGGTCGTGCCGCATCACCTTCTGGAAGAGGGTGTACGCGGCGGGGGCCAGGCTCATCGCCGTACCGGGGTGGCCGTTACCCACCTTCTGGACGGCGTCGGCGGCCAGGATGCGGGCGGTGTCGACGGCCCGCTGGTCGAGATCGGTCCAGTCGAGCTCTGTGGTCGTCGGCTTGGTGCTCACCGTGGGTCAGGGCTCCTCTCCACATGTCTGTTACCCGGTGACGAACGGTGCACCGGCGCGATTCCGAGCCTACCCCCGTGACGGCGTGCAGCTATTCGAGTGCCCGCAGTCCGTCATGACGTCGGCGGTCCGATCGGACCAACACGAGGCGACCCCCGCGCAGGGCGACGTAAGTGCAACGTCTACAGTGGCGTGGTACGTGCGAGCCTTCAGCGGACCTTTATGTCCGGAGCTTGCTGGTTTCTCTGTCAGGGGTGTGCGTGACGGCCGTCGAATCCCGTCCAGCGGGGGTGCTCGGGACGAGCCCCGGTCACCGGCCGTTCGGGGCCCGGGTCATGGCTTTCGTGGCTTTGACCAAGCCGCGGATCATCGAACTTCTGCTGATCACCACAGTGCCGGTGATGTTCCTCGCCGAACAGGGCGTGCCGTCGCTGTGGCTGGTCCTCGCCACCTGCTTCGGCGGGTACTTGTCCGCGGGCGGCGCCAACGCGCTGAACATGTACATCGACCGCGACATCGACGCGTTGATGGACCGCACCGCGCAGCGGCCGCTGGTGACCGGCATGGTGAGCCCGCGCGAGTGCCTCGCCTTCGGCATCACGCTCGCGGTGGTCTCCACCCTGTTCTTCGGGCTGCTCGTCAACTGGCTGTCGGCCGCGCTCGCCCTCGGTGCACTCCTCTTCTACGTCGTCGTCTACACGATGCTGCTGAAGCGGCGCACCGCGCAGAACATCGTCTGGGGCGGCATCGCGGGCTGCATGCCGGTGCTCATCGGCTGGTCGGCCGTCAAGAACGAGGTCTCCTGGGCCGCCGTCATCCTCTTCCTCGTCATCTTCTTCTGGACGCCGCCGCACTATTGGCCGCTGTCCATGAAGGTGAAGGAGGACTACGCGCGCGTCGGCGTGCCGATGCTGCCGGTCGTGGCGGGCAACCAGGCCGTGGCGCGCCAGATCGTCCTCTACAGCTGGGTGATGGTCGCGGTCTCGCTGCTCCTCACCCCGCTGGGGTACACCGGCTGGTTCTACACGGCGGTCGCGCTGGCGGCCGGCGGCTGGTGGCTGTGGGAGGCGCACGCGCTGCACGCGCGGGCCAAGGCGGGAGTGACGGGCGGCAAGCTCAAGGAGATGCGCCTGTTCCACTGGTCCATCACCTACGTGTCGCTGCTGTTCGTGGCGGTGGCGGTGGACCCGTTCCTCCGCTGACGCTTCCTCCGTTCATTACCCGCCGGTAGCATGCTGTCCATGGCAGACACCACGGCGGACACCGCAGACAAGAAGCAGGACCGGAAGGCCGCGAAGCTGGCCCGTCAGATCGGAGCGTTCGCCAAGCACCACGGCGGCGCCGAGGGCCAGATCGCGCACATCGGCCAGGCCGGCACCCGGATCGTCCTCGTCGGCACGGACGGCGGCTGGGGCGACCTGGTGGCCCCGACGTACTCGGTGGCCCGGCTGGCCGCCGAGAAGGCCGGCCTGACCCTCCACGAGGAGTTCGACGGCGAGTTCGCCGCGCGCGTCAAGACAGGTCCGTACGAGTGGTCCCGGATGGCCGGCATCCAGCTCGGCGGGGCGGCGAACCCGGCCGCCTGACCGTGACGGTGGCCGCTCGGTCAACAGCGCGAGCAACACCTCACACCCCGCTCACCCGTTAGGACGTGTGGAAGCCCCTTCCTCACGTCCGCAACGGGATGCCCGGATGATCGAAACGCCGCCCCTGGTGGACCAGTACTGCCACGGAGTGCTCCGCACGGAGCTGGGCCTCGGCACCTTCGAGGCCCAGCTGATCCGCTCGGCCGGCCCGCCCGCCGCCGGGACCACCTTCTTCGACACCCAGACCGGTTTCGCGGTGCGCCGCTGGTGTCCGCCGCTGCTCGGGCTGGAGCCGCACTGCGCCCCCGCCCGGTACCTGGCCCGGCGGCGCGAGCTGGGCGTGGTGGAGTCCGGGCGCAGGCTGCTGCGGGGCTCCGGAGTCGCCGCCTATCTGGTCGACACGGGAGCGCCCGGCGACCTCACCGTCCCCAAGGAGCTGGCGCTCGCGGGGGACGCCGACGCCTTCGAGGTCGTACGGCTGGAGCTGCTCGCCGAGCAGGTAGCCGACACCTCCGGCACGGTCCCGGCCTTCCTCGCCAACCTCGCCGGGGCCGTCCACCACGCCGCCGCGGGGGCCGTGGCCTTCACCTGCGGTGCGGACGCGGGGTACCCGGCGGTGCTGGGGCAGGCCCCCGAGCCGCCCGGTCCGGGGGAGGTGCGGGGGGCGGCCGGCCGGTGGCTGGCCCGGCGCGTCAAGGGCGGGGCCGTACGGGACCCCGTACTCCTGAGGCACCTGCTGTGGAGCGCGGTGGCGACCGGGCTGCCGCTCCAGCTGCACACCGGGGCGGGTGCGGGGGAGCCGGGGCAGCGTCCGGAGCAGGCCGATCCGGCGTTGCTGACGGATTTCGTACGGGCCACCGCGGGGCTCGGGACCCGGCTGGTGCTGCTCGGCGGATACCCCTACCACCGGCACGCCGCCCAGCTGGCGGCGGCCTTCCCGCACGTCCACGCCGACCTGGGCGGGGCGCTCGGGCAGAGCGGCGCACGGGCGGCGGGGGTGCTGGCCGAGGTGCTGGAGCTGGCTCCGTTCGGCAAGCTGCTGTTCTCCAGCGGCGGGCGCCGGCTGCCCGAACTGCACGCGGTGGGCGCCCTGGTGTTCCGGGAGGCGCTGGGCCGGGTGCTGGGCGGCTGGGTCGGCGAGGGCGCCTGGTCCTGGCGGGACGCCGAACGGGTGGCGGCGATGGTCGCGGCGGGCAATGCCCGCCGCGTCTACCGGCTGGACGAACGCGGGTGAGCGGCGCGGGGCCGGGGCCCTGTGGGGTGTCCGCAAAGTCCCGCCTGCCCCGCGGTCCGGGCGGACGGCGCTACTTTGGGGACACGCCCTGGCGGCTCAGACCGCGGAGAGCTGCGGGTCGTTCTGCGCCGGGATCTCCGCCTGCGTCGCGGGCCGCTCCCGCAGGCTGAGCGCCATGCGGAGCACGGCGATCCAGACGAGGCAGGAGCCGAGCATGTGCGCGGCGACCAGGGCCTCGGGGACGTGGGTGAAGTACTGGACGTAGCCGATGCCGCCCTGCGCGAGGAGCACGACCAGCAGGTCGCGGGCGCGGGCCCGGGTGTCGGCCGGCGCGTCGACCACGCGCAGCACCAGCCACATGGCCACGGCGAGCGCGCACACCACCCAGGCGGAGATCGCGTGGACGTGGGCGGTGGCCGCCCAGTCGAACGGCATCCGCTTGATCTCGCTGCTGTCGCCCGCGTGCGGACCGGAGCCGGTGACCACCGTGCCCGCCGCGATCAGCACCAGGGTGGTCGCGATCAGGGCCCAGGAGAGCTTGCGCACGGGGCCCGGGACGCGCGGCTTCGCCGCCGTGTCGCCCTCGCGGGTGCGCTGCCAGGTGACCGTCGTGACCGTGATCAGCGAGGTGGCGAGCAGGAAGTGCCCGGCCACGCTGTACGGGTTGAGCCCCGTCAGGACGGTGATGCCGCCGAGGACCGCGTTGCCCATCACGATGAAGAACTGGAGCCAGCCGAGCTTCGTCAGCGAACGGCGCCACGGCTTGGCCGAGCGGGCCGCGACGATGCTCCAGCCAACGGCCGCGCAGAGCACGTACGTCAGCATGCGGTTGCCGAACTCGATCGCCCCGTGGAAGCCCTGCTCCTGGGTCACGATCAGGCTGTCGTCGGTGCACTTGGGCCAGGTGTCGCAGCCGAGACCGGATCCGGTCAGCCGTACCGCGCCACCGGTGACGACGATGAGCACGCTCATGACGAGCGCGGCGAGTGCGGCCCGCCGGACGGTCCGGGGTGACGGGGTCCAGCGGTTGGCGATGAAGGCGAGAGGGGTCAACACGGCCCTTATCGTACGCGGAGCCTTGTGCAAACTTTCACGAGGGGGTGTCCGCAGGCCTGCCCGGAGCGGTGTCGGGCCCCGCCGCCGCGTGGAACCGGGCTCCCGCCGGGTCGCCCTCCTCGTGCCACCACACGCGGACGCGCCAAGGGGCCCCGTCCCCCGGGTAGTCGGCGGACGCCATGAACCCGCGTATCAATTCGTTGCCTATGTCCTCTGCTGTCCTGTTTCTTACTTCTGTTCCGCTGTGCCACGGATGTGCCTTTACGTTCCACAGTCCGTCAGGACCGCGCACCTCGAAGCGCCACACGGCGAGCCAGGGGGTGACCTCCAGCATCGTGCCCACCTGTTCTGCGCCCAGGCTCAGCCGGGCCGCGATCTCGGGCTCGGCCACGCCCTGGATCCGGGCCGCCACCACGGCCTGGGGCAGCAGGGGTTCGGGCAGCAGGCCCTGTGCGCGCAAGCTCACCAGGGAGTCGAAGGACAGGAAGCGCAGCCGCAGTTCGAGCTGGCGGCCGATGTGGTCGAGGGCCTCTTCCGCCTCCTGGGCCTCCTCCGCGCCGGGGGCCGCGCGCAGCAGCCTGCGGAAACCCCCCTCCGCGTCCACCGCCCACGCCACCGCCTCCTCGGCGGAGCCCAGCTCCGCGAGGCGGTCCCCGAGGAACACCTTGGCCTGCGCGAGACCGCGCCGGTTGACCGGATCCCGCTGGTCCAGGCCCGCCCACACCTCGACCGCGGCCCGGGTCAGGTCCAGGGCGCGCTCGCCCGCCGCCCGCTCCATCGCGCTCGGGCCGGACTCGGCCTCCGTGCCGAGCGGGTGCCGGGGCAGCCGTGCCCCGTCGCTCAGCGGCCAGGAGAGCCAGACCCCCTGGTTGATCAGGCCCCGGGCGTACCAGCGGGCGTACTCGGGGGCGTGCCCGGCCGCCTGCCGCGCATGCCGCAGCCCCTCCTCGACGGCCGAGAGGGCGCCGGCCCGGTCACCGCCGGCGAAGCGCCGGGCCGCCAGGTCGCCCAGGCGCAGGCCGAGCCGCGCCGCGCACTCCGGATCCGTGCGCGCCGGTTCGCGCAGCGCGCCGATCAGCTCCGTCAGCAGGGCCTCGGCCTCGGCCGGCGCCGCCCGTGCGGCACCCGAGCGGACCTGTGCCCATTGCGCGTCCAGCCGTAGAACGTCTTCCCGTTGCGCCATGCCCGCCCCCCGGCGTTCTGGTGTGCACCGCCCCCGCGGGGCGGCGCCCATCCTCCTGCCGGGCCAACGTACGGGGGAGGGGATTCACTCCCAGCGGAACAGCTTCGCGGCGGCGCCGAGTCCGAGGACGGCCCATGCGGCCAGGACGGCCACGTCCCCCCACGGCAGGCCGGAGCCGTGCCGGAGCACCTCGCGCAGTCCGTCGGACAGCGCCGAGATCGGCAGCAGTCCCAGTGCGGACTGCACGGCTCCGGGGAACTTCTCCATCGGCACGATCACTCCGCCGCCGACCAGCAGCAGCAGGAACACCAGGTTGGCGGCGGCCAGCGTGGCCTCGGCCCTGAGGGTGCCCGCCATCAGCAGCCCGAGCCCGGAGAAGGCGGCGGTGCCCAGCAGGACCAGCGCGGCGACCGCGAGCGGGTTGCCGTGCGGGGACCAGCCCAGCGCGAGGGCGATCACCGTCAGCAGCGCGATCTGGAGCACCTCGGTGACCAGCACGGACAGCGTCTTGGCGGACATCAGGGCCCAGCGCGGCAGCGGCGAGGCGCCGAGCCGCTTGAGCACCCCGTAGCGGCGGTCGAAGCCGGTGGCGATGGCCTGCCCGGTGAAGGCGGTGGACATCACGGCCAGCGCGAGGATGCCCGGCGCGAGGAAGTCCACGGACTTCTCGGCTCCCCCCTGTTCAAGGGGGACGGTGACGATGTCGACGGCGGAGAACAGGACCAGCAGCAGCGCCGGGATGATCACGGTCAGCAGCAGCTGCTCCCCGTTGCGCAGCAGCATCCGGGTCTCCAGCGCCGTCTGCGCCAGGATCATCCGGGACACGGGTGCGGCCCCCGGGGCGGGGGTGAACGTACCGGCGCTCATGCGCGCAGCTCCTTGCCCGTGAGTTCCAGAAAGACGTCTTCGAGGCTGTGCCGTTCCACCGAGAGGCTGTTCGGCATGACCCCGTGCTGGGCGCACCAGGAGGCGACGGTGGCCAGCAGCTGCGGGTCCACGGCGCCGGTGACCCGGTAGACACCGGCGGTGAGCTCGGCGGCCTCGGTGCCGTCGGGCAGCGCCTTCAGCAGCGAGCCGAGGTCGAGGGCGGGCCGCCCGGTGAAGCGCAGGGTGTTCTCGGCGCCGCCGCGGCACAGCTGCTCGGGGCTGCCGTGGGCGATGACCCGGCCGGAGTCGACGATGGCGACCTCGTCCGCCAGCTGCTCGGCCTCGTCCATGTGGTGGGTGGTGAGGACGACGGCGACCCCGTCGGCGCGCAGTTCCCGTACGAGGTCCCAGGTCGCCCGGCGGGCCTGCGGGTCGAGTCCCGCGGTCGGCTCGTCCAGGAAGACCAGCTCGGGGCGGCCGACCACGGCCATGGCCAGGGCCAGGCGCTGCTGCTGGCCGCCGGAGAGGCGGCGGTAGGCGGTGCGGCCGCAGCCGCCGAGCCCGAGCCGCTCGACCAGGGTGTCCACGTCGAGCGGGTGGGCGTACAGCTTGGCCATGTGGCGCAGCATCTCCACGGCCCGGGCACCGGAGTAGACCCCGCCGGACTGGAGCATCACGCCGATCCGCGGGCGCAGCGCCTCGGCCTGGGCGACGGGGTCGAGGCCGAGGACGCGGACGGTGCCGGCGTCGGGGCGGAGGTAGCCCTCGCAGGTCTCCACGGTGGTGGTCTTGCCCGCGCCGTTGGGGCCGAGGACGGCGGTGACCGAGGCCTTGCGGACGGTGAGGTCGAGACCGTCCACCGCTGTCTTGGGCCCGTACCGCTTCACCAGTCCGCGGATCTCCACGGCGGGGTCGTTGCTCATGCGGGTGAGTCTACGGAGCCGGGGAGGGGGTCCTTGGTCCCGGGGTCGAAGGGTTACGGACCTGCGCATTCATGACTTTTCGGTCGGTTCGGGGCGCGGTGGTGCGGCAGGCGGAGGGTCCGCTCTCCGCGCCCCGGGCGCGGGCCGGACGCGGGCCGGTCGCGGCCGAGATCTTCGCGTTCAGGCTGCCGGCGGCCGTTTTCATGGCCGTCGGATTCGAACACCGAGTCGCGAACGTGGCTCTTTTCAGTCGTGCGGCCCTGGAGGGCCCATCCGGTTTCAGTGACCTTTTCCGCAACCTGATGTTCACCGCTCCCGGAACCGCCGCCGGCGGAGGATTGCTGGTAGGAGCGTTGCGCCGGTTCACAGGAGGGGTCGGCGGGATCGCGGATGATTCCCGTCCGTTTAACTCTCCGTAGATAAATTAGGTAACCCTTAGTGATAGAGGCCACCTGGAGTGGCCCCGGTCACGGCTTGTCGGGGCTCGACTAATTACGCAACAATGGCGTTGTGAAATACGGCGAACGGATGATCGAGACCCCCCAGGGGGAACTCGCTACCGGGGAGCGGTCAACCCGCAACCGGGTCGCGCGCTCCATCCTGGACCACGGTCCCTCGACCGTCGCCGACCTCGCAGCGCGTCTCGGCCTCACCCAGGCCGCCGTCCGCCGCCACCTCGACACGCTCGTCGCCGACGACGTGGTCGAGCCCCGTGAGCAGCGCGTCTACGGTGCGCGCACCCGGGGCCGGCCCGCCAAGGTCTTCGCGCTGACCGACTGCGGCCGCGACGCGTTCGACCAGTCCTACGACTCGCTCGCCGCGGACGCACTGCGCTGGATCGCGCAGGCCGCCGGCGGGGGCGAGCAGGGAGAGGCGGCCGTCGCCGCCTTCGCCAGGGCGCGGATGGACGCGCAGGCCGAGACCTACCGGGAAAGCCTGGACGCCGCCGCCCCCGCGGAACGCACCGAGGCCCTTGCCAAGGCGTTGACCGCGGACGGGTACGCTGCTACGGCGAAGAGCGCTCCCGGTCCGCACAGCGGTGAACAGCTCTGCCAGCACCACTGCCCGGTCGCCCATGTCGCCGAGCAGTTCCCGCAGCTCTGCGAGGCGGAGACCGAGGTCTTCTCCCGCCTGCTCGGGACGCATGTGCAGCGCCTCGCCACGATCGCCCACGGCGACGGGGTGTGCACCACCTTCATCCCGCGAGGCGCGGGCACCACACAGAACGACACATCAGCATCTGCCAGCACGGCCGGGAGGAACCCCGCATGACCACGGAGACTGCTCACCCTGAGCTTGAGGGTCTGGGCAACTACGAGTACGGCTGGGCCGACTCCGACGCGGCCGGCTCGGCTGCCAAGCGAGGCCTGTCGGAGGACGTCGTCCGCGACATCTCGGCGAAGAAGAACGAGCCCGAGTGGATGCTGAAGCTCCGCCTCAAGGGCCTCAAGCTCTTCGGCAAGAAGCCCATGCCGACCTGGGGCTCCGACCTGTCGGGCATCGACTTCGACAACATCAAGTACTTCGTGCGTTCCACCGAGAAGCAGGCCGCTTCGTGGGAGGACCTGCCCGAGGACATCAAGAACACGTACGACAAGCTCGGCATCCCCGAGGCGGAGAAGCAGCGCCTCGTCGCCGGTGTCGCGGCCCAGTACGAGTCCGAGGTCGTCTACCACCAGATCCGCGAGGACCTGGAGGAGCAGGGCGTCATCTTCCTCGACACGGACACCGCGCTCAAGGAGCACCCGGAGCTCTTCCAGGAGTACTTCGGCACGGTCATCCCGGTCGGCGACAACAAGTTCGCGTCGCTGAACACCGCCGTGTGGTCGGGCGGCTCGTTCATCTACGTGCCCAAGGGCGTCAAGGTCGACATCCCGCTCCAGGCCTACTTCCGCATCAACACGGAGAACATGGGCCAGTTCGAGCGGACGCTGATCATCGTCGACGAGGACGCCTACGTCCACTACGTCGAGGGCTGCACCGCCCCGATCTACTCCTCGGACTCGCTGCACAGCGCCGTGGTCGAGATCATCGTGAAGAAGGGCGGCCGCTGCCGCTACACGACGATCCAGAACTGGTCGAACAACGTCTACAACCTGGTCACCAAGCGCGCCGTGGCGTACGAGGGCGCGACCATGGAGTGGATCGACGGCAACATCGGTTCCAAGGTCACCATGAAGTACCCGGCCGTCTACCTGATGGGCGAGCACGCCAAGGGCGAGACCCTGTCCATCGCCTTCGCGGGCGAGGGCCAGCACCAGGACGCCGGCTCCAAGATGGTCCACATGGCGCCGAACACCTCCTCGAACATCGTCTCCAAGTCGGTGGCGCGCGGCGGCGGCCGCACCTCGTACCGCGGTCTGGTCGAGATCGGCGAGGGCGCCCACGGCTCCAAGTCGAACGTGCTCTGCGACGCGCTCCTGGTCGACACGATCTCCCGCTCGGACACGTACCCGTACGTGGACGTCCGCGAGGACGACGTCTCCATGGGCCACGAGGCGACCGTCTCCAAGGTCTCGGACGACCAGCTCTTCTACCTGATGAGCCGCGGCATGACCGAGTTCGAGGCCATGGCCATGATCGTGCGCGGGTTCGTCGAGCCGATCGCGCGCGAGCTGCCCATGGAGTACGCGCTGGAGCTCAACCGGCTGATCGAGCTGCAGATGGAGGGCTCGGTCGGTTAATCCCCGACCGCCCCGGATCCGCAGCAATTCTTTGACGTAGACCGTGTTCTTTTAAGAGAGCGAGCAAGACGACAGCCATGGCTGAGGCTCAGAACATTCCGGCCGGTTCGACCACGGCCGGCGCGATCGCGGTGGCCGCCGAGTCCACCGTCGCCACCCGGATGAGCGCACCCCCGTCCTTCGACGTGGCGGACTTCCCCGTCCCCCACGGCCGCGAGGAGGAGTGGCGGTTCACCCCGCTGGCGCGCCTGCGTGGTCTGCACGACGGCACCGCGGTCGCGGACGGCACCATGAAGGCCCAGATCGACGCGCCCGAGGGCGTCACCGTCGAGTCGGTGGAGCGCGGCGACGCGCGCATCGGCAAGGCCGGCACCCCCGTGGACCGGATCGCCGCCCAGGCGTTCTCGTCCTTCGCCAAGGCCACGGTCGTCACCGTGCCCAAGGAGGCCGTCCTGACCGAGCCGGTGCGCGTCTCGCTGCACGGCGAGGGCGGCACGACCTTCGGCCACACCGTCTTCGACGTGCAGGCCTTCGCCGAGGCCGTCATCGTCATCGACCACACCGGTGACGGCGTGCGCGCCGCCAACGTCGACTTCCTCGTCGGCGACGGCGCGAAGCTCACCGTCGTCTCCGTGCAGGACTGGGACGACACCGCCGTCCACTGCTCCCAGCACAACGCGCTGATCGGCCGCGACGCGACCTACAAGTCGATCGTGGTCACCTTCGGCGGCGACCTCGTACGCCTGCACCCGCGGGTCAGCTACGCGGGCCCCGGCGGCGAGGCCGAGCTCCTCGGCCTGTACTTCACCGACGCCGACCAGCACCAGGAGCACCGCCTCCTGGTCACGCACGACGCCCCGCACTGCAAGTCGCACGTGGTCTACAAGGGCGCCCTGCAGGGCGAGGGCGCGCACGCCGTCTGGATCGGCGACGTCCTCATCGAGAAGAGCGCCGAGGGCACCGACACCTACGAGATGAACCGCAACCTCGTCCTGACGGACGGCGCGCGGGTCGACTCGGTGCCGAACCTGGAGATCGAGACCGGCGAGATCGTCGGCGCCGGCCACGCCTCCGCCACCGGCCGCTTCGACGACGAGCAGCTCTTCTACCTCCAGGCGCGCGGCATCCCGGCCGACGAGGCCCGGCGCCTGGTCGTGCGCGGCTTCTTCGCCGAGCTCGTCCAGCAGATCGGTGTCGACGACATCGAGGAGCGCCTGCTCGCCAAGATCGAGACCGAGCTCGAGGCGTCCGTCTGATGACCTACGTCAAGGCCTGCGCGCTGAGCGAGCTGGAGGAGAACACCCCGAAGCGGGTGGAACTCGACGGCACGCCGGTGTCCATCGTCTCCACCGAGGGGGAGGTGTTCGCGATCAACGACATCTGCTCGCACGCGAACGTCTCGCTCTCGGAGGGCGAGGTCGAGGACTGCATGATCGAGTGCTGGCTGCACGGGTCCTCGTTCGACCTGCGCACCGGCAAGCCGTCCGGTCTGCCCGCGACCCGCCCGGTTCCCGTATACCCCGTAAAGATCGAAGGGGGCGACGTGCTCGTCTCCCTCACCCAGGAGTCCTGAGGTATCCATGGCAACGCTTGAAATCCACGACCTGCACGTCTCCGTCGAGGCCGAGAACGGCGCCCGCGAGATCCTCAAGGGTGTCGACCTCACCGTCAAGGCCGGCGAGACGCACGCCATCATGGGTCCGAACGGCTCCGGCAAGTCCACGCTGGCGTACTCGCTCGCCGGTCACCCGAAGTACACCATCACCGGTGGCACCGTGACCCTCGACGGCGAAGACGTCCTGGAGATGTCCGTCGACGAGCGCGCCCGCGCCGGCGTCTTCCTCGCCATGCAGTACCCGGTCGAGGTCCCCGGCGTCTCGGTCTCCAACTTCCTGCGCACATCGGCCACCGCCATCCGCGGCGAGGCCCCGAAGCTGCGCACCTGGGTGAAGGAGGTCAAGTCCGCGATGGAGCAGCTCCAGATGGACCCGGCCTTCGCCGAGCGCAACGTCAACGAGGGCTTCTCCGGCGGTGAGAAGAAGCGCCACGAGATCCTGCAGCTGGAGCTCCTCAAGCCGAAGATCGCGATCCTCGACGAGACCGACTCCGGCCTCGACGTCGACGCCCTGCGCATCGTCTCCGAGGGCGTCAACCGCGTCCGCGAGAGCGGCGAGGTCGGCACCCTGCTGATCACCCACTACACGCGCATCCTGCGCTACATCAAGCCCGACTTCGTTCACGTGTTCGCGAACGGCCGCATCGCCGAGTCCGGTGGCGCCGAGCTGGCGGACCAGCTGGAGGCCGAGGGCTACGACAAGTACGTGAAGGGTGGCGCAACCGCGTGACACAGCTGCCTGGCCTCCTCGACATCGAGGCGATCCGCAAGGACTTCCCCCTTCTGGATCGTGTGGTCCACGACGGGAAGAAGATCGTTTACCTGGACAACGCGGCGACCTCGCAGAAGCCGCGCCAGGTGCTCGACGCGCTGAACGAGTACTACGAGCAGCACAACGCCAACGTCCACCGCGGCGTGCACGTGCTCGCCGAGGAGGCCACGGCGCTGTACGAGGGCGCCCGCGACAAGGTCGCCGCCTTCATCAACGCGCCGAGCCGCGACGAGGTGATCTTCACCAAGAACGCCTCGGAGTCGCTCAACCTGGTCGCGAACATGCTCGGCTGGGCGGACGAGCCCTACCGGGTCGACCGCGAGACCGAGATCGCCATCACGGAGATGGAGCACCACTCCAACATCGTCCCGTGGCAGCTGCTCTCGCAGCGCACCGGCGCGAAGCTGAAGTGGTTCGGCCTCACCGACGACGGCCGGCTCGACCTGTCCAACATCGAAGAGGTCATCACGGAGAAGACGAAGATCGTCTCCTTCACGCTGGTCTCCAACATCATGGGCACGATCAACCCGGTCGAGGCGATCGTCCGGCGCGCGCAGGAGGTCGGCGCGCTGGTGCTGATCGACGCCTCGCAGGCCGCTCCGCACATGCCGCTGGACGTGCAGGCGCTCGGCGCCGACTTCGTGGCCTTCACCGGCCACAAGATGTGCGGCCCGACCGGCATCGGCGTGCTCTGGGGCCGGCAGGAGCTCCTGGAGGACCTGCCCCCGTTCCTCGGCGGCGGCGAGATGATCGAGACCGTGTCGATGCACGCCTCGACGTACGCCCCGGCGCCCCACAAGTTCGAGGCGGGCACGCCCCCGATCGCCCAGGCCGTCGGCCTCGGCGCGGCCGTGGACTACCTCACCGCGATCGGCATGGACAAGATCGCCGCGCACGAGCACGCGATCACCGAGTACGCGGTGAAGCGACTGCTGGAGGTCCCCGACCTGCGGATCATCGGCCCCACCACGGCCGAGGACCGCGGCGCCGCGATCTCCTTCACGCTCGGTGACATCCACCCCCACGACGTGGGCCAGGTCCTGGACGAGCAGGGCATCGCGGTCCGCGTGGGACACCACTGCGCGCGCCCGGTCTGCCTGCGCTACGGAATTCCCGCGACCACGCGAGCGTCTTTCTACCTGTACTCCTCTCCGGCCGATGTCGACGCGCTGATCGACGGGCTGGAGCACGTACGGAACTTCTTCGGCTGACGAGGGCGACGAGGACGACGCAGTGAAGCTGGATTCGATGTACCAGGAACTGATCCTGGACCACTACAAGCACCCGCACGGGCGTGGCCTGCGCGACGGCGATGCCGAGGTGCACCACGTCAACCCGACGTGCGGCGACGAGATCACGCTGCGCGTGAAGTACGACGGCGAGACGCTCACCGACGTCTCGTACGAGGGCCAGGGCTGCTCCATCAGCCAGGCCAGCGCGTCCGTGCTGAACGAGCTGCTCGTCGGCAAGGAGCTGGCCGAGGCGCAGAAGATCCAGGGCGTGTTCCTGGAGATGATGCAGTCGAAGGGCAAGATCGAGCCCGACGAGGCCATGGAGGAGGTGCTGGAGGACGCGGTCGCGTTCGTCGGCGTCTCCAAGTACCCGGCTCGCGTGAAGTGTGCTCTGCTGAGCTGGATGGCCTGGAAGGACGCGACCGCCCAGGCACTGGGCGACGGCGCGGAGAGGAAGACGGCATGACCGAGAACGCGACGCCCGCCGAGGCGTCGATCAAGCCGGCCACCGAGGAGGAGGTCCGCGAGGCCCTCTACGACGTGGTCGACCCCGAGCTGGGCATCGACGTCGTCAACCTGGGCCTGATCTACGGCATCCACATCGACGACGCGAACATCGCCACCCTCGACATGACGCTGACCTCGGCGGCCTGCCCGCTGACGGACGTCATCGAGGACCAGGCGAAGTCGGCGACGGACGGCATCGTGAGCGAGCTCCGGATCAACTGGGTCTGGATGCCGCCGTGGGGCCCCGACAAGATCACGGACGACGGCCGCGAGCAGCTGCGCGCGCTCGGCTTCAACGTCTGAGCGTCCGAGCGTTCGACCCACCGCTTCACGAAGGGCCCCCGGCACCGCGCCGGGGGCCCTTCGCGTGCTCCGGAGCAGGTGGGGCGGTGTCCGGCGCGCTCCCGACGGGCCCTGTGAGTTCTTCCGGCGGACGATTGACGTGCACCGGATGTTGGCCGCGGTGGCCGAACCTGCTCGACGGCCGTCACGGCGTGACGCGGTTCGCGCCCGGCTCGACTCTTGGGGACGGACACCGATGAAGAAGCAGCTTGGCATCGCAGGGATCGCGGCGCTGGTCGTCGCCGGGACGGTCACGGTCGTGCCCGCCCAGGCGGTGACGTACGGGACGCCGACGATCAGCCTGTCCGCCGCGTACCTGTCCGGCGCCGTCGGCGCGTCCGGGGACCCCGTGGTCGACGTGACCGTGGGGCAGAGCGGCGCCGACGCGTCCGCGCTCACGGTCAGCGCGTCCGCGTCGAGCAAGGCCTCGGTCGCCGGGACCGGCGACGTGACCGTCACCGGGACCGGGGCGGTGCGCCGACTCGCCGTCGCCGCCCGCGGCCGCGGCTACACCAACCTCACCGTCAAGGTCACGGGGCTGGGCGGCAAGAGCGCCACCAAGACCCTGTCGTACGCCGCTTCCGCCGCCGTGCAGAACCCGGCCGACGCCCGCTACTTCACCGGCGCCTCCGACTCCTCGGCCGCCGTGGACGTCGGCGGCGGCTACACCGTCGTCGCCGACGACGAGAGCAACGTGCTGCGCCTGTACGACCGTTCCCGCTCGGCGGCCCCGGTCCGCACCTGGGACTTCAGCTCGCAGCTCGGCGTCACGAAGGAGGTGGACATCGAGGGGGCGACCCTGATCGGGAACACGATCTACTGGACGGGCTCGCTCGGCAACAACAAGGACGGCGAGTACAAGGCGCCCCGGAACACGGTGTTCACCACCACGGTGAGCGGCTCCGGATCGGCCACGCAGCTCGCGTACGGGCGCTCGTACAAGAAGCTCCGCGACGACCTGGTGGCCTGGGACAAGGCGAACGGGAACCGCTACGGCTTCGCGGCCGGCACGGCCGCGGGCGAGGTGCCCAAGCAGATCGACGGGTTCAACGTGGAGGGTCTGGAGTTCGCGCCCGGCTCGACCACCACCGCCTACCTGGGCTTCCGGGCCCCGCTGGCCCCGGCGGTGCCGGGCGGCAAGGCGCTGGTCGTGCCGGTGACCAACTTCGACCAGGTGCTCTCCAGCGGGGCCAAGGCCGCCTTCGGGGCGGGCATCGAGCTCGACCTCGGCGGCCTCGCGATCCGCGACATCCGCAAGAACGCGGCGAACCAGTACCTGATCCTGGCCGGCTCCTGGGCCGCGGACGACAACTCGGACCCGTACGCGCTCTACCAGTGGGACGGCGTCGCCGGCCACGCGCCGGTGAAGCGGGCCGACCTGCCGACGACCGACCCGGGCGGCTGGGAGGCCATCGTGGAGGTACCGGACCTGTCGGTTCCGGGCGCACGGGTCCAGCTGATCACGGACAGCGGCTCGGCCGACCTGTACGGGGACGGCACCGAGGCCAAGGACCTGACGCACGCGGAGTGGAAGAAGTCCCGCGCGGCCTGGTTCACCCTGAACTGACGCCAACGCGGGGCCGGCCCGGTGGACCCGGCCCCGCCGACGGGTCAGCCGGCGTCGCGGACGGCGCTCAGCGCCGCCGCCACGCCGGCCTCGATGTCCCGGATCGGATAGAACACCTCGCGCACGACGCGCTCCCGGTCCACCACCAGGGTCAGCCGCTTCAGCCGGCTCACCCCCGCCGCCCGGAACGTCGGCAGCCGCAGCGCCGCCGTCAGCGTCAGTTCCGCGTCCGAGAGCAGCGGGAACCGCAGCCCCTCCGCCTCCGCGAACTCCCGCTGCTCGTCGGGCCGCTGGGTGGACACCCCGTGCACCGTCGCCCCGGCCGCCGCGAACTCCGCCAGCTGGTCCCGGTACGTGCACGACTCGAAGGTGCAGCCCTTGGCCCCCGGGATCCCCGCCCACCCCGGAGGGTAGGACTCCGCCCGCGCGTACGCGCCGGGGAAGCAGTACAGGACCGTGAACGGCGTGTCCGCCACCGGATCCCGCACCTCCCCGAACCGGTCCGCCAGCACCAGCTCCGGCAGCCGTGTGCCGCGCAGCGCGTGCACCCGCTCGGCCTCCCGCGAGGACTCCTCCGTCGTCGCCGTCATCTCGCCTTCCCCCAGGACCCAGGTGTCTCCCCAGTCCTGGAGGGCCACCAGGACCGGCAGCAGTCCCCGCCCGCGCGGGGTCAGCCGGTAGTCGTGCCGCACCGGGCGTTCCTGGTACGGCTCGCGCGTCAGCACCCCGGCTTCGACCAGCAGTTTCAGCCGCTCGGCCAGCACCTTCCGGGACACCCCCAGCTCGCGCTGGAACGCGTCGAAGCGGTGCACGCCGCGCGCGGCGTCGCGCACGATCAGCAGCGTCCACCAGTCGCCGACCACGTCGAGGGCCTGGGCGATGGCGCAGTCCGCGTCGTCGAGGTGCGTGCGCTGGGCCATGGGCACTCCTTTGTCCGTTGACCCAAGGCTGTCATGCTGACATAGTCCGTTCCCAAAAGGAACTCACTAAGGTTCGGGGGCGGACATGGGAATGGCGCAGGGCTTCAAGGACGTGCCCCGAGTGGTGTGGCTGCTGGCGGCCGGGGTGTTCGTCAACGCCGTCGTCAGCTTCACCTTCGTCTTCGTGTTCCTGTACCTGACCGGCCCGCGCGGCCTCGGAGCCGCCCAGGCGGGGCTGGTCACCGGCATCGGCGGCATCGGCCTGGTCGCCGGGAACTTCACCGGCGGCTGGTACGGGGACCGCTTCGGCCACCGCCGCGTGCTGCTCGCCGCCTCCCTCGCCGGCGGCCTCGCCCTGATGTCCTTCCCGCTGCTGCCCACCGCCGGCCTCTACGCGGCCCTGCCGCTGGCCCAGTACGCCTCCGGCGTGGTCCGGGCGGCGAACTCCGCGCTGGTCGCCGTCACCGTCCCCGAGGGGGCCCGCCGGCAGGCCTTCGCCGTCGTCCGCTGCGTCTCCAACGGCGGCTTCACCCTCGGCCCGCCGCTGGGGGCCCTGCTCGCGACCGGGCTCTCGTACGACTGGCTCTTCGTCGCCGACGGCCTCGGGACCCTGTTCTTCGCCGTCTGGACCGCGCGGGTCGTCCCGGCCCGCGGGGCCGCCCGCGGCGCCTCCCGCCCCGCCGCGGCCCCGGACGGGGGTCTGGGCCGCGGCGTGTGGGAGGAGCTGCGGACCCGGCCCGCCGTACTCGTGCTGCTCGGCGCGATCCTGGTGACCGACCTCGTCTACCGCCAGCAGTACTCCGCCTTCCCCGTCTTCCTCGCCGACCACGGGCTCGACACCCGGGCCTTCGGCTTCGTGATCGCCCTCAACGGGGGCGTCATCCTCCTGCTGGAGCTCCCGGCCGCCGTCGCGCTGCGCGCACGGCCGCCGCTCCCCGTCATCGCCACCGGCATCGTGCTCGTCGGGGCCGGGTACGCGGCGCTGTCCGCCGGGATGGGGCTCGCCGGCGCCGTGGCGATGATGGTGCTGCTCAGCCTCGGCGAGATCCTGTACAAGACCACCGCGACCGCGTACGTCGCCGACCAGGCGCCCGAGCACGCGATCGGGCGGTTCCAGAGCCTGTACGCGGGGGTCTCGGTCAGCGGGGTCGTCCTCGGGCCACCGCTGGGCGGAGCCCTGTACGCGGCCGCGCCCGGGCTGCTGTGGCCGCTGTGCGCGGCACTGGCGGCGGGCTCGGGCGGGGCGGTGCTGTACGTGTCACGGCGCGAGGGGCGGCGGAAGGCGGCGGGTGCGGCGCGACACGCGGCGCGACCGGCACATGAGACCGGTTCGCGGCCTCGGGCCGTCGCCGGTTAGGTTTCGGGCATGACTGCTACGCGTACCACCGGCGCCGTCGCCGCCGGACTTGCCACCATCGCCTCCGACGGCACCGTCCTCGACACCTGGTTCCCCGCCCCCGAGCTGGTCGCCGAGCCCGGCCCGGCCGGCACCGAGCGCCTCACCGCCGATCAGGCCGTGCAGCTGCTGGGGGCCGCCGCGGCCAAGGCGATCCGCCTGGACGCGGTCCGCGACGTCGAGGTCGTAGCCGTCCGCACCGTGATCTCCTCCCTGGAGGACAAGCCGCTCGACGCGCACGACGCGTACCTGCGCCTGCACCTGCTCAGCCACCGGCTGGTCAAGCCGCACGGCCAGAGCCTGGACGGCGTCTTCGGCCTGCTGGCCAACGTCGCCTGGACCTCGCTCGGCCCGGTCGCCGTGGACCAGGTGGAGGCCGTACGGCTGAACGCCCGCGCCGAGGGCCTGTACCTCCAGGTCACCTCGATCGACAAGTTCCCGCGGATGACGGACTACGTCGCCCCCAAGGGCGTGCGCATCGCCGACGCGGACCGGGTCCGCCTGGGCGCGCACCTCGCCGAGGGCACCACCGTCATGCACGAGGGCTTCGTCAACTTCAACGCCGGGACCCTCGGCACCTCCATGATCGAGGGCCGCATCTCGGCCGGCGTCGTGGTCGGCGACGGCTCCGACATCGGCGGCGGCGCCTCCACGATGGGCACCCTCTCGGGCGGCGGCAAGCAGATCATCTCGATCGGCGAGCGCTGCCTGATCGGTGCCGAGGCGGGCGTGGGCATCGCGCTGGGCGACGAGTGCATCGTCGAGGCCGGCCTGTACGTGACCGCGGGCACCCGCGTCACCCTCCCGGACGGCCAGATCGTCAAGGCCCTGGAGCTCTCGGGCGCGAGCAACATCCTCTTCCGCCGCAACTCGGTCACGGGCACGGTCGAAGCCCGCCCGAACAACGCGGTCTGGGGCGGCCTGAACGAGGTCCTCCACTCCCACAACTGATTCCCCGGCCCCAGCGGCCCCGGAGCGGCCACGACGCCCCCACCTCCCCGGCAAGGGGTGGTGGGGGCGTCGTGTTTCTCCCGGTCCCGCCGACGTCCGCCCGCCCCGAGCACGGGGGGACGCGGCGGTTCAGCGGAGGGCGATGGTGCGGATCAGGCCGGCGAAGGCCTCTTCCTCGGCCTCGGTCAGCTCGACCGACTCCATCGGGTGCATGGCGGCGCTGCGCTGGGCCGGGATGACCGCGACGCCTTCGTACGCGCCTGGCTCCGGCTGGTGGAAGCGGGAGTCCCACAGCATGTGCCCGAGGCCGAGCACCCACACGAGGCCGGCCACGAACAGGACGGCCAGGCCGATTTCCTGGGCGAGGGAGATGGAGGGGAACACGCGGTCCTCCGGGGGATACGGGGGGACATGGTCGAGCGTGGGGCCACTCAACACCACAACCCGGGTCGAATGGGCGGTGATGTGGCGAGCGTCACGCCAGGGGCGAAAGTCCCGACTTCTCCCCAGGTGTCCTGTAGCGCCCGCGCGCCGGCCCCGGGAAGACCGCGGCCGGAAGCGCGGCAGGGCCCCGGACCGGACGGCGTCCGGGGGCCCTGCCGGTCGGTGGCGCGCCGCCGCTACGGGCGGAAGCGGAGCACCTGCGGGTCGTGGTCGCTGTTCTGCGCCGAGAACTCCGCGTTGATGTGCACGCTGTCGTACGTGAAGTTCTTGATGGCCGGGCTGGTCAGGATCTGGTCCAGCACCTGCGCGTTGCCCTGGTACACGTACGAGTAGCGCTCCGCCTTCGGCAGCGACTTGATCGCCGAGTACAGCGCCCCGCCGTCCTCCAGCGCCTGCGCGGTCGCCGAGAACTCGAAGTCGTTGATGTCGCCGACGGCGAGGACGCTCGCGTTCTTGTCCGCCGCCAGGAGCTGCTTGACGAAGCCGTTCACGGCCTGCGCCTGGAGCAGCCGCTTGGCCTCCGAGGAGCGCACCGGCGGCTGGTGGACCGAGGTCAGGCCCTCGTCGCCGCCCTTGGAGCCGAAGTGGTTGGCGATCACGAAGACCGTCTTGCCCTTGAACACGAACTCGCCGGCCAGCGGCTTGCGGCTGTCGGCCCACGCCGGGTTCGCCGGGTCGATCCGGCCGGGGGAGTGGGTCAGGGCGGCCTTGCCGTTCACCTGCGTCACGCCGGTCGGGGTCACCGAGTCGCCCGCCGCGCGGTCCGTGAAGGAGACGCGGGCCGGGTTGAAGAGGAACACCTGGCGGATGTTGCCGCCGGGCTCGCCACCGTCCTTGTTGTTCTCCGGGTTGACGGTGCGCCACTGGTACGCCGGGCCGCCCGCCGCCGCGATCGCCGCGGTGAACTTCGTCAGGGTCTGCTCCGCCGAGACGGTGCCGTCGTTCTTGGCGCCGTTGTCGTCCTGGATCTCCTCCAGGGCCAGGATGTCGGGCGAGGCGAGGTTCGCGACGACGGCCTTGGCCAGGTTGTCGAACTTCTCCTGCGGGTCGCTCGGGTCGAGGTTCTCCACGTTGTACGTGGCCACCGCGAGCTCGTTCGCCGCCTGCGCCTTGGTCTTCTCGGGGGCCAGGGTGCCCGCCTTGACGGTGCCGAGGGTACGGGCCACCAGGGTGTAGCCGCCGAACTGGTTGAAGTCCAGCGGGCCCTCGGTGGTGCCGGTCAGCTTGTCGCCGACGTTGGCCACCGGGAAGGGCTGCTGCGCGAGCGGCGCGAGCTGCTGGACCTGCAGGCGGCCGGTGTTCTGGGACTCGTACGAGCCGTACAGCGTGCCGCCGCGCTTGGCGGTGTTCTCCCAGCCCTTCACCGTGACCCACAGCTCCGAGTACGGGTCGGTGGCGCCGACCACGCGCGAGGTGCCGATCTTCACGTTCATGCCCTCGAGGGACTCGTAGAAGTCCAGGGCGTAGCGCGAGGGCTCCAGGGTCAGGCCGTTGATGCTGCCGGCGGCGGCCGGGTCGCCCGCCGGGGCGTACTCGGCGGGCACGTTGTACTCGTTGATCGCCGTGGCCTCGGGCAGCGCGTTGCCCGAGGAGACCACGGTCACGGCCGGCTTGGAGATCTGGGTGACCGACTGGTTGCCGGAGGAGACGCCGCCGGGGATGTACTCGCCGACCAGGCCGGAGACCTTGACCGCGTCGCCGACGGCGACGGTCGGGACGGAGTTGGTGAAGACGAAGACGCCCTCGCTGGTCGCGTCGTTGTCGTCGGCGTCCGGGTCCTGCATCCAGAAGCCGCGCGAGCCGTACGTGCGCACGCCCGTCACGATGCCGGCGACATCGGCGACCTGCTTGCCGTTGAGCGGCGATATGCGGGTGGTGCCCTGGATGTCGTGGATGCGTATCGGCTCGGCGGACGCGGAGCCTTCGGCCGCGTCGGCGGTGCCCGCGAGCAGGCCGGTGGCCAGGGCGGTGGCGACGAGTGCCGAGACGGCGGCGGAACGGGGGTGCGAGGAGCGCATGGTCAAGAACTCCGGTGTGTGGAAGACGAAAGCGAAGGGGTGTTGCGTGCGTTTGGCGGGATTTATGCGGAGGCCCCGCCGTCGTGCCGCGGGAGATCCGCAGGAATCCCGGAGATTCCCCATAGATCTACGCGCGTCAATTTCCTGTGTGACCAGGGAAGTTGTCAAGGCCTCCAGGGCATACGGCGGCTGACTGTGGGATGAACCAAAGGAGATGGCGCCCCGGGCGCGCCCGATATGCGTCTACGCTGGTGCGCCGGACGGCCGCCCCGCGGGGCCGTGCCCCATCGCCCCACCGCGTTCGCGAGGAGACCGCCCCATGTCCGCAGAGCCGCACCCCACGCTGCCGCCGGTACGGCTGCCCTCCGATGCGGAACTGGCCCGCGACGCCCTCGTCGCCCCCCTGTTCGCCCGTGCCGTACGGCTGGCCCGCTGGGCCGGACCGCACACCCGCGTGGACATCGGCGGCGAACTCGCCGCGGCGCAGCTGCCCGAGGCGGCAGCCGTACTGGGCCTCGACCCCGCCGACGAGGAAGGCCCGGTGCTGGCGAGCCAGGCCTGGCGGGTGGCCGTGGACACCGGCCTCGTCGACGTGGCCGAGCCGGAGGAGAACGGCGACGAGGAGTCCGGCACCGCCGCACCCGGCGAGGACCTGGCCCTGGTGGCCGGCGGCGCACCCGCAGAGGTGCTCGACCTGTGGCTGGCGGCCCTGGACACCGTCCTGGCGGACGCGGCCGTGCCCGATCTGGACGACCTCGTCGACGCGCTGGACGCGGGCGGTGAGATCGACTTCGACCGGCTGGACTGGAACCCGAGCCGTGAGGCGGACTTCCTCGACGGGGTCCTCGCCAACCTCTACCTGCTCACCGTCTCCCGGCACGGCGCCTCGGACGGGCCGATTCCGCTGCCGGTGCTCGCCGCCTCGATGGTCATCCCCGACGACATGGGCGAGCCGACCGACGCCGTGCTGGAGCAGGTCTCGGACGCGATGATGCGCCTCGACGACCAGTTCCGGCAGCTGGAGCCGATCGGGCTGGTCGAGTTCCGGCCCGTGGACGAGGCGCTGATGGCGGAGGCGGACGACGAGGAGTTCGCCGCCGCCGGCTCGACCGGCGGCCCGGGCGCGGGGGCGTCCCCCGGCGAGGCCGACGACGAGGACGTCTCCCGGTACGGGCTGGTACGGCTGACCCCGCTCGGCCTGTACGGGATCCGCGCCCGCATGCTGGAGGCAGGGGTCTGCGCCCCCGCCGTCGGCGAACTGGCCGACAAGGGCGCCGACGCCCTCCTCGACGCGGTCTCCGGATACTCCGAGGGCGCGGCCCAGGCCGAGATCGAGCAGTGGCTGGCCGGCCGTGAACTGCGGGGCGCGGTCGCCGAACTGCTGGCCGCGGCCCGCGGCACCGACGAGGGCGGCCCGCTGCGCCGGCTGCGCTGCCAGCAGGCCCTCGCCCCGGCCGGTCCCGAGGCGGAGCCGGCGGTCCGCGCGGTGCTGGACGACGCCGAGCTCGGCGGGCTGGCCCGGGTCTGGCTCTCGGAGCGCGGGGCGGCCGACGTACCGGCGCCGGACGAGGCCATGGTGTTCTGGCTCACCGTCGACACGATCGCGGCGCAGCTCGCGGCGGACGGGGAGACGGAGGAACTGCCGCTGCTGATGCAGTCCCTGACCGAGCACCACGCGGGCTTCTTCGACCAGGCCTGGCGGGTCGAGCACCCGGCGACGGCGTACGTGCTGGAGGCGATGGGCCGGATGCACCCGGACAAGAAGGCCGCCAAGGAGGCCCGCAAGGCCGCCTTCAAGGCCCGTTCGCGCCAGCCCTGACGCGAGGGGATCCCGGGTACGGGAGCGGCAGGCGGGACAGGGGGAGACCGGCGGCCGGAACGCGCCGTTCCTGAGCCGGAGTCGGCCATTGCGGCCACCGGCAAGGGATCCGCTCCGCTTCGCGGGTAATTCAGCCGCCGTTCACGTGCGGGCGAGAGCGTGTGCGCCGACGACCGCACGACAGGCGCACCACCTCCCCACCCCTGGAGACCCGATGCCGCTCAGCCGTAGAGACTTCACCGCCCGCACCGTCATCGCCGGCGCGGGAGTCGCGCTCACCGGGACGGTCGGCGCGCTCGCCACCGCCCCGGGAGCGCTGGCGGCCGACGACAGCACCCTGCGCGACGAGCACGGCAGGCCCTGCGAGCCCGGTTACGGCCCGCTCCTCGCGGACCCGGCCGGACTGCTCGCCCTCCCCGCAGGATTCCGCTACCGCGTGATCACCCACAGCGGGGTCACCACCCTCGACTCGGGCGAGTCCACCCCGTCCAACCACGACGGCACGGCCGCCTTCGAGGGCCACCGCGGGGTCACCCTGCTCGTCAACAACCACGAACTCAAGGGCAAGCGGGCGGACTGGGCGCACCCCGTCCCGCTCACCGAGGGCCTCGTCTACGACCCGGCGGCGGCCGGCGGCTGCACGGTGGTCGAGGTCCGGCGCGGCGGCGAGGTCGCCGAATGGGTGGGCGTCGCCGGTACGTCCACCAACTGCGCGGGCGGAGCCACCCCCTGGGACACCTGGCTGACCTGCGAGGAGACCGAGGACCTCGCCGGCAAGAACGGCATGACCAAGGACCACGGGTACGTGTTCGAGGTCGACCCGCACGACCGGCGCGCCAACCGCGACCCGAAGCCGGTCAAAGCCTTCGGCCGGTACGCCCACGAGGCCGTGGTCATCGACCCGCGCCAGGGCCACGCGTACCTGACCGAGGACGCCTCCGGCCCCAACGGGCTGCTCTACCGCTGGACCCCGCCGAGCGGCTTCCGGCACGGGCGCGGCAAGCTCCGTACCCTCGCCGCCGACGCCGGCGTGCTCGCCGCCGCCAAGTGCTTCGACAGCGCGGGCCGGTTCGTCGACGACCTCTCGCGCGCGACCAGGATCGGCACCGTCTACGGGGTCGACTGGGTGCCCGTCCCGGACCGCGACGCGCGGACGGTGTCGGTGCGCAAGCAGTTCGCGGAGGGCGCGGTGACCCGCGCCCGCAAGCTGGAGGGCATGTGGTGGGCCGACGGGGGCGCGTACTTCGTCTCCTCGTACGCCCGTGAGGAGAGCCCGGGTACGGCCCACGACGGCCAGGTGTGGTTCTACGACCCGAAGCGGCGCACGATCCGGCTGACGGTGGTGCTCGGGGTGAACGCCGACCCGGCGAAGGACGGCTCCTTCGACGGCCCGGACAACATCACGGTCTCGCCGTACGGCGGCCTGGTCATCGCGGAGGACGGCAGCGGGCTGCAGCACCTGTTCGGCGCGACCGAGTCGGGGCGCACGTACCCGCTGGCGCGCAACGAGCTGAACATCGGAACGGCTCAGGAGCCGGAGTACTCGGAATTCACCGGTGTCTGCTTCTCGCCGGACGGGCGCACGCTGTACGCCAACATCCAGGACCCGGGCATCATGCTGGCCATCACCGGCCCTTGGCGCCGCGCGCGCTGACGACCGGCGCTCGCGACCGAAGGCCGCGGCGCCGCCCGTTCACGGGGCGGCGGCGCGGCCTTCGGTCGTTCATTGTGCTGCGGCGATCTCGGCGCGGCTGGCGGCGGCCCATTCCTCCAGGAGGAACTCGTACGCCTCGGAGGGCCACTCGTCGTCCACCCGCGTCTCGACAAGGTGCCGTATCGCCTCGTTCGCCTCTGCGGCGGACGGGCGGGCGGGACCCGCGGGCCGGAGTGTGCTGTACATGCTTTCAAGGCTACGGGCGGGCACTGACAGTCACCCACCTATTAAGGGTGGAATCCATCACCTCGGCCCTCCGGCCGATGGTCACGGTCGCTCCATGTGCCCGCCCACCTGCTCAGAGTGCCGAAGAGCCGGGCTTGACCATCCCGCGCACTGTGCGGGACTTCACAAACTCTCCGATGGCCGTCATCTCCCATTCGCCCGAGAACTGGCGAATCAGCTTGGCCATCATGACCCCGGTCTGCGGCTCGGCACCGGTGAGGTCGAAGCGCACCAGCTCCTCCCCGCTCGCCGCGTCGATCAGGCGGCAGTAGGCCTTGGCGACCTCGCTGAACTTCTGGCCGGAGAAGGAGTTGACCGTGAAGACGAGGCCGGTGGCCTCGGCGGGCAGCCGCCCGAGGTCCACGACGATCACCTCGTCGTCCCCGGCGCCCTCGCCGGTGAGGTTGTCACCCGAGTGCTTGATCGCGCCGTTCAGGATGGACAGCTTGCCGAAGTAGCAGCTGTCGATGTGGTTGCGCTGCGGGCCGTACGCGATGACGGAGGCGTCGAGGTCGATGTCCCGGCCGCGGAACGCCGGCTCCCAGCCCAGGCCCATCTTCACCTGGGAGAGCAGCGGGCGGCCGTTCTTGACGAGGGACACGGTCTGGTTCTTCTGGAGGCTGACCCGGCCCTTGTCGAGGTTGATCTTCCCGGTGCCGGCGGCGGCCGCGGCCGGCGCGGCGGCCGGCGGGGCCGCGGGGAACGACGGGGCCGCCGGGGGCGCGGGAGGCGTCGACGCCGGGGCGCTCGGCCAGGAGGAGGGTGAGGGCGCGGCCGGGGCCTGCGGGGAGGCAGCGGGCGGCGCGGTGGGCTCCTCGTCCACGGAGACGCCGAAGTCGGTCGCGATCCCGGCGAGGCCGTTCGCGTACCCCTGGCCCACCGCGCGCACCTTCCACACGCCGCCGCGCTGGTAGACCTCGACGACCACGAGAGCGGTCTCGGCGCCCAGCTGCGGCGGGGTGAAGGAGGCGATCACCGCGCCGGTCTCCGCGTGCCGCACGGTGGCGGTGGGCTCGATGCCCTGGAAGGTCTGACCGGCGGCGTCGGGGCTGGCCGTGACCACGATCCGCTCGATGCCCGGCGGCAGGGCGCCCGTGTCCACGGTGATCGAGTCCGGCGCCGCCCCGCCGCCGGACCGGTAGCTGACACCGGGCCCGGACGGCTGGTTGTAGAAGATGAAGTCGGCGTCGGAGCGCACCTTGCCGTCCGCCGCGAGGAGCAGCCCCGACACGTCGAGCCGCACCGGGGCAGCCACGTCCACCGTCACACGGACGGTGTTGAGCGGCAGATTGGAACCTGGGGTCATAGCGGTCATGCCCGGAGAACGACCGGAGGTGCTTTGCCGTTCCCTTACCCTCGTGACAGATTTCAGCGCTTGTTGCGGGGGTGGTTCTTCGCCGTGCGCTCGTTGCCGAACTTGTACGCGCCTGTCCAGCGGGCCATCACGAGCTGCGCGTCGCCGGACTCCACCTCGGCGAGGAACTTCTCGGCCCGGCCGCCGCGCAGGGTGCTCGCGGCCCGCCCCTGGTGCGTGATGACCACGCTCGCGTCGGCGCGCTGTTCGTACGTGAATCCGTGAGGTCTCGGCATGACCGGCAGCCTGCCCCCGCGGCGCGGGGGCGGGCAAGGCAATTACGGAGCCGTGGGCGTGACGCGGCGCGGCAGCCCCAGCGGATTCGCCTCGCGCAGCTCAGCCGGAAGCAGCGGGTCCGGCACCGACTGGTAGACCACCGGCCGCAGCCAGCGCTCGATGGCGGTCCCGCCCACCGAGGTGGAGTGCGAGGTCGCCGCCGGGTACGGGCCGCCGTGGTGCTGGGCGGGGGCCACCGCGACCCCGGTCGGCCAGCCGTTGACCAGGATCCGCCCGGCCAGCGCCGTGACCCGCGCGATCAGCTCCGCCGCCGGGCCCGGGCCGCCGTCGGCCTCGGCCGCGGAGAGCTGGAGCGTGGCGCTCAGGTTCCCGGGGAGCCGGCCGAGCACCGACCCCGCCTCGCTCTGGTCCGCGTACCGCACGACCACGGTCACCGGTCCGAAGCACTCCTCCAGCAGCACCTCGTACGCCCCGCCCTCCAGCAGGCTCCCGGCGGACACGGTCAGGTATCCCGCGCCGACGGTGTGCTCGCCGCCGGAGCCCGGGGTGACGGGCGCGGTCACGCCGGGGAGCGCGGCCCGCTCGCGCACGCCGGAGATGAAGTTCTCCCGCATCCGGTGGTCGAGCAGGACGCCCGGCTCGGTCTCGCCGAGGGCCTTCGTCAGCGCGCCGGTGAGCCGGTCGCCGTCGGCGCCCTCGGGGACGAGGACCAGGCCCGGCTTGACGCAGAACTGGCCGACCCCGAGGGTGACCGAGCCCGCGAGCCCGGCGGCGATCTCCTCGGCGCGCTCGGCGGCGGCCGCGGGCGTGACCACGACGGGGTTGAGGGAGCCGAGTTCGCCGTGGAACGGGATCGGCACGGGCCGGGCGGCGGCCGCGTCGAACAGCGCCCGGCCGCCCCGGATGGAACCGGTGAATCCGGCGGCGGAGACGAGCGGGTGGCGGATCAGCTCCAGGCCCGCGTCGAAACCGTGGACGACGGCGACCACCTCCGCCGGCAGCCCGGCGGCCACGGCCGCCCGGCGCAGCAGCGAGGCGCACAGCTCGGAAGTGGCCGGATGGTCGGGGTGCGCCTTGACGACCACCGGGCAGCCGGCGGCCAGCGCGCTCGCGGTGTCCCCGCCGGGGACGGAGAACGCGAGCGGGAAGTTGGAGGCGGCGTAGACCGCGACCACGCCAAGCGGCACCTTGTAGCGGCGCAGCTCGGGGCGGGGCGGGACGGCGCCGGCGTCGGGGCGGTCGATGCGGATGTCGAGGTAGGAGCCCTCGTCCACGGCGTCGGCGAAGGCGCGCAGCTGGCCGGTGGTGCGGGCGAGTTCGCCGGTGAGCCGGCCCGGACCGAGGGCGGTCTCGGCGTCGGCGGCCTCGATGACGTGGGCCGCGGCCCCGTCGAGCAGCTCGGCGGCCGCGCGCAGGAAGGCCGCGCGGGCGGTGCGGTCGGCGAGCGCACCGCGGGCCGCGTGGGCGGCGCGTACGGCCTCGTCCACTTCGCCGGACGTGGCCTCGACGGCAACTTGTTCGCGCTGCTTCCCGGTGCGGGGGTCCACACTCCAGACTGGTGTTGCTGCCATGGCGCACTGCCTCCTGGATCTCGCTGACCCGCGCGGTGGCGTTCAGTATTCTGAACGCCGTTCCGATGGATGGATGATCACATCCGTTCCGGACTCTATTTCCGGGCCTTCCGCGTTGACAAGGGACAAGAGGGGCAAGAAGGCGAATGACCACAGGTGAACCGGACGGATCCGGCGCGGAATCGGAAGGGTCAGAGGGCGGCGCGGGGGCGCCGGAGGCCGACGGGCCGGGGGCGCCGGAGACAGGGGGCCCGGGGGCGCCGGCGGCCGTCAAATCGGCCGTCCGCACGGTGCTGTTGCTGGAGCACTTCGCGGCGCGGCCCGGACTGCACAGCCTGGCCGACATCCAGCACGACCTCTCGCTGCCCAAATCCAGCCTCTACATGCTGCTGCGCACGCTGGTGAACCTCGGGTGGGTGGAGACGGACGCGACGGGCACGCGGTACGGCATCGGCGTACGGGCCCTGCTCGTCGGCAGCTCGTACATCGACGGGGACGAGGTCGTCGCCGCGGCCCGGCCCACCCTGGACCGGCTCTCCGACGACACCACCGAGACCATCCACCTCGCCCGGATGGACGGCACGAGCGTGGTCTACCTGGCCACCCGCACCTCCCAGCACTACCTGCGGCCGTTCACGCGGGTCGGCCGGCGGCTGCCCGTGCACTCGACCGCACTGGGCAAGGCGCTGCTGGCGACCCACACCGACGAGGAGGTGCGGGCGCTGCTGCCGCGGCGGCTGGAGGCGGTCACCGAGCACACGATCACCGACCGGGAGCAGCTCGTGGAGGAGCTGGCGCTGGTACGGGAGCAGGGCTACGCGGTGGACCGGGAGGAGAACACGCTCGGGCTGCGCTGCTTCGGGGTGGCGGTGCCGTACCGGACGCCGGCCCGGGACGCGGTGAGCTGCTCGGTGCCGGTGGCCCGGCTGACGGCCGACCACGAACTGCGGATCAAGGCTGCGCTGTTCGAGGCGCGGGACCGGCTGTCGGTGGCGACCCGGCGCATGTGAGGCGGCGGAGGGGGAGGTTCCTCCCCCGGGCGGGGGAGGCGGTTCCCTCCGGCGGGGGAGGTGGCGGGGCGGCGGACGCGGGACCGTTGGGGCATGACCACACAAGCCGTTCACACGGGGGCCGGACGCGAGGCCCTGAAGGCGGTGGCCCTGGCCGCCACCGTGCCCTATCTCGTGCTCAAGTCCGCCTGGCTGTCGGGGAGCCGGGTCGGGATTCCCGACGGCAGCCCGCTGCTGGACGCGGGGATGTTCCTCACCGCGGCCAACGCGGTGACCCTGGCCATGGACGCGAGCGTGGTCGTGCTCGTCCTGCTCCTCACCAGACCCTGGGGGATGCGGGTGCCTCCCTGGGTGCTCACGGTCCCCGCGTTCACCGCCACCGGGCTGCTCACCCCGATCCTCGTCGCGTTCCCGGCCCAACAGCTCATACGGGCGGTGGACCAGGGCGGCCCGGCGTATGCCGGGGAGGGGGTGCGGCCCTTCCTCGACCCCTGGGTGTTCACCGTCGTCTACACCGGCTTCTGCGTCCAAGGACTCGCCCTGGCCGGGCTGTTCGTGCCCTATGCGCGAAAGCGCTGGGGCCGGCGCTGGCAGGGCGTGCTGGGCCGCGGACTCCCGTCACCCACGGGGGTGGTGGCGGGAGCCGCGGCGGTGGGCGGCCTGGTGGTCGCGGCCGTCCACGTGTACTGGGCCTTCGGCGGGACGGCCGGGCCGGGGGAGGAGCGGGCGGCCGCGCACACGGCGACCGAGGGCGTGGTGTCCGGGGTCCACGCGCTGTGCGCGCTCGCCGCCGCCGCGGGGGCGCTGATGCTGGTCCGCGGCGGGAGCCGGGCCGCGCGGTGGCCGCTGGCCCTGACGTGGATCGGCTCGGCGGCGGCCCTGTGCTGGGGCCTGTGGCCGTGGCTGGCCTCGCTGGGCCCGCAGCTCGACGGCGGCGAACCGGCGGCCGCGGCAGTGCAGTTGATCTACGCTGTTCAGATGATCACCGGAATATGCGCCGCCGCCGTGCTGACCCGGTTCCTCGCCTCTCGCCGCGAGGAGTGATGCGGACGGCGGCGTCCCGGCTACTGGGGGCGCGGGCCCGGCTGCGGTGGGTGCACCTGGTCCTCGGCGGGGCCCTGCTGATGCCGTACTTCTTCCTCGCCCAGGTGGTGGTCAGCGTCTGGACCGGCCGGGGCGGCTTCCTCGGCTCCGGCCCGCTGGCCTTCGCCTCGTACGGGCTGTCCTTGCCGCTTGCCGCCGCGACCGCCGTGTTCGGGCTGGTCCGGCCGCTGTCGGCCGGCGCCGTACGGGCCCTGTGCGGGGTGCCGGGCGAGCGGCTGGCCGCGGGGCCGGCGCGGTCCTGGGCGGCGCGCGGGCGGACCTCGGCCTGGTGGACCCTGCACCTGGGGGTCGGCGCGCTGGTGAGCGGGATCAGCCTCGCGGTGCCGCCCATGGCGGTGGTGCTGATCGCGCTGCCCTTCGTGAGCGGGCTGCGGACCGCCGAGCTGGGGCTGGGGTGGTTCAGCACGGACGCCCCGCCGTACGTCGCCCCGCTGCTCGGGATCGGGATGCTGGCCGGGCTGGCCCTGTGCGCCGCCGGGGCCGGGGAGCTGCTGGCCCGGACGGCGCCCGTACTGCTCGGGCCGACGGCGGCGGACCGGCTGGCCGCGGCCGAGGAGCGGGCCGCCGACCTGGCCGTGCGCAACCGGCTCGCCCGGGAGCTGCACGACGCGGTCGGCCACGCCCTGAGCGCCGTCACCCTCCAGGCGGTCGCCGCTCGGCGGGTGCTCGACAGCGACCCCGCGTTCGTCCGGGAGGCGCTGGCCGCGATCGAGGACACCACCCGGCGCACGGTGGGCGAGCTCGACGCCGTGCTCGGCCTGCTGCGGGACGGGGACTCGGCCCGGGCAGCGGCCGCCCCCGCCCCGACGCTCGCCGCCGACCTCGACGGGCTGCTGGCCCGCACCCGGGCCGCCGGGACCGCCGTCACCGCCCACCAGCACCCCGGACCGGCGGGGAGCTGGGAGCGGCTCCCGGCGATCGCCTCCCGCGAGGCGTACCGGATCGTCCAGGAGGGCCTGAGCAACGCCCTGCGCCACGGCACGGGCCCCGTCGAGCTGCGGATCACCGTACGGGGCGCACACGACGGAACCCCTCCCGAACTGGAGATCACCATGACCAATCCGCCGGCCCCCGCCGAGAGGCCGCGGCCCCGTACCACCGGGGGCCGCGGGCTGCACGGCGCCGCAGAGCGGGCCGCCCTGCTCGGCGGCATCCTCGAAGCCGGCCCGCACCGGGGGCTGTGGCGGCTGCGCGCCCTCCTCCCGCTGGGCGGAGCCGCGCGATGACCTCCCAGGGCCCGCCGCGGCTGCGCATCGTGCTCGCCGACGACGAGCGGATGGTCCGCACCGCCCTGCGGGTCATCCTCGAAGCGGAACCCGATCTGGAGGTCGTCGGCGAGGCGGCCGACGGCGCCGAAGCCGTCCCGCTGGTCCGATCCCTCGCCCCCGACGTGGTGCTGATGGACGTCCGGATGCCCGCGATCGACGGCATCCGGGCCACCGAGCAGATCATCGCCACGATGGCCGAGCCGCCCCGGATCGTGGTCGTCACCACCTTCGAGAACGACGCCTACGTCTACGACGCGCTGCGCGCGGGCGCCTGCGGGTTCCTCCTGAAGCGGGCCCGACCCGACGAGCTGATCGGCGCGGTCCGCCTCGTCGCCCGCGGCGACAGCCTGCTCTTCCCGGCGGCCGTGCGCGCCCTGGCCTCGTCGCACGCGCCCGGCGGCCGGGGCCCCGCCGCCCCCTGGGTCGCGCGGCTCACCGAGCGGGAGGCCGGCGTGCTGCGCCTGATGGCCGCCGGGCTGTCCAACCAGGAGATGAGCGAGCGCCTCGGCGTCGGTCCCCAGACGGTCAAGACCCACGTCGCCGCGGTCCTCTCCAAGACCGGGTCCCGCGACCGCACCCAGGCGGTGATCGCGGCCTACGAGGGCGGCTTCATGAAGAAAGACTGAGAACCCCGCCACAATCGGGGCAGAGCGGAACGCCCGGGGGCCTTGGCGCGTCCTTCTGGGGGATGAACAAAACGATCAGGCGTGCGTCGGTCTTCTGTCTGCTCCTGGTGCTGGCCCTTCTGGTGCGGGTCACCTGGGTGCAGGCCTACCAAGGCCAGGCCCTCGCAGACAACGAGAACAACCGGCGGAACCTCATCGGGCAGTACGAGAACCCGCTGGGCAACATCATCGTGGGCGGCGAGGCGATCACCGGCTCGGTGAAGACGGACGGGAAGGACTTCGGCTACAAGCGCACGTACGTCAACGGCCCGCTCTACGCGCCGCTCACCGGCTACAGCTCCCAGGCCTTCGGCACGAGCATGCTGGAGGGCGTCTACAAGAAGATCCTCAACGGGTCCGACGACCGGCTCAAGACGGTGATGGACATGCTCACCAACAAGCGGGCCTCGCCGGGCAACGTGCTGACCACCGTCGACAAGGACGTCCAGCAGGCCGCGTACGACGCGCTGCAGGGAAAGCAGGGCGCCGCCGTCGCCATCGACCCGGCGACCGGCGAGATCCTCGCCATCGTGAACAACCCCTCCTTCGACCCGGGCAGCATCGCCGGCGCCAACGACAAGGAGGCCTGGGAGAAGCTGCTCGAGAACAAGGGCAAGGCCCTGGAGAACGTGGCCCTGCGCAAGCCGCAGGCACCGGGCTCCACCTTCAAGCTGGTCACCCTCGCGGCGGCCATCGAGAACGGGCTCGTCACCAACATCGACACGCCGACCGGCACCCCGGACCCGTACACGATCCCCGGGACCCGGACCCTGCTGCCCAGCGAGGCGGGCTCCGCGGCCTGCAACAACGTCTCGCCGCGCACCGCGCTGCGGCTGTCCTGCAACAACGTCTTCGCGGAGCTGGCGCACCAGCTCGGCCAGGACAAGATGCGGGCGATGGCCGAGAAGCTCGGCTTCAACACCGAGACCGCGACCCCCGTCGCCGCCCGGCCGGCGAGCAAGTACCCGACGAACAAGATGTCCGTCGACCAGGTCGCGCAGACGGGTATCGGCCAGTTCGACGTGCAGGCCACCCCGCTCCAGATGGCGATGGTGACCGCCGCGATCGAGAACGGCGGCAAGCTCGTCGCCCCGCACTCGGTCTCCGAGGTCACCGACGCGAACGGCAACGTGCTGGAGAGCTTCAAGAACCCGAAGTCCGAGCAGGTCATGAAGGCCAAGACCGCATCGATGCTCCAGGACGCCATGCGGACGGTCGCCACCGAGGGCGGCGGCAAGCCCGCGCAGGTGACCGGCGCCGAGGTGGGCGGCAAGACCGGCACCGCCCAGCGCGGCGTGAACAACAGCCTGCCGCCGCTCGCCTGGTTCACCTCGTACGGCAAGCTCGGCGGCAAGCAGATCGCGGTTGCCATCGTGATCGAGAACTCGGACACCGACCGCTCCGAGATCGGAGGCGGCAAGCTCGCCGCCCCCATCGCCCAGAAGATGATGGCGGCGTGGCTGAAGAAGTAGCCGCGCCACTCGCTCCACGACGCGCCGGGAACCGACATGGCTCCCGGCGCGTTTCCCTTCCCATGATCAGAACCGCGCAGCCCGCAGATCTCGACACCATAGCCGCCCTGCACGCCCGGGCCCGCGCCACCTACTACCGCGGCCGCATTCCCGAGGACGCGTACGCCGGGGAAGCCGAGCTCGAGCGGACCCGCGAGGGCTGGTCGGTGGCGGTGGCCCGGGCCGCCGCCGAGGGCGGGGTGCTGTGCGCGGAGCAGGACGGGGAGCTCACGGGGGTCGCCGCGTTCCGGACGACGGACGGCGAGACGACGCTCACCCAGCTGCACGTGGATCCGGTCCACTGGCGCCGGGGCGGCACCGGGGCCGCCCTGCACGCCGCCTGCGTCGACGCGTGGCGCCGGGCCGGCGTCGGCCGGGTCCGCCTGGAGGTCTACGAACACAACCTCCGCGCCCAGGCCTTCTACGCCCGGCAGGGCTGGCACCGGGATCCGGCCGGCGCGGAGCGGTCCGGCTCGCACCTCACGCTGTGGCTCAGCGTCGGGACCGGGGAATGCGACGCCCCGACAGGTGGTTGAAGCCGAAACCGTCCCATCCCGGAACAAGGAGAGAAAAAGGATCATGCGCGTCGAGATCTGGAGCGACATCGCCTGCCCCTGGTGCTACATAGGCAAGGCCCGGTTCACCAAGGGGCTCGCCGCGTTCGCGCACCGCGACGAGGTGGAGGTCGTCTTCCGGTCCTTCGAGCTCGACCCGAACAGCCCCAAGGGCACGGTTGCGCCGGTCCTGGAGATGCTCGCCAAGAAGTACGGCCGCACCCTCGAGGAGGCGCGCGGCATGGAGGAGCACGTCGCCGCGAGCGCCCGCGCCGAGGGGCTGACGTACCGCACCGACGGGCGCGACCACGGCAACACCTTCGACATCCACCGCCTGCTGCACCTGGCCGCCGCCCGCGGCCGTCAGGAGGAGCTGCTCGACCTGGCCTACCGCGCGAACTTCGCGCAGGAGCGGTCGGTGTTCGACGCCGAGGTGCTGGTCGCCCTCGCCGTCGAGGCGGGCCTGGACGAGGCGGAGGCCCGTACGGTCCTCGCGGACGACACCGCCTACGCCGCCGAGGTACGGGCGGACGAGCGCGAGGCGGCGGAACTCGGCGCCAACGCCGTGCCGTTCTTCGTCCTCGACCGCCGCTACGGGATCTCCGGCGGCCAGCCCGCCGAGGTCTTCACCCAGGCCCTGGAACAGGCCTGGGCCGGCCGCGAGGTCTCCGAGCCCGCCGCGGCCGACGCGTGCGACCCGGCCGGCGCCTGCCCGGCCCCGCAGGCCTGACGAGACCCCGCAGGCCTGACGAGACCCCGCAGGCCTGACGAGACCCCGCACCTGACCGGGCCGCCCGCGGCCCCGGCCGGCCCGGGACCCGGCCCGTTCCGGCTCCGGGCGGTCCGGTCAGTGCAAGGTTTCCGACCAGGCGGCTTCCGCCGCGGCCACGGCATCGGCCGGATCCGCCCCCAGCGCCGAGGCCAGCGCCGTCAGGGACGTGAGGACCGCCTCCAGGGACGCCGCCCGGCCGTAGTGGTTGACGCGGATCATCTCCCCGGCCGCCGACACGGGGGCCGCGGGGGCGGCGGCCAGGGCCTTGGACGCCACCGCCGGGGCCTGCGGCACGCGGAGCGTGGTGGCCACCGGCGCCGCCTCCCCCGGGCGTACGACGTACGGGGCGATGCCCAGGCCCTGCGCCCCGGCGCGGGTCGCCGCCGCCGCGGCGCGGTGGCGGGCCATCACCGCCGACAGTCCCTCGGTGGCGATCCGGTCCAGGCAGGCCTCCAGCGCCAGCATCTCCAGCTGCGCCGGGGCGTGCGGCAGCGCCGTGCGGCCCGCGTCGATCCAGCGCTCCTTCCAGTCCAGGAGGGAGAGGTACGAGCGGCGCGGGGCGGCCGGGTTCTCCGCGAAGCGGGCCCACGCGCGGTCCGACACCGACACCGCCGAGACCCCCGCCGGGCCGCCCATCGCCTTCTGCGCGCCGATCACGCACAGGTCCACGCCCCAGGCGTCCGGCAGCAGCGGCTCCGCGCCCACCGACGCCACCGCGTCCAGCATGAACAGCGCCCCGTGGGCCCGGACGACCTCGCCGATCTCCGCCACCGGGTTGGTGTTCCCGGTCGCCGCCTCCGCGTGGACCAGCGAGACGAAGTCGATCCGCGGGTGTTCGGCCAGCGCCCGGTCCACCTGCTCGGCGGTCACCGCCGTGTCGAACGGCACCGCCAGGTCCACCACGCCCGCCCCGCAGTTGCGCAGCCAGTTGCCGAAGGTGGTCCCGTACGGGCCGGTCACCACGTTCAGCGCCGTCGAACCGGGCCGCGCCCCCGAGCGGATGCACCCCTCCAGCGGCAGCAGCGCCTCGCCCTGCGTGATCACCACGTCCTGCCGGGTGGAGAGGAGGTCCGCGACCCCCTGCTCGATCGACGCGAAGTGCTCCGCCGTGAGCGGCGGGAGGTCCAGCAGGGGGTGGGTCACGGTGGTGCTCTCTCTTCGTCCGCTGCGTCCGGGGGCTACCCGCACGAGCGTACCGAGGCCGCACGTACAGTGCGGAACATGACCGATGACGTGCTGCATGTGAAGGGGCGTGTGCTCGTCGGACCCGACGACGCGCGCGACGAGCTCTGGGTGGTCGGCGGCCGGATCACGTACGAACGCCCTCACGGGGCCCGCGAGATCACCACCGTGTCCGGGTGGGCCCTGCCCGGCCTGGTCGACGCGCACTGCCACGTGGGGCTCGACGCCCACGGCCCGGTCGACGCGGAGACCGCCGAACGCCAGGCCCTGACCGACCGCGACGCCGGCACCCTGCTCATCCGGGACGCCGGATCCCCCTCCGACACCCGCTGGATCGACGACCGCGAGGACCTGCCGAAGATCATCAGGGCCGGCCGGCACATCGCCCGGTCGCGCCGCTACATCCGCAACTTCGCCCACGAGATCGAGCCGGCCGACCTCGTCGCGTACGTGGGCCGCGAGGCGCGGCGCGGCGACGGCTGGGTGAAGCTGGTGGGCGACTGGATCGACCGAGAGGTCGGGGACCTCGCCCCCTGCTGGCCGCGGACCGAGGTAGAGGCGGCGATCGCCGAGGCGCACCGGCTCGGCGCCCGGGTCACCGCGCACTGCTTCGCGGAGGACTCGCTGCGCGACCTCGTGGAGGCGGGCATCGACTGCGTCGAGCACGCCACCGGGCTCACGGAGGACACCATTCCGCTGTTCGCGGAGCGCGGGGTGGCGATCGTCCCGACGCTCGTGAACATCGCGACGTTCCCGAAGATGGCGGCGGGCGGCGAGGCCAAGTTCCCGCGCTGGTCGGCGCACATGAGGCGGCTGCACGAGCGCCGGTACGACACCGTGCGGGCCGCCTACGACGCGGGCATCGGCGTGTACGTCGGCACCGACGCGGGGGGTTCCCTGCCGCACGGCCTGGTCGCGGCCGAGGTCGCGGAGCTGGTGCGGGCCGGGATCCCGGCCCTGGAGGCGCTCTCGGCCACGACGTGGGCGGCGCGCGAGTGGCTCGGCAGGCCGGGCCTGTCCGAGGGGGCGCCGGCGGACCTGGTGGTCTACGACACCGACCCGCGGGCCGACGTACGGGCGCTGGCGCAGCCGCGGCGGGTCGTCGTGAACGGCAAGGTCCGGGCCTGACGGACGAGTCGGCCCATCCGTGGGCATGCGGTTGACGCATGCGTGACGCCGGTGCCCCGGCGGTCGTTGTGAACGGCCGCCCGGGGCACCGGCGTCGGCGTTTTCCCCACGACTGTGTGGCGGAAATGAACTCCCGTTCCGTGTGATGCGCAGCTAATCGAATACCTGCATGGAAACCACCCTTTGGGGTGAACTCACCCCAGGTTGCCGCCCGTTCACTCTCCGTGCGTAAAGATTCCCAGGGTTAGAGGCCGTCGGCGCGCGATGTCCCCCATTGGCTGCGCGACGGCTCCCATCTCCCCGGGGGTTCCACCACCTTGAACAGCAACGCCTTCCGCATGCCCGCAGCCGTCCTGATCGCCACGGGGGCGGTCGCCCTGCTCACCGCCCCGCCCGCCTCCGCCACCGGAGGAAACGGTTCCGCCAGCGGCGGCGAGGGCAAGGCCGGAGCGGTCGTCCTGCGCGCCGGACTCGACGTGGGCCTGCTCAACAAGACCGTCCACGTGCCGCTGACGACCACCCTCAACGAGGTCAGCGCACCGGCGGCGGCGCAGAAGACCGCCCTGGCCGTGACCCTGGACGGGGTCGAGGGAGGGAAGCCGGTGAGCGTGCTGCGCGCGGACGTGGCCACCTCCAAGGCCACCGCGGACAAGAACCGCGCCGAGGCGGAGGCCAACCTGGTCAACGCCAAGGTGCACGTGCCGGGGCTCCCGGCGCTCTCCCTGATCCAGGTGGAGAAGGTCACGTCCAAGGCGGTGTGCGAGGCGGGCAAGAAGCCCGTGGCCAGTTCGAACGTCCTCGGTTCGGTGACCGTGCTCGGCAAGAAGGTCACCCTCTCGGCGGGCGGCCCGACCAAGGTCGAGATCCCCAAGGTGGGCATGGTCGGCCTGGAGCTCTCCGGCACGCAGACCACCTCCACCACGGCCGCCGCGGCCGCGCTCCGGCTGAAGGTGTCCGTGAACCCGCTGGACCTGAACGTGGCCCAGGTCGAGGGCGAGGTCGTGCTCGCCGAGGCGCACTGCGAATCCCCGGCCGGGGCGCCGGCGCCCGAGCCCTCGGCGGAGCCCGGCACCAAGACGCAGACGGTGGCCTCCGGCACCGGTCAGGCCGTCACCGCCAACGCCGACCTGGCCGAGACCGGCGGCGGTTCGGCGACCCCGTACGTCGCGGGCGGTGCGCTGGTCCTGCTCGGCATCGGGGCGGCCGCGCTGGTCGTGACCCGGCGCGGCCGCACCTCGTAACCCTGCGGAAGGCGGCCCCGCGACCGTTCAGCGGGTGGCGCGCTCCAGGCCCTGCTTGTCCGCTCCACGCGAGAGCACGGCCTCGCCGACCTGCTTGTCGACGGCGGAGTACGCGGACTTCGCGGCGGCCCCGAGCCCGGAGCCGGTGGCGGCGCAGGAGGTGCACACGACGCGGAACGGCCCGTTCATGTCCGAGTACTGCGTGAAGTACTCGGCCTTGGTCACGTCCCAGCGGCCGGGGTGGGCGGCCGCCGGGGTGAAGGTGAAGCGCGGGATCGAGGACATGTTGCCGCGCGCCTTGTCGGCCTCGTAGAAGCTGGCGATCTGGTCGCCCATGCCGAACACGACCCACGTGCCGTTGATCTTCTCGTAGGGCTGCGGCACGTGGTTGTGCGTCCCGATGATCAGATCGATGTCGGGGAGCCCGTCCGGGCCGCGCGAGGCGGTCAGCGCCTGTGCCAGGTCCCGCTGCTGCTGGTCGGGCGCCGTCTGCCACTCGGTGCCCCAGTGGACGCTGAGGAGGACGACGTTCGCGCCGGCCGCCCGGGCCGCGCGGGCGTCGGCGATGATCCGGTTCTGGTCGATCAGGTTGACGGACCAGGGCTTGCCGGCCGGGACCGGGATCCCGTTCGTGCCGTACGTGTAGTCCAGCTGGGCGACCTTGGCGCCCCCGGCGGAGAGCACCGCCGGGGCCTTGGCCTCATCGGCGCTGCGGGCCGAGCCGACGTGCTTGATGCCGACGCGGTCGAGGTGTTCCAGGGTGCGGACGAGGCCGTCGTAGCCGTCGTCCAGGGTGTGGTTCGAGCCGGTCGAGCAGCTGTCGTAGCCGGCGTCCTTCAGGGCGTCGGCCAGCTGGTGCGGGGCCTTGAAGGCGGGGTACCCGGTGTAGGGGCCGCCGGGCCGGCCGTACGGTATCTCGTGGTGGCATATCGCCAGGTCGGCGGCGGCCACCAGGGGTTTGACCCCCGCGAGTATCTTCCGGAAGTCGTGGCTCTCGCCGCTGCCCCGGGCGTCGTCCGCGGCCCGCTGGACGATCGAGGGGTACGGGATGATGTCGCCGGTCGCGACCAGCGTGAACGGCTTGGCGCCGGCGGGCGCGGTGGGGCTCGCCGTGCCCTGGCCCGCCTTGCCCTGCCCGGGCTTGGCCCCCAGCCGCTGCCCGGCGGCGTCCTTGCCGTGGTCGAGCAGGCTCGGCAGGGCGAGGATCCCGCCGGCTATGGCCGCCACCGCGGCCACGGCCACGGCCGTCGTGGCTGATGTCTTCATTCCGGACCCCCCGGGGCTTCCCTGCTGATGCGGAGATCATCGCCTACCTCCCCCCGCCCCGCCAACGGAGCCCGAGCCTCCGGATGGCGGCGCCGCCACGGGCCGGCGCGCCGCCCGGATCAGCGCGCCGTCAGTGCCAGGGCGTGGTCCAGGGCCTGCAGGAGCCGGCCCGTCGTGGCCCGGTCGCGGACGGCCAGCCGGAGCCAGGAGGAGTCCAGCCCGGGGAAGGTGTCCCCGCGGCGGACCGCGAAGCCGAGGGCGCGCAGCCGCGTGCGGACCTCCGCTCCGCCCGCCACCCGGATCAGGACGAACGGCCCCTCGGCCACCCCCGACACACCGATCTCCTCGAACTCCGCGAGCCCCGCCAGCAGATGCGCCCGGTCCACCGCGATCTGCCGGGCCGCGTCCTGCGCCTCCACCAGCGCCGCCGGGGCCATGCACGCCTCCGCCGCCACCAGGGCCGGCGTCGACACCGGCCACAGCGGCTGCGCCGCCGCCAGCTTCGCGATCACCTGCGGCTCGCCCAGCACGTAGCCGATGCGCAGCCCCGCCAGCCCCCACGTCTTGGTCAGGCTCCGCAGCACCACCAGACCCGGCACGTCCGTCCGCCCGGCCAGCGCCTCCCGCTCGCCCGGGACCGCGTCCATGAAGGCCTCGTCCACGACCAGGATCCGGCCCGGCCGGGCCAGCGCGATCAGCACCGCCGCCGGATGCAGGACCGACGTCGGGTTGGTCGGATTGCCGACGATCACCAGGTCCGCGTCCTCCGGTACCGCCTCCGGGTCCAGCCGGAACCCGTCCGCCGCCCGCAGCACCACCCGCTCCACCGTGTGCCCCGCGTCGCGCAGCGCCGCCTCCGGCTCCGTGAACTGCGGGTGCACCACCACCGGCCGCCGGGCGCCCAGGGCCCGCGCGATCAGCACGAACGCCTCCGCGGCCCCCGCTGTCAACAGCACCCGGTCGGCCGGCAGCCCGTGCCGAGCCGCCACCGCCGCGCGGGCCGACCGCCCGTCGGGGTACGCGGAGAGACCGTCGAGCGAAGCCGCGATGCGCTGCTTGAGCCAGTCGGGCGGGGTGTGCGCCCGTACGTTGACCGCGAGGTCCACCAGCGCGCCGCCGTCGCCGCGCACCTCCGCGTCCCCGTGATGGCGCAGGTCGTGCGGGTGCGCCGTGGCGACGGCACAGGTCGCCGCCACCGACCGGCGCTTCGGCACGAGCAGCTCACCGCCGCCCGCGAGCGCCGCGGCCTCCGCCACCGAAGAGGTCCCGGCGGCGCCCTGCACCACCTCGGAGGGGTGCGGGACGGGGATGCCGGCCAGCTCCTCGGCGGGGTAGCTGAGCAGGGGCACGCCGAAACGTTCCGCCGCGCCCGCTATCCCCGCCTCGCCCGCCTTCGACTCCACCGTGGCCAGCGCCTTCACCGACCCGGCGGCCAGACCGGCCCCGCGCAGCGTCTCCTCGACGAGGGCGCAGACCTCCGCCACGGACACCCCCGCGCGTCCGCCGACCCCGACCACCAGCTGCGTCGCGTACTCGCCCACCGGGATCATGCCCCCTCCGTAGTCGTCAATGGTTCGTTGCCCGTCGCCCGCGCGCACACGTGCGTACGGGGCGAGGAGTCGGTATTCAGGGGCACATGGCCGTGATCGTGGCGCTGGGCGCGTTCCTGATGACCCTGGCGGGCGGGTGGACGGCGCAACGCGTCACCGACCGCCGCCATCTCGTGCTGGGCCTGGCCGGCGGGCTGATGCTCGGCGTCGTGGGCCTCGACCTGCTGCCGGAGTCGCTGCACGCGGCCGGCCGCAAGGTGTTCGGCGTGCCGCTCGCCCTGCTGCTCTTCGTGGCCGGCTTCCTGATCGCGCACGTCGTGGAACGCCTGCTGGCGGTACGCCAGGCCGCGCACGGCGCCGAGAACGGCGGCCGCGTACCCGAGGTCGGGCTGACGGCGGCCTCGGCGATGGTCGGCCACAGCTTCGCCGACGGCGTGGCGCTGGGCGCCGCCTTCCAGGTCGGCGGCGGGATGGGGGTGGCCGTGTCGCTGGCCGTCATCACCCACGACTTCGCCGACGGGTTCAACACGTACACGCTGACCCGGCTCTACGGGAACGCCCGCCGCAAGGCCCTGATGATGCTCTTCGCGGACGCCGTGGCCCCCGTGCTGGGCGCGGTGTCCACTTTGCTGTTCACCCTTCCGGAGGAACCGCTGGGGGCGTACCTCGGCTTCTTCGGCGGAGCCCTGCTGTACCTGGCGGCCGCCGAGATCCTGCCGGAGGCGCACCACAAACACCCCGCGCTGTCCACGCTGATGTGCACGGTGGGCGGAGTGGCCGGGATCTGGCTGGTGGTGGGCCTCGCGGACTGAACTCACCTGGCCCGCGCCGCGGCTTCCGTGAACCGGCGGGCCACGGAGGGCTCCGCCGCCCAGTGCGTGTGCAGGTAGCTGGCGTGCACGCCCTGCCGTACGAAGCCCTCGACCCGGCGTTCGGGGTGCGTGAACCCCCACGCGGGGGCGGAGCCCGCGCCGGGCTCGATCACCGTGCGGTGGAACTCGTGGCCGCGCAGCCGGGTGCCGGTGACGGCGAGGGCGCTGTCCGACACCGCGACGGCCTCGCGGTAGCCGAGGGTCAGCCGCTCCGACATCCGAGCGTCGGCGTCGAGGACCCCGCACATGGGCTTGCCGTCCAGCGAGCGGGCGAGGTACAGCAGCCCGGCGCACTCGGCGGCGACGGGCCCGCCGGTCTCCGCGAAGGCCGCGACGGCCTTGCGTAGCGGCGCGTTGGCGGCGAGCTCGGGGGCGTACACCTCGGGGAACCCGCCGCCGATCACCAGGCCGGCGGTCCCCTCGGGCAGGGCCTCGTCCCGGAGCGGGTCGAAGGTGACGACCTCCGCCCCGGCGGCGGTGAGCAGCTCGGCGTGCTCGGCGTAGGAGAACGTGAACGCCGCACCGCCCGCGACGGCGATGACGGGCCGCGGGCCGGAGCCCGCGGCGACCACCGGCCGCGGGCCGGAGTCCGCGGCGCCCGGCGCCGGCGGGGCCGCGACACCCCGGGACGTCAGAGCGCGCTCCGGCGACCACGGCTCACATTCCAACGCGGGGGCGGTCCGGGCCAGGGCCATCAGGGCCTCCAGATCGCAGCCCGCCCGGACCTGGTCCGCGAGGGCGGCGACCGAGGACAGCGCGTCCGAGCGCCGCTCCGCGACCGGGACCAGCCCCAGGTGGCGCGAGGGCGCGGCCACCTGCGGGGCCCGCCGCAAGACGCCGAGCACCGGCATCCCGGCCTCTTCCAGCGCCTCCCGCAGCATCGCCTCGTGCCGGTCGGAGCCGACCTTGTTCAAGATCACGCCCCCCAGCCGCACCTGCGGGTCGAACGACGCGAAGCCGTGCACCAGCGCCGCCACCGACCGCGACTGCGACGAGGCGTCGACCACCAGCACCACCGGCGCCCGCAGCACCTTCGCGACCTGCGCCGTCGACGCCAGCTCACCCCGGCCCGCGGCCCCGTCGTACAGGCCCATCACGCCCTCGACGATCGCGAGATCGCATCCCGAGGCCCCGTGCGCGAAGAGCGGAGCGACCAGCTCCGGCCCGCACATGAACGCGTCCAGGTTGCGCCCGGGCCGCCCCGTGGCCAGCGCGTGGTAGCCGGGGTCGATGTAGTCGGGCCCGGCCTTGTGCGGGGACACGGCGAGGCCGCGCTCCGAGAAGGCCGCCATCAGGCCCGTGGCGACGGTGGTCTTGCCGCTGCCGGAGGACGGCGCGGCGATGACCAGCCGGGGGATGTGGAGCGACGTCACCACTCGATGCCCTTCTGGCCCTTCTGGCCGGCGTCCATCGGGTGCTTGACCTTGGTCATCTCGGTGACCAGGTCCGCGAACTCCACCAGCTTCTGCGGTGCGTTGCGCCCGGTGATCACCACGTGCTGGGTGCCGGGCCGGCTGCGCAGCACCTCGATGACCTCGTCGACGTCGATCCAGCCCCAGTGCATCGGGTACGCGAACTCGTCCAGCACGTAGAGCCTGTGCGTCTCGGCGGCCAGATCGCGCTTGACCTGCTCCCAGCCCTCCTTGGCCGCCTGCTCGTTGTCGAGCTGCGCGTCCCGCTGGACCCAGGACCAGCCCTCGCCCATCTTGTGCCAGACGACCGTGCCGCCCTCGCCGGAGGCGCCGAGCACCTTCAGCGCGTTCTCCTCGCCGACCTTCCACTTCGCCGACTTGACGAACTGGAACACCCCGATCGGCCAGCCCTGGTTCCACGCGCGCAGCGCCAGCCCGAAGGCCGCCGTCGACTTGCCCTTGCCCGGGCCGGTGTGGACGAAGACGAGCGGGCGGTTGCGGCGCTGGCGCGTCGTGAGTCCGTCGTCCGGAACGACGGTCGGCTGTCCCTGCGGCATTACGCGGCCCTCCTGTGGGTGTCTGATGCGGTACGTACGTTCTTCACGAGCCCGGCCAGCGAGTCGGCCCGCAGCCCGTCGAGCGTGACGGCGGGCCCGCCGAGGTCGGCGGCCAGTACGCCGGCCAGTCCCAGCCGGACCGGCCCCGACTCGCAGTCCACGACCACCGACGCGACGCCCTGGGCCTGGAGCAGCCGGGCGCTGCGGCCCGCGAGCGCGCGCGGGTCCCCGCCGGCGGAACCGGCGGGTCCCATCGCACCGGCCGAACCGGTGGAACCGGCCGAGGTGGCCCGCCCGTCGGTGACGACCACGAGCAGCGGGCGGCGGCTGGGATCGCGCAGCCGCTCGATCCGCAGCACCTCGTGTGCCTTGAGCAGGCCGGCGGCGAGCGGGGTGCGCCCGCCCGTCGGCAGCTGTTCCAGCCGGACCGCGGCCGCGTCCACCGAGGAGGTGGGCGGCAGCGCCAGCTCGGCGGCGGAGCCGCGGAAGGTGATCAGACCGACCTTGTCGCGGCGCTGGTAGGCGTCCAGCAGCAGCGACAGCACCGCGCCCTTGACCGCGCCCATGCGCTGGCGGGCCGCCATCGAGCCGGAGGCGTCGACGACGAAGAGGACCAGGTTGCCCTCACGGCCCTCCCGGGTGGCCTGGCGCAGGTCGTCCTTGCGGACGACGAGCCCGCGCCCGGTACGTCCGCGCGCCTTCTGGTGCGGGGCCGCGGCCTGGACGGTCGCGGCGAGGTGCAGCTTGGTCAGCTGGCCGCGGGGGCGCTGGGCGCCGGTGGTCCTGCCGTGCGCGGTACGGGCGCGCGAGCGCCGCCCGGACGCGCCCTCGCCGAGGCCCGGCACGCTGAGCATCTTGGTCCGGAACGGCTCGGCGGCCCGTACGGCGGCCTGCTCGGGCGCGGCGCCGTCCTGGGAGGCGGGCTGGGGGGCGGGGGAATCGGGGGAGTCGGGGGTCTGCGGGGCGTCGTCCGGGGCGGGGGCCTCGGGGGCCTGCGGCGCCTCGGGTCCGCCCTGCGGGGGGACGCCGCCGTCCCCGCCGTCCGGGCCGCCGTCCTGCGGACCGCCGTCGTCCGGGCCCTCCGGCTCCGGCTCCGGGTCCGGGTCCGGCTCCGGGTCGTTCTCCGGCTCCTCGTCGGGGAAGCGGTCCAGGATCTCGTCGAGCTTGTCCTCGTCGAGGCCCGGCGCGTCGAAGGGGTTGCGGCGCCGCCGGTGGGGGAGCGCCAGCAGCGCGGCCTGCCGCACGTCCTCCTTGCGGACGTCGCTGCGCCCGGCCCAGGCGGCCAGCGCGGTCGCGGTGCGGGCCATCACGATGTCGGCGCGCATGCCGTCGACCTCGAAGCCGGCGCAGGTCGCGGCGATCTGGAGCAGGGAGGCGTCGCCGAGGCGGACCTTCGGGAGCAGGGCCCGGGCGGCCACGACCCGGGCGCGCACGTCCTGCTCCTCGCCGCTCCAGCGGGTGGCGAAGGCGGCCGGGTCGTCCTCGTACGCGAGCCGGCGGCGCACCACCTCGACGCGCTGGGCGGGCTCGCGGGAGGCCGCCACCTCGACGGTGAGCCCGAACCGGTCGAGGAGCTGCGGACGCAGCTCGCCCTCCTCGGGGTTCATGGTGCCGACGAGCAGGAAGCGGGCGGCGTGGCGCACGGAGACGCCCTCGCGCTCCACGTACGAGGCGCCCATGGCGGCGGCGTCGAGGAGGAGGTCGATGAGGTGGTCGTGGAGGAGGTTGACCTCGTCGACGTACAGGATCCCGCGGTGCGCGTCGGCGAGCAGGCCGGGCTCGAAGGCCTTCACGCCCTCGGCGAGGGCCCGTTCGATGTCGAGGGCGCCGACGAGGCGGTCCTCCGAGGCGCCGACGGGCAGCTCGACCATGCGCGCGGGCCGGGCGGCCCCGGGGCCCGGCTCGTGGGGGCCGTCGGGGCAGGCGGGGTCGGGTGCGCCGGGAGCGCAGGAGAACCGGCAGCCGGGGACGACGTCGACCTGCGGCAGCAGCGCGGACAGCGCGCGGACGGCGGTGGACTTGGCGGTCCCCTTCTCGCCGCGCACGAGGACGCCGCCGACCGCCGGGCTCACGGCGTTGAGCAGGAGCGCCAGCCGCAGGTCGGTCTGGCCGACCACTGCGGTGAACGGGTAGGGCGTGCTCATGCGATGCCTTTCCTTGTGCGGGTACGGGTCTGCGGGCGCGGGCCGGCGGCGGGGGCCGCCCGCGGGGCCCGGGCCTTCACGGGGCGCCCGGGGGGAGGAACGGGAGGCCCGTCGGGGCGCCCGTCTCGATCAGGCGGAGCAGGGCGTCGGTGTCCGCGTGCTCGGCGATCAGATCGCCCAGCAGGTCCAGCTGTTCCTCCCGCAGCGCACCGAAGGAGGTGTCGGGCGCCGGGACGAAGCGGCGGCCCGAGGCCAGCGCCACCTCCCGCAGGAACGCCCGCCGGAAGCCGTCCGACTCCAGTGAGCCGTGCCAGTGGGTGCCCCACACCGAACCGACCCGGCACCCGTCCAGGAACGGTTCCCCGCCGAGCACCCGGGCCACCCCGTGGTGGATCTCGTACCCTTCGACCGGCTCGCCGAGCGCGGTCCCGGAAGGCCGCTCCAGGGTCTTCTCGCGCTCGAAGCGGATCCGCACCGGAAGCAGTCCCAGCCCGGCCACCGAGCCGGCCCGCGATTCGACCTCGTCCTCGATGTGCTCGCCGAGCACCTGGAAGCCGCCGCAGATGCCCAGCACCGGACGGCCCTCGGCGGCACGCCGCAGCAGCGCGTCCGCGAGACCGCGCTCGCGCAGCCACTCCAGGGCCTTGACCGTGCCCCGGGTGCCAGGCACCACGACCAGGTCCGCGTCGACCAGTTCCTCGGCCCGGTCCACGAACCGGACCACCACGCCCGGCTCCGCCGCCAGCGCGTCGACGTCCGTGAAGTTCGACATCAGCGGCACCGCGCACACCGCGACCCGCAGCACGTCCTCGCCGACCGGCGGGGCCACCGCCGACTCGCGCACCGCGCCCCGCAGGGAGACCCGGAGCCCGTCCTCCTCGTCGATGCCCAGCCCGTGCCGGAACGGCAGGACTCCGTACGTGGCCCGGCCGGTCAGGTTGCGCAGCATCTCCATGCCGGGCTCCAGCAGGGACACGTCGCCGCGGAACTTGTTGACCATATAGCCGGCGATCAGCGACTGGTCCTGCGGCGACAGCAGCGCCGTCGTCCCGAAGAACGAGGCGAAGACCCCGCCCCGGTCGATGTCCCCGACCACGACCACCGGGAACCGCGCGGCCCGCGCGATGCCCATGTTCACGATGTCGGTCCGGCGCAGGTTGATCTCGGCCGGACTGCCCGCCCCCTCGCAGATCACGGCGTCATACGTGCCCCGCAGCTGCTCCAGACAGTCCGTGACGACACCGAGGAGCTGCTCCCGCCGTCCTCCGTGCAGCGCCTTCCCGGGGGACACCGCGCCCGATTGCGGCTGGGCCGCGGACCCGACACTCCCGAAGAACCCGCGGGCGCTCATCTCGCCCACCGGCTTGCCCAGCAGCACCACCTGGCTGCTCTGGTCGCTGCCGGGCTTGAGCAGCACCGGGTTCATCAGCGCCGTCGGCTCCACGCGGGCCGCCTGCGCCTGCATCGCCTGCGCGCGCCCGATCTCGGCGCCCTCGCGGGTCACGAAGGAGTTCAGCGACATGTTCTGCGCCTTGAAGGGCGCCACCTTCACGCCCTGCCGGGCCAGCCAGCGGCAGATGCCCGCGGTGACCACGCTCTTGCCCGCGTCCGATGTGGTGCCGGCGACGAGGAGTCCCCCGCCGAGCTTCCCGCCGCTCATCCGCGTCCCTTCCGTATGCCGTACGACACCGCACAGCGCAGTGCCACGCACGCTCCCAATGCCAGCCACGTCACCTGACGCGACAGCCGCACCGCGCGTTCGATGTCGCGGACCTGCACGGGCCGCCCCGCCCCGCCGTTCAGCACGGCCCGGTGCTCGACCCGCCCCCCGTACGCCAGGGTGCCCCCCAGCCGCACGCCGAGGGCCCCGGCGAAGGAGGCCTCCACGGGGCCGGCGTTCGGGCTCGGGTGCGCGGCGGCGTCCGCGCGCCAGGCCCGTACGGCTCCCCGCCGGTCGGGCCCGGCCGCTGCGGCGGCCAGCGCGGTCAGCCGGGCGCCCGGCCAGCCCGCGAGGTCGTCGAGCCGGGCCGAGGCCCACCCGTAGCGCAGATGGCGCGGTGACTTGTGGCCGACCATGGCGTCCAGGGTGTTCACGGCGCGGAACGCCAGCAGGCCGGGGACACCGGCGGCGGCGCCCCACACGAGGGCCCCGACCACCGCGTCGGAGGTGTTCTCGGCGACCGACTCCACGACGGCGCGGGCCATCTGCTGCTCGTCCAGGGCCTGAGGATCGCGCCCGCACAGGTGCGGCAGCCGCTCGCGGGCCACCTCGGCGTCCCCGGCGGCCAGCGCGCCGCCGATGGCGCGGGCCTCGCGGCCCAGCGAGGTGCCGCCGACGACGGCCCAGGTGGCCGCGGCGGTCAGGGCGACACGGGCGGCCGCGGGCCCGGAGCGCACGGCGCGGGCGCCCAGCGCGCCGACGGCGGCCGCGCCCCCGACGCACAGGAGGGTGTGCAGGACGCCCCGGCCGCGGTCGTCGCGCCACAGGGCGCGCTCGACGGCGGCGGCGGTTCGTCCGAAGGCGGCCACGGGGTGCCCGCGGCGCGGATCACCGAAGATCCGGTCGCCGATCAGGCCCGCCGTGGCGCCGTACGCGAAGACGCGGTCGGCACGCATGGTGCAGGTATGTCCTCACTCAGGGTCCGCGCCCTGGTTCGACGTGTCCGGCGGTGGGAGTTCCTGGCTCCCGGGGTGCACGAGCCGCGTGCTCCCCGGTGACAGTGGCGGGACCGCGCCGGATTCGCACCGGACTTCCTCTCCATGCCGCCGTATTGGCTCGGGCAGTCCACCACGCACCGCGAAGGCCCGTCAACTCGCCGTTGACCTGCGGCGGGGCAGGTGAACGGCACACGTCACAGACGTACGAAAGCTCCCCCCGGGAAACCCGGGGGGAGCTTTCGTACGCCGTGCCCGAATCGATCGGGTCGGGTCGGCCGGGATCAGGTGACGATCAGGTAGATCCCGTAGGCCACGGCCCCCGCGACGAGCGCGAAGCAGGCGTACGCACCGCTGCGGGCGAGGGCGGCGGTCCCGCCCTGCTCGGTGGCGGCCTCGTGCTTGGAGAGGCCCACCAGGCCCAGCGTGAACAGGGCCACGAGGGCGACGGTGGCGGAGAGGCTGACCCCGAAGACGGAGCCGAGTGCTGCCCAGTCGATCTTCATGCTGCGGATTCCTCTGTCGTTCTCGGGGTCAGACCGCGGCGGCGGGAGCCGCCGGCGTGGCCGGGGCGGCAGCCGGGATGGTGGCCTTCAGCGCCTCGTCGGTGACCGCGGCGGTCGTACCGGCGGCGGCCTCGGCGGCCACCGTCGGCGGGACGGTGACGGCGGCCATGGCCGTGGTGACCACACCCGGCGCCTCGGCGGCGGCCGGCTGCACCTCGTTGACGTTGCTGTGGTCGACGACCTGGCGGCGCGAGATGAGCCAGATGGCGACGCAGGAGGCGACCAGGAACAGCGCGACCGCGGCGACGCCGACGTCACCGGTGCGCATGACCAGCTCGGCGCCGGAGGCGACGACGGCGGCGGCCGGCAGGGTCAGGCCCCAGGCGATGAACATGCGGGTGGCGGTGGACCAGCGGACCACGCCGCCCTTGCGGCCCAGGCCCGCACCCATGACGGCGCCGGAGCACGCGTGCGTGGTGGAGAGGGAGAAGCCGAGGGTGGAGGAGGCCAGGATGACGCTCGCGGCCGAGGTCTGGGCGGCGAAGCCCTGCTGCGGCTGGAGGTCGGTCAGGCCGCTGCCCATGGTGCGGATGATGCGCCAGCCACCCAGGTAGGTGCCCATCGCGATCGCCATGCCGGCGGAGACGATGACCCACACCGGCGGGTTGGAGCCGGGCGCGAGCGCGCCGCCGGCGACCAGCGCCAGGGTGATGATGCCCATCGTCTTCTGCGCGTCGTTGGTGCCGTGCGCCAGGGAGACGAGACCGGCCGAGGCGATCTGACCGGCCTTGTAGCCCTTGGCGGAGGTCTTCTTGCCGACGTTCCCGCCCACCTTGTACGTGACCTTGGCGGCCAGCATCGCGGCCACACCGGCCACGATCGGCGCGGCGACCGCGGGGAGCAGCACCTTGGTGACGAGCGTGCCGCCGTTGACGGCGCCGAGGCCGGCGGAGGCGACGGCCGCGCCGACCAGGCCGCCCATCAGGGCGTGCGAGGAGCTGGAGGGGAGTCCGACCAGCCAGGTGACGAGGTTCCAGAGGATCGCGCCGACGAGGGCCGCGAAGATCACTTCCGGCTGGATGCCCTCTTCGTTGACCAGGCCCTTGGAGATCGTCTTGGCGACCTCCACGGACATGAACGCGCCGACGAGGTTGAGCACGGCGGACATGGCCACCGCCGTCTTGGGCTTGAGGGCGCCGGTCGAGATGGTGGTGGCCATCGCGTTGGCCGTGTCGTGGAAACCGTTCGTGAAGTCGAACACGAGAGCGGTGATGATCACGATCCCGAGGAGAAGCGTTATGTGCTCCATTTACCCAGGCTTCTGTTTGACGTCAGTGGCTCGGCGACCGTAGGCAACCTGGATGAACGGAAGGTGAACTGACTCGGGCGGAGCGGTGTACTGGCCCGTCGTGCCATCGGGACCTTCATCCCCATTTTGGCGTTGATACGGCGATTAATGCACGTCAAAGCCGGGTGAACGGACGGCTCCACAGGGGGCCGAAGGCCCCCGGACCCGCCCCGGGGGCGATCGCGGGGAGACGTAGATCACTCCCGGCCGCCGACCCGGGCGGACCGCCCCCGGATCTCTTCCCGGACCCGCCGGGCCGCAATCGGAGCATTCCGCTCCAGTGGCCCGCTCGCCCTCCCGCCTCGACACTGGAGCCGTGCCTTCCGCCACAGCGACGGCCGCGGCCGTCGCGACCACTCTCGTCGGGGCCGGCGCCGCCGCGGTCGCGGCCGGCCGGTACGCCGCCGACGCCGCCCTGCGCCACGAACCCGGCCGCCCCCTGCCCGGCGGGGCCCGGCTCAGCGTCCACTCCAGCGGATCCGGCCGGGTCACGCTGACCCGCTCGCTGGCCTCCCTGCGCCCCGGTACGTACGGGCTCTGCGCCCCGGGGGTGCACGCCGTCGTGGGACCCGTCCTCGACGGGTTCGACCCCGGCCCCGACGCCGTCGTACGCCGGCTCCTCGCCGTCACCCACGGCAGCCTCGACCCCGGCGCCCGGGTCGCCCTCACCCCCCAGGTGTACGCGGGCAACCCGCGTACCGCCCTCGGGCTCGACCACGCCGACGTGGACGTCCCCGGCGAGCTCGGCGGGCTGCCCGCCTGGTTCGTGCCCGCCGCCCGCGACACCTGGGTGATCACCGTGCACGGGCTCGGCGCCGGCCGCGAGCACCCGATGGTGGTCATGCCCTTCCTGCACGGCCAGCGGATGCCCGTCCTCGACCTCGCCTACCGCGGGGACCTCGGGGCACCCGCGTCACCGGACGGTCTCGGTCACCTCGGTGAATCCGAATGGCGGGACGTGGACGCCGCGATCCGCTACGCCGTGCGCTACGGGGCCCGCCGGGTCGTCCTGCACGGCTGGTCCACCGGGGCCGCCATGGCCCTGCACGCCGCCGGGCGCTCGGCGCTCGCCGACCGCATCTGCGGGCTCGTGCTGGACTCGCCGGTCCTCGACTGGCACACCACCCTGCGCGCGCTCGTCGCCGCCCGCCGCACCCCGGCCGCGCTGGTTCCGTTCGCGGTACGGGCCGCCGAGGGGCGCGCCGGACTGCGCGCCGACCGGTCGGGGCCCGGGGCGGACCCCGGGGCGCTGCGCGTCCCCGTACTGATCTTCCACGGGCCGGACGACGCGCTCGCCCCCTGGGAGCCCTCGCGCCGGCTCGCCGAGGCCCGTCCCGACCTGGTCACGCTGCGGACCGTCCGCGAAGCCCCGCACGGGGCCATGTGGAACGCGGATCCGGCCGGATACGAGGAGGCCCTGAGGCGGTTCTTGACCCCTCTTATGTGAAGGCCGTGTGCCGGACGGGGCAGGGCGGGGACATTTTCCCGGTATGTCCCCCCGTCGAGTGGCGATAATGGCTGGTTCCGTTTGGGCTTTCGGCCGGTGACGGGCGAGACTGCTTCCGTGACGTCCCGAAAGCCTGATGAGCAGTTGGCTCGCGACTCCAGACTCCGACTCGTCTCCCCGCGTTCCGTCGCCGCGGCCCGCAAGGCGGTGACCGACCGACGCGCCCGTTCCGCCTCCCGGCCCCCGGCGGGCACCCCTGCCACGGCCGAACTCGCGAGCCGGGCCCGGGCCTCGCTGGCCGACGCGGTACGGCTCGCCCGCTGGGCCGAGCTCAACCTCGGTGCCGGCGACGGAGGGCGGCCCGCCCCGGCGGGAGCGCTGCCCGCCGCCGACGTCGAACGCGCCGCCGGTGAACTGAACCTGACACACGGGCAGATCCGGGTCGGCTGGGACCGCGCCCGGCTCGCGGGCCTCGTCGAGGTGCACGGCGGCCAGGCCCGGCCCGGCTGGCGGCTGCGCGCCTGGGACCGCGACGACACCGCCGTACTGCGCGGCTGGGTCGCCCTGTTCGACGCCTGGTCGCTGGTCCACCCGGCCCCCGCCGACATCGCCCCCGCGGTCGTCGCCGAGGTGGTCGAGGCGATGCCCCAACTGCTGTCCCTGCTCCAGCTGTCCGCCGGTCCCGTGACCGTTCCGGATCTGCTGGACCTGCTCGGGCAGCGGGTCACCGAACTCCGCGACGAGCGCTGCGAGATCCCGTACGACGCCCCCGCGCGCGAGACTCCGCCCGCGGACGGCGCGGGGTCCGACCCGGACGCCGGCTCCGGGACGGCCGGCCACACGGCGCCCGTACCGCTCGCCCGGCTGCTGCGCTGGGCGCTCGGCGGGCTCGCCGCCGTCGACGCCGTCACCCTCGGTCCCGCGCAGGCCGCGCTCACCCCGCTCGGCAGCTGGGCCGTCTGGGTCAAGCTCGAACAGATCTGCGTCGCCGCGCAGAGCCCCGCCGGGAACATCGAGCAGTCCGCCGCCGCGATGCTGCACGGCTGCGCCCGGCTCACCCCGGGACCGGCCCGCGCCGAATACCGGGCCTGGCTCGCCGCCCGGCCCGTCGGACACGCCGTCAGCGAGCTGCTGCACGCCGCCCGCGGCGAGGACGCCCTGCTGCGCGGGCTCGCCTTCGAGGCGCTGCGCGTGGTCGGCGCCCCGGCCGAACCCGAGGTGCGCGCCGCCGTGCGCGACCCGGCCCTGCGGCCCTACGCCCTGCTCTGGCTCGCCGAGCACGACGGGGTCGATCCCGACGAGGCGCAGGACGTGCTCACCGCCGAGGAGACGACCTGGCTCTGGGTGGACACCGCTGCCGCCATCGCCGACCACGGCGAGGCGGACCTGCTGGCGCGCCACCTCGACTCGGCCGTCCGCACCACCGTCCCGCGACTGCTGGACGAGGTCCGCGCGGTCGGCCATCCGCGCACCGTCCAGGTCCTGGTCGCCCTGGCGGCCGCGCACCCGGACCCGGCCCTGGCCAAGGCGGTCCGCCGGGCCGCCTTCCAGGTCCACACCGGCGGCGCGTAGCGCCCGCGGCGCCGCGCACCCGGGAACGGGAACGCGAACGCGCCGCGGGTCTCAGACCTGCGGCGCGTACGTCCCGAAGCTCCAGATGTTGCCCTCGGCGTCCCTGGCCATGTAGTCGCGGGACCCGTAGTCCTGGTCGGTGGGCTCCATCAGGATCTCCACGCCGTGCTCGGCGGCCCGCCGGTGATGGGCGTCCACGTCGTCGACCACCACGTAGACCCCCACGGGCCCGCCGTCGCCCATGGCCTTGTCGAAGACGCTGCCGGTGCCCTTGCTGCCCAGCATCACCAGGCCGGTGCCGTACGCCAGCTCCGCGTGCATCACCGCGCCGTCCTCGCCCTCGTACACCGCGATCTGGCTGAAGCCGAAGGCCTCCGTGAGCAGCTTCACGGCCGCCTTCGCGTCGCGGTAACGCAGCGTGGGACAGATGGACGGAACGCCTGCCATGACGACCACTCCCTCTCGTGACGGTGACCTGCGTCACAGCATGGCAGGCGCCGCCGACAGTCAGCGGAAGGTGTTGCACTGGGCCATGTCGCCCGTGCGGTAGCCCTGGTAGAACCACTGCTGGCGCTGCTGGGCCGAGCCGTGCGTCCAGGACTCCGGGGTCACCCTGCCCTGGAACTTCTCCTGGATCCGGTCGTCGCCCACCGCGGCCGCCGCGTCCAGGCCGTCCCTGATGTCCTGGTCGGTCAGGCTGGTGATCAGCGGCCGGCCCGTGGACTCGTCCGGGGTCCTCGTCGCGTTGTGCGCCCACACCCCGGCGTAGCAGTCGGCCTGCAGCTCCACCTTGACCGCGTTGCTGTTCGCGCCCTGCCGCCCGTCCTGGGCCTTCTGCAGGGTCCCGGTCAGGTTCTGGATGTGGTGCCCGTACTCGTGCGCGACGACGTAGGCCTGGGCGAAGGGGCCGCCGCTCGCGCCGAACTTCGTCCGCAGCTCGTCGAAGAAGCCCAGGTCCAGGTAGACCTGCCGGTCGGCGGGGCAGTAGAAGGGGCCGACCGCCGAGGTGGCGGTCCCGCAGGCGGTGTTCACGCGGCCGGTGAAGAAGACCGTCGAGGCCGGGCTGTACCGGCCGCCGCGCCGGGCGAACTCATCCTTCCAGAAGTCCTGGGTGCTGTTGACGACCGCGACCAGCCGGCAGTCCTCCCGCGCGTTCGCGTCGCGCCCGGTCCGGCAGGTCTGCTGTACCTCGCTGAGCGACGAGGAGGTCGCAGCCGGCTCCGGGTTCCCGGAGGACAGTCCCAGCTGGTCCGGGCCCACCCCGAAGAGCAGTCCGAGGACCAGTGCGATGAGGCCCGCGATGCCGCCGCCGATCGTCGCGCGGCCGCCCGGGACGCGGCTGCCGCGCACATCCTTGACCTCGGATGTGTCCAGGTTGGCGTCGTCGTCGAACTGCATCCCGCACCGCCTCGATTCAACGTGGCCGCCCCTGCGGCGAGTATCACCCGGTCCATCCTGGTACGCGCCCCGCCCCACCGGGGCGATCCGTACGCCGAACGGGCGACATGTCAAGGGCAGGACGCCCCCAAAACTGGTTGCGCACCCCCGGTAGAATGAATCCCATGGCAAATCTCCTCGCGGATTAGCGGCGTCGAAGCATCGCGTCCTGCCCCCCTTCCGCCGTCCCCCCGCCCTGGAGTATTTCCGTGATCACCGCCACCGGCGTCGAGCTGCGCGCCGGCGCCCGCGTCCTCATCGAGTCCGCTTCCTTCCGCATCGCCAAGGGCGACCGCATCGGCCTGGTCGGCCGCAACGGAGCGGGCAAGACCACGCTCACCAAGTGCCTCGCCGGCGAGGGCCAGCCCGCCGCCGGCTCCATCACCCGCTCGGGCGAGGTCGGCTACCTCCCGCAGGACCCGCGCACCGGCGACCTCGACGTCCTGGCCCGCGACCGGATCCTGTCCGCCCGCGGTCTCGACGTCCTGCTCAAGAAGATGCGCATGAACGAGGAGCGCATCGCGACCGGCTCCGGCGGCACCCGCGAGAAGGCGCTCAAGCAGTACGAGCGCCAGGAGACCGAGTTCCTCACCAAGGGCGGGTACGCAGCCGAGTCCGAGGCCGCGACCATCTCGGCCGCCCTCAGCCTGCCCGACCGGGTCCTCGGCCAGCCGCTGCACACCCTCTCCGGCGGCCAGCGCCGCCGCGTCGAGCTCGCCCGGATCCTCTTCTCGGACGCCGACACCCTGCTCCTCGACGAGCCCACGAACCACCTCGACGCCGACTCCATCGTCTGGCTGCGCGACTACCTGAAGACCTACCGCGGCGGGTTCGTCGTGATCTCCCACGACGTCGACCTGGTCGAGACCGTCGTCAACAAGGTCTTCTACCTGGACGCCAACCGTTCGGTCATCGACATCTACAACATGGGCTGGAAGCTCTACCAGCAGCAGCGCGAGGCCGACGAGAAGCGCCGCAAGCGCGAGCGCCAGAACGCCGAGAAGAAGGCCGCGGCGCTGAACTCGCAGGCCGACAAGATGCGCGCCAAGGCGACCAAGACCGTGGCCGCGCAGAACATGGCCAAGCGCGCCGACCGCCTGCTCGCGGGCCTGGAGGCCGTCCGCGCCTCCGACAAGGTCGCCAAGCTCCGCTTCCCGGACCCGGCGCCCTGCGGCAAGACCCCGCTGACCGCCGAGGGCCTGTCGAAGTCGTACGGCTCCCTGGAGATCTTCACCGACGTGGACCTGGCCATCGACAAGGGCTCCCGCGTCGTCATCCTCGGCCTCAACGGCGCCGGCAAGACCACGCTGCTGCGCCTCCTCGCGGGCACCGAGAAGCCGGACACCGGCGAGGTCACCCCCGGCCACGGCCTCAAGCTGGGCTACTACGCCCAGGAGCACGAGACGCTCGACCCCGACCGCACGGTCCTGGAGAACATGCGCTCGGCCGCGCCCGACCTGGACCTGGTCGCCGTGCGCAAGACGCTCGGCTCCTTCCTCTTCTCCGGCGACGACGTGGACAAGCCGGCCGGAGTCCTCTCCGGCGGCGAGAAGACCCGTCTGGCCCTGGCCACCCTGGTCGTCTCCTCGGCGAACGTGCTGCTCCTCGACGAGCCCACCAACAACCTGGACCCGGCCAGCCGCGAGGAGATCCTGGGCGCGCTGCGCACGTACAAGGGCGCGGTCATCCTCGTCACGCACGACGAGGGCGCGGTCGAGGCGCTGGAACCGGAGCGGATCATCCTGCTCCCGGACGGTGTCGAGGACCTCTGGGGCCCGGACTACCGGGACCTCGTCGCCCTCGCCTGATCCTCCCGGAGCCGGTGATCCAGTTCCTTATGGATCATTCGGCTCAGGCGTGATCCATCATCTGAGTGAGACGGTCTCGTACCTCTGCGCTCTGTACGACGGCCTCGGCCGTGCCCGTCGGGGTACGCGTCCGGGGCCGTCGCTCTTTGCCCTTCGGCCCCTGACCTGGAGATTCCCGGTGAGGGTGGAGAAGTGTGACGGACGTCATGCAGCGGAAGAGGAGATTCCGTTCTGCTGATGTGTCCACGACTCGGGAAATGTCGTCGTACCGACCTTGCTGAATGGGTGGCCAGGAAGCCGGGGAGGGGTGATCATGAGAAGTCCAGAGCGCACTTCCCATGAGGAGGCACGGGTGGCCGAGACTCTGAAGAAGGGCAGCCGGGTAACCGGCGCTGCGCGCGACAAGCTCGCGGCAGACCTGAAGAAGAAGTACGACTCCGGTGCGAGTATCCGTGCGCTGGCCGAGGAAACCGGCCGGTCCTACGGGTTCGTCCACCGGATGCTCAGTGAGTCCGGAGTCATTCTGCGTGGTCGCGGTGGCGCGACGCGCGGCAAGAAGGCGGCTTCGGCCTGACCCCGATCCGGGTCGTCAGACCCGGCGCCGGGGTGGATCACGCTCGCCTGCCCACACCGCGGTTCCTTCGGTGACCCCCGGTCGGCCCCCCGGCCGACTGGGTGGTTACTGTGCAGTCACTTAGGCCGGGATTGCGGCCGACTGCACACCGGAGGCACACAGATGGCTCTGCTCGACAAGGACGGCGTACGGCTCACCGTGGACGACTCGGTCGCGACGGTGACACTGACCAATCCGGCCAAGCGAAACGCCCAGTCCCCCGCGCTCTGGCGGGCGTTGGCGGAGGCCGGAAGGTCGTTGCCGGGCACCGTCCGGGTCGTGGTGCTGCGCGGTGAGGGCAAGTCCTTCTCCGCCGGACTCGACCGGCAGGCGTTCACCCCCGAGGGTTTCGAGGGCGAGCCGTCCTTCCTCGATCTGGCGCGCGGTTCGGACGAGCTGCTCGACTCCACCATTGCCGAGTACCAGGAGGCTTTCACCTGGTGGCGGCGGAACGACATCGTCTCCATCGCCGCTGTTCAGGGCCATGCGATCGGCGCCGGCTTCCAGCTCGCGCTGGCGTGTGACCTGCGCGTGGTCGCGGACGACGTGCAGTTCGCCATGCGCGAGACCAGCCTGGGTCTCGTGCCCGACCTGGCCGGAACCCAGCCGCTGACCTCGCTGGTCGGCTATGCCCGCGCGCTGGAGATCTGCGCGACGGGCCGCTTCGTGCATGCCGAGGAGGCCGAGCGGGTCGGTCTGGCCAACCTGGTCGTACCGGCCGACGAGCTGGACGCGGCGGTGCAGGACCTCACGACGGCGCTGCTGTCTCCGCCGCGCGATGCCGTGATCGAGACGAAGGCGCTGCTCCGCGACGCCGGATCCCGGCCCTACGACGCCCAGCGCTCGGCGGAGCGCGCCGCCCAGGCGCGCCGCCTGCGCGACCTGGCCGGCCTCTCGGACTGACCCGGAGCTCCGGGGGCTCCCGCCCCCGGACCCCGGTGGGCCCGTCAGGGGATCAGGAGGGCCTTGCCCGGGATCTCGCGGCCTTCCATCGCGCGGTGTGCCCGCGCGGCCTCCGCCAGCGGGAACCGCCGCGCGATCACCGGGCGCAGCCGCCCCGCCGCCGCCTCGGCCAGGGCGAAGCCCGCCAGGCGGGTGATCTCCTCCGGCGGGTACTGGACCTCGGCGATCCCGCGCAGCGCGATCCCGCGCCGCTGAGCCCGCGCCGGGTCCAGTGCGGTGAAGCCGCCGCTGGGGGCGCCGTGCGCCGAGACCCGCCCGCCGTCGCGGACCAGCCCGAATCCGGCCAGGCCCAGCTCGCCGCCGACCCCGTCCAGGAGCACGTCGACCGGACCGCCGACCGCCTCGGTCCACCCCGGCTCCGCGTAGTCCACCGCCAGGTCCGCGCCCAGCTCCCGGATCAGCGCCAGCTTCCGCTCACCCCGCGCCGCCCCCACCACGTACGCCCCCGCGGCCACCGCGAACTGCACCAGCAGCGTCCCCATCCCGCCGGCCGCGCCCAGGATCAGCACCCGCTCGCCCGCCTCGATGCCGATGCCCTCCACGATGCCGGAGCCGGTCACCCCGTCGTGCGCCAGCGCCGCGGCCTCCGCCGCCTCCAGCCCGTCCGGGACCGGGACCAGGAATTCCACCGGGACCCGGACCAGTTCCGCGTACGTCCCCCGCGTACCCGGGGCCGCCACCATCCGGCGCCCGCGCAGGCCGGGATCCACCCCCTCGCCCACCGCGACGACGGTGCCGGCGGCCGCGCCGCCCGGCACGTACGGCGGGTGGATGCCGAAGGATTCACCCCAGCCCCCGCGGATCTGGGTCTCCACGAAGATCGTGTCCACGGCCTCGGCCCGGACCAGCACCTCGCCCGGCCCCGGCACCGGATCCGGCAGTTCCACCGGCACCAGGACCTCCGGACCGCCGTACCCGTCCACCCGTATCGCCCGCATGACGCTTCCCCCTGCCAGCCCTGTTCGAAAACGGCCCCTCGGCCTTGATCACTCGCCCACTCTCCGACCTCGACCGCAGTTGAGGTCAAGAGGTGGCGGGGGGTCCGTTCCCGGCCGACCGGCGTAGTCCCGGTGCGCCGCCGGGGCACCGCGCATACCGTGGTGCGGAGTGAGTCCAATCCGCGCGAAGGGACACGCGATGACCGAATCCACATCCGGGGGTGCCTCGCGCAACCCGGCCGACCGCGGCCGCACCACCATCTCGGACGGGGTGGTCGAGAAGATCGCCGGACTCGCCGCCCGCGAGGTGGTCGGCGTCCACGCCATGGGCAGTGGCAGCGGCCTCTCCCGTACCTTCGGCGCCGTCCGCGACCGGGTGCCCGGCGGAGCGAAGTCCTCGGCCACCCGCGGGGTGAAGGCCGAGGTCGGCGAAGTGCAGACCGCCCTCGACCTGGAGATCGTCGTCGACTACGGCGTGTCGATCCGCGACGTCGCGAGGGCCGTCCGTGAGAACGTCATCTCGGCGGTCGAACGGATGACGGGCCTGGAGGTCGTCGAGGTCAACATCGCGGTCAGCGACGTGAAGCTGCCCGACGAGCCCGACGAGGAGCCGGAGTCCCGGCTCCAGTGAAGGAGGAGCTCCCATGAGGATGGCCGTCGTCGGCCTCTTCGCCGGCATGGCGCTCGCGTTCGCCGGGTACTTCGGCGGATTCGGGGCCTTCCTGCTGGTGGCGGCACTCGGCGCCATCGGCTTCATCGTCGGCCGGTTCCTGGACGGGGACCTGGAACCCGGCGTCTTCTTCCGCCCCCGCGACCGCGACAGGTGAGGCCCCGATGACCACGCCACGGGTGGTTCCCCCACACGCGCCCCCCGCAGAACGGGGGGCCACCCGGATCGCCGACCGGGTCGTCGCCAAGATCGCGGCCCAGGCCGCCCGCGAGGCCCTCGCCGCACAGCCGGACGGGCCGCCCCGGGGCGCCGGGCCCGCCGGCGGCTCCGGTTCCGCCGGTTCCGCCGCCGGGCGGGCCGCCCCGCACGCCGCCGTCACCGTGCACCACGACATCGCCCGGGTACGGGTGAGCCTGGAGCTCGACTACCCCTGCGACCTCGCCGCCCGGTGCGCGGCCGTCCGCGGCCAGGTCGTCCGCCGCGTCGAGGAGTACGCCGGCATGTCCGTGCCCGAGGTGGACATCGACATCGAGCACCTGCACTCCGCGCACACCCGCACCGCCGCCCTGCGGGACCGGAAGCTGCGGTGACGGCGCCCGCCCGCGGCCAGGCCCCGCCCCGGGAAGCGGCCCCGGCCCGCGTCCGCCGCTTCCGGTCCGCCCGGCGGATCCCGTCCGCGCTGACGGCCCTGGCCGTGCTGGGGGCGGCGGGCCTCTTCCTCTACGACCTCGCCGCCGTACGGGCCGGCCGCCCCGGCATGCGGTGGCGCGGGGAACTCGCCCACCAGCTGGAGCAGCAGACTCCCGCGGACCCGTGGGTGCTCGTCGGCGCCGCGGTGCTCGCGGTGGCCGGGGCGGTGCTGCTGCTCCTCGCCCTCACCCCGGGGCTCCGCGGGATCCTGCCGATGCGGACGCCGGACCCGGACGGCGGGGTACGGGCCGGCCTCGGCCGCAAGGCCGCCGCGCTGGTGCTGCGGGACCGGGCGATGGAGGTGTCCGGGGTGCGCTCGGCGCGGGTCGCGGTGCGGCGGTCCCGCGTCGCGGTCCGGGCGCAGTCCCACTTCCGCGAGCTGGACGACGTACGGGCCGACCTGGAGGAGGTCGTGGCCGTCGGCATCGGTGAACTGGGCCTCGCGCACGAGCCGAAGCCGCGGGTACGGGTCACCAGGGCCCCCGTCGGGAAGAGGTGAGGGGATGCTCGGGACGGTGAACCGGATCCTGCTCGGGATCATCGGCGCCGTGCTGCTGGCCGCCGGGGTGGCGGTGCTGACGGCGCTGCGGCCGCTCGGCGGCCGCCACGAGCCGCTGCTCTCCGCGGCGACCCGCGCGCGGTACTGGCATGCCGAGGGCTGGTGGTGGTGGGCGGTGCTCGCCGGGCTCGGGGTGTGCGTGGTGCTCGCGCTGTGGTGGCTGCTGGCGCAGCTGCGGCGTTCGCGGCTGCCCGCGGTCCTGGTCGACACGGGTGACGGGGCGTTCGCGGTGCTGCGCGGGCGGGCGTTGGAGGAGGCGGTGGCCGCGGAGGCGGGGGCGCTGGACGGGGTCGCCCGGTGCAGCGTCGCGCTGCGGGGCAAGCAGGGGCGCCGGAGCCGGCGCGCGGGTCCGAAGCTGCGGGTGGAGCTGGAACTGGAGCCGCACGCCGTGCCGGCCGACGCCCTGGCGGGGCTGGCCGGCCCGGTGCTCGGCCACGCCCGCCGGTCGGCGGGCCTCCCCGAACTGCCTGCGGAGGCCCGCTTCCGGATCACTTCCCACCGCGCGCGGCGGGTGACGTGAGGGGCTTCAGAAGCCGTGGCGGGAGCCGCCGTCGACCGGGAGCATGATGCCCGTCAAGTACGAGGCCGCGGGCGACAGCAGGAAGGCCGCCGCGCGGCCGAACTCCTCCGGGGTGCCGTAGCGCCGCAGCGGAATGCCGGATTCGTTGGCCGTGCGGGCCGCCGCCGCGTCGCCCGACAGGGCGTCGAGCTCGCGGACGCGGTCGGTGTCGATCCGGGCCGGCAGCAGTCCGACCACGCGGATGCCGCGCGGTCCGAGCTCCACCGACAGGGACTTGGCGAAGCCGGCCAGCCCCGGCCGCAGCCCGTTGGAGATCGTCAGGCCCGGGATCGGCTCGTGGACCGAGCCCGACAGGACGAAGCCGATGACCCCGCCCTCGCCCAGCTCGGCCGCCGCCGCGCGGGCCAGGCGCACCGCCCCGAGGAAGACCGACTCGAACGCCGCCGCCCACTGCTCGTCGGTGTTGCCCGCCGCCGAACCGGGGGCGGGGCCCCCGACGCTGATGAGGATGCCGTCGAGACGGCCGAAACGGTCCTTCGCGGCGGCGACGAGCGCGGCCGCCGCCTGCGGGTCGGCGTTGTCCGCGGCGAGGCCCACGGCGTTCGGACCCAGCGAGGCGGCCGCCCCGGCGGCGCGCGCCGCGTCACGGCCCGTCACGATCACCTTCGCGCCGTCCGCAGCCAGTTCGCGCGCCGAGGCGTAGCCCAGGCCGCGGGTGGCGCCGGTGACGACGTAGACACGGTCTTTCAGTCCAAGATCCATGCCCGACACGCTACGCCGTGGGCGCCGGCTCCCGCTCGGGGGTGGCGCCGGCGGCCGCGGCCGCGGCGCGGTCGCGCCTCTCGCGCCGTACGAGGACCAGCCAGCCCACCGGCACCGCCGCGGCGAACAGCCACCACTGCACGGCGTACGCCATGTGCGGGCCGATCGAGTCGTGGTCGGGATCGGCGATCGGCTCGGGGCTGCCGCCCGCCGGGACCGGAGCCGTGAGCTCCATGTAGCCGCCGAGGACGGGCTTGCCCAGGTACTCCGCCTGCCGGGCGCTGTTGATCAGCATCACCTGGCGGTCCGGCAGGCCCTTGCGGTCCTTGATGCCGCTGCCGACGCTCGTCTCGTCGGCCTTCAGCCGCCCGGTGACCGTCACCTCTCCCGAGGGCGCGGCCGGCACGGGCGGGTACGCGCGCGGGTCGTCGCCGCCCGCCACCCAGCCGCGGTTGACCAGGACCACCCGGCCGTCGGCGAGCACCAGCGGGGTCAGGACGTGGAAGCCGACCTTGTCGTCGTTGTCGGTGCGCATCCGGACGACGACCTCGTGCGCGGAGTCGTACGTGCCGGTGGCGGTGACGGCGCGCCAGAAATCGGCGCGCGGGACCTGGTGGCCGGGAGAGGTCACCTCGGTCACCGGTACCGGCTTCGCGGACAGGTTCGCCGCGATCAGCTCGTTCTGCGCGACCCGGTGCTCATGGCGGTGGTACTGCCAGAACCCCAGCTTGATCATCGCGGGGATGAGGGCGAGGGCGATGAGGGTGAGGCACACCCATTGCCGGGTCAGTACAAAGCGGTACACGCCCACGACGGTACCCCCAGCCGGGAAGACCCCGGCGGCCGGGTGGCCGTCCGGGGTCGGGAGGGGCGAGAGGGAGAGGAGGGTCACACGCGGTCGACGATGCCCACCTTCCCCTCCGCGCGGGCGCAGTGCGCCCCGCAGTACCACTGGCCCTCGACCTCGACGCCCTGTCCGATGATCTGCACCCGGCAGTGCTCGCAGATGGGCGCCATGCGGTGGATGGCGCAGGAGAAGCAGTCGAAGACGTGCACGCTGCCCTGCGCGTGCACCTCGAAGGACATGCCGTAATCGTTTCCGCAGACCTCACAACGTGCCATGCGCCACAGGGTGGGACCCGACGGGCGGGACGGGAAAGCGGGTGCCGGGCGAGTCGCCCGACGCTCACCCGTCTGCCGCAGCCACGTCCCGGAGCAGTTGGGTGAAGGCCGCCTCGTCGACCACCGGGGTACCGAAGGACTTCGCCTTGACCGTCTTGGAGGTGGCCGAGTCCGGGTCGTTCGTCACGAGCAGGCTCGTGAGCCGCGACACGCTCGTCGCGACGTGCAGCCCGGCCTCGACCGCCCGGTCCTCCAGCAGCTCCCGGTCCACCGAGGTGTCACCCGAGAAGGCGATCCGCATGCCCTGCTTCAGCGGTTTGCCGTCCTCGAAGCGCCCCGGGTTCGGGTGCGGGCACGGCGGCCGCTTGCGCGAGGGCCGCCAGCTGTTGCTCCCGTACGACGCCTGCTGCCCGATCCGCGGGGTGACGGGGGAGTCCGACCACTCCGTCAGCGGCCGGCACTCCAGCAGGGGCAGCCGTACGCCGTCCCGTGCGGCGGCGTGCAGCGACGGACGGAACGCCTCCGCGAGGACGCGGGCGTCGTCGAGGGCGTGGTGGGCGCGCTGCTGGACCACGCCGAAGTGCGCGGCGAGGGACTCCAGCTTGTGGTTGGGGAGCGGGAGGTTCAGCTCCTTCGACAGCGCGATGGTGCACAGCCGCTGACGGACCGGTGCGGTCTCGGCGGCCCGCGCGTACTCCCGGGCGATCATCTGCCAGTCGAACATGGCGTTGTGCGCGACGAGCACCCGGTCCGCGAGCCGGCCCGCGAACTCCTCGGCGATGTCCTTGAAGAGCGGCGCGTCCTGCAGCATGTCGCTGGTGAGCCCGTGGATCCAGACCGGTCCCGGGTCCCGCTGCGGATTGACCAGGGTGTACCAGTGGTCCTCGACATTGCCCTGCGCATCGAGCCGGTAGACGGCGGCGGAGATTATCCGGTCGTCGCGAGCGAGCCCGGTCGTCTCCACGTCGACGACCGCGTACCCCTCTGGGTACGCGGTCGGCCACGTCGTCTCTGCGGTCGTACGGTCGTCGAGCATGGTCACAGAGGATATCGGCACACACTGACACCCGGCGCCCCGCGGACCCTCACCCCAGTGCCGCCACGAGGTCGCCCGCCGAGAGCTGTTCGAGCCCGCAGCCGTCAACGGGCCCCGGCAGCAGCCGGTATGCGGACCCGCCGGACCCGGCCGGCGCCACATCGCCCTCGACCAGCGCGAGGAACACCGACTTCCCCGAGACCGCGGCGCCCGCGAGGGCGCCGGCGTCCTCCGTCGGCCGCCGGACGTCCGGATCGCGCAGCCCGACCAGGCGGGAGGCGAAGGCGACGGTGTCCTCGCCCGCGCCCCGCCGGTACGTCCAGAGCTCGTCCGGGTCGCCCGGCCGCGGGGTGCGCCGCAGGACGAGCACCTCGGGGCAGCGCGCGGCCGCGTGCCAGGCCGCCAGCTCCCACAGGGTGGTGCGGCCCGTCGAGAAGTACGTGAACAGGTCGCGGCCGATGCGGGCCAGGTCCTCCTGGTGCGCCCACACGCTGTGGTAGCCCTCGTCGTCCGGCAGGTGCACGTCCGTCCACAGGAACCCGCGCCGTTCCAGGTCGACGAGGAGCGGAACGTGGATCCGGGAGTTCCCGGCCAGGTCGTAGCGCTGGCGGACGGTCCGCGGATCGAACCGGGAGGTGCGCCCGGAGCCGCGGGGCAGGGCCATGAACCCGGCGAACGCGTCGGGCAGCACCTCGAAGGGGATGTTGTTGTAGCCGAAGACCACGGGCATGGCGAAGCGCACCCCGGTGTCGGCGAGCCGGTCCAGGTCGATGTCCACGTACTCGCTCGCGCCGCGGGGCGCGGGGGCGGAGGTGAGGTCCCCGGAGTGGACGACGGCTCCCTCGCGGTAGACCAGGTTCGTGAAGTCGCACAGGCCCGCGTAGTTCCAGTCGGAGTCGAACAGGACCACCGACAGGTCCAGGTCCACCCGCTTCTTCGGCGGCTCCATCCAGTGCAGGAACATCCGCAGCACATCGCCGCCGGGCAGTGCCTGGAAACTTCCCTTGGGCACCGTCACCAGGGCCTTGGCCGCCGCCCGCTCGGCGGAGGGCACGTGGAGGCGGGCGAGCCGGGAGTCGAGCACCGCCGCCTCGTACGGGTCCGCCGCGGCCAGCCGGCGCAGCAGCTCGCGCTCGAACAGCTCGCACACCGAACGGGTCACCGCCTCGGCCAGCGGCGCCCGGTCCTCGTCCCGGGCGTACGAGTGCGCGACCCGGCCGCGCGGGAAGAACACCCGCCGGGTGCCGGGCAGATGGCGGATCCGCAACCGGCCGAGCGCGGAGAGCAGGGGCCCGGGACCCGCCTTCGGCAGCCGGTCGGCCAGCACCCGCGCCACCCGCCCGGGCAGGGCCTCGGCCGCGTACAGCCGCAGCAGGTGGTCGAGCCGACGTACGAGTTCGCCGGGCCGCTCGGCGAGCACGGTCAGGGCCGCGTCCGGGTCGCCGGCGCGCAGGGCCTCCTCGGCGCGCCCGGTCCAGGTGGCCGGGCGCAGGCGCGCGCCGTCGACCCGTACGGCCTGCGGGTGCGCGGCGGCGGTCGCCCGCAGGGCGGCGCCGAGCCCGGGCCCGGAGGTGTCGGTCCCGCGCAGGACGGCGAAGGCGAGCGCGGCGCGCGGGTGGTGCGCGTACCGCTCGAAGGGGTGCAGGATCTCCGCGGCGCGCTTCCAGGGGTCGGGGTGGCGCAGGACGTCCTCGACGAGCGGCCCCGGATCGAGGGCGTCCAGTACGGCGAGCAGCTCGCGCCGCAGCGCGCGCGGCAGGGAGCGCAGCCGCGGCGGCGCCAGCAGGTCCGCCTCGCCGCCGGACCAGACGGCGAGCAGCCGCAGGACGTCGGTGGCGGTGGTGAGCCGCTCGGGCAGCAGGGCCCGTACGCCCTCCCGCGTGCGGCGCTCGCGCAGCAGGGTGCCGAGCACCAGGGCCTTCGTCTCCCGTACGGGGATGGCGTCGGGCAGCCAGTCGAGCGCGGCCGGGGCGTGCGCGAGGAGGACCCGGGCCTCCTCGGTGTCCTGGGCCGAGAGCGGGGTGCGGCGGGCGAGGAGCTTGCCGAGCGCCGTGACGGCGTCGGCGGCGCGGTCGGCGCCGAAGGCCAGCAGCCGCAGCGGGCCGCCCCCCGGGGGAGCGGCGTCGTGCGGTGGTGACGGCCGCAGGAACGGGTCGGCCGGGTCGATCCGGCGGTGGCAGATCGGGCAGCCCGCGTAGTCGGCCCCGTCCCAGCAGGTGCGGCAGACGAGGTGGGCGCAGGGCGCGACGGGGTGGACGGAGCCGACGGTCGCGCACAGAACGCACGGCTGGTCCGGCCACTGGTGGAGCAGCGTGAGCACGCGCTCGGTCCACAGGGCACGGGTGTCGTCCGGTACCGAGGCGGGGAACGAGCGGAAGAGCGGGATGTGGGTGCGGTCGGCGCCCAGCAGGATGTCGATGTCCTTGAGCAACTGCTTTCCCGCGGCGGCGAGTCCGGCGGGCCCGAGCCAGGCGAGCGCCGAACGCAGGGGGCCCGTGAGGGCGTGGCCGCGGTCGAGGAGTTCGGCCTCCAGGGCCGTCAGGCCCTCGGCGGTCGACGGATCGCCCGGGCGGGGCCCGGCCTGGTCGACGTAAACGGTGTGCAGACGGCGCAACAGGACGGTCGACAGCTCGGGCAAAAGGGGGATTCCTCCGGAACCGGGAAGGGCGTGGGGCGGGGGCGGAGAGGGGACGCGCTACGGGTGTCGTCAGAAGGATGAGAAGGAAGCACGTCGCGGAGCCGCCCCCGCGCAGCCGATACAACCACGGACACCGGGGGCCTCCAAGCGATTTACCGCGGGGGCGGGTTCGGCGCCGCCAGCAGGGAGCGGACGAGGGCGCGCAGGGAGAGCAGGAACAACCGTTCCGGGTCCGCCGGGCGGGCGAGGGCGCGGGCGAGCTCGGGGTCGTCGGGAGCCGCGGAGGGGTCCCAGAGCTCGCTTTCGGCGGGGGACTGGGCGGGGGAGCGCTCGCGATTGCGCTCCACGAGGAGGTACCCGACGATCTGGAACTGGACCGCGCGCACGGCGTCGGCGGCCCGCGCCCCGCGCAGCCCGGCCGCGTGCACCTCGTGGACCAGGGCCTGCTGCGCGGGCAGGAACATCCGCTCGGTGAGACCCCGTTCGTGGACCATCGCGATCAGGTGCGGCCGCTCGCGCAGTTCACGGCGCAGGGTCCGGGCCACGGACAGGATCCGCTCGACGGGGGTGCGGCCGGCCGGCCGGATCGCTCCCATCTCCTGGACGGTCCGCTCCACGAGGGCGTCGAGCAGCGATTCGCGGTTGCCGACGTGCCAGTAGATGGAGGTCACCGCCGTGCCGAGCTCGGCGGCGAGTTTGCGCATGGTGAGGGCCGCCGGGCCGTGCTGCCTGACCAGGGAGCCGGCCGCCGCCAGCACCTCGTCACGGGTGAGCGTGGTTCTGGCCATGGCCGTCTCCCGCCAATCTGTCGGATCGTCAGTTCTGGTCCGTGCAGGGGTCTTTACCCTTCATCGGAGGCGGTGTAACTGTGTTACAGAACCGATCCGCTCAAGGACGAGGGATGGTGCGAGACATGGCACGCGTACGGTACGGAGCGCGCACCGAGGCAGAGATCACGGCGTCGCGCGAGAAGAGCGCCAGGCTCCCCGACATCTGGTCCACCGGCGTGGTGGCGGTCTGGGAGAGCGACCCCGACGTGGTGGCGGCGGTCCTGCCGCCCCCGCTCAAGCCCGCCGACCGGCCCCTCGTACGGGCCAACATCAGCAAGGTCGACCTGCCCGGCTACCCCCTGGGCGCCGGCTCGGTGGCCGTCGCCGCGCAGCACGGCGGGGTCGAGGGCTGGTACCCGCTGGTCATGCCGATGACCCACGAGCGGGCGCTGATCGGCGGCCGAGAGGTCTTCGGCGAGCCGAAGAAGCTGGGCGAGGTCGACGTCGAGCGCGACGGGCTCGTCGTACGGGCCGCCCTGGCCCGGCACGGGATCGCCTTCGTGGAGGTGCGCGGGGCGGTCGACCGCGCACTGCCGCTGCCCGAGCCCGCCGCCAAGACCGACTTCTACTTCAAGTTCCTCCCGGCGGTGGACGGTTCGGGCTTCGATGCCGACCCGGTGCTCGTCCACGTCACCCGCAACGAGAAGGTCCGCAAGCTGGAGCACATCACCGGTGACGTGGTCCTGCGCGAGTCGATGTTCGACCCCGTCGCCGACCTCCCCGTACGCCGGATCGTGGAGATCACCATCGGCGAGAAGACCACCGACCAGAAGGGCCGCGTCGTCGAGCGGGTCAGCGCACAGGCCCTCCTCCCGTACATCCACCAGCGCTACGACGACCCGATGCAGATCCTCGACGGCCCGCCCGAAGGGAGCGTGTGACATGCGGCTCGAACCCGGACAGGTGGCCGTCGTCACCGGCGCCGCAGGCGGCATCGGGCTCGCGATGGCCCGCCGTTTCGCGGCCGAGGGGCTGAAGGTCGTCCTCGCCGACGTGGAGGAGGCGGCCCTGCGCAAGGCCGCCGACCAGCTGACCGCCGACGGAGCCCGGGTGCTGGCCAGGCCCGTCGACGTCAGCGACCGCGACTCCGTCATCGCGCTCGCCGACGCCGCGTACGAGACCTTCGGCGCCGTGCACGTGCTCTGCAACAACGCGGGCGTCGGATCCGGCGCCGAGGGTCGGATGTGGGAGCACGAGCCCAACGACTGGAAATGGGCCTTCTCCGTCAACGTCTGGGGCGTCTTCCACGGCATCCAGGCCTTCGTCCCGCGCATGATCGCGGGCGGCGGCCCCGGCCACGTCGTCAACACCTCCTCCGGTGACGGCGGCATCGCCCCGCTGCCCACCGCCTCCGTCTACGCCGTCACCAAGGCGGCCGTGGTCACCATGACCGAATCGCTGTACGCCCACCTCAAGGCGGAGCGTGCGGCCGTCGGAGCCTCCGTGCTCTTCCCCGGACCGCACATGCTGCGCACCGGACTGTGGGAGTCGCACCGCAACCGGCCCGAGCGGTACGCGAAGCAGCGGCCGCGCAAGACCCCGTACCGCAGTCTCGACCAGTACGAGGCCGCCATGAAGCAGGCCGGCCACGAGGTGGAGTTCACCCCCGTCGAGGAGGTCGCCGAGCACGTCGTCGAGGGCATCCGCGCCGGCCGCTTCTGGATGCTCCCGGCGAGCGAGCACAGCGACCGGCAGATCCGCGCCCGGTCGCAGTCGATGCTCGACCGCGCCGACCCCGCCTACCTGGAGAGCTTCATCCTCGACTGACTCGTCTGACGCGATCGAATCGACCGACTCGCCCGAGGAGCGACCGTTGACCGACAGCAGCGCGTACGAAGACCCGTACCTGATCATCTCCTCCGACTGTCACGCGGGACTGCCCACCGAGCAGTACCGCCCGTACCTCGACTCCCGCTTCCACCCGCAGTTCGACGAGTTCCTGGGCCAGCGCGACGCCCGCCGCGCCGAGGCCACGAAGCTGGGGGTCCGCAACGAGGCCTTCGCCGAGAAGTGGTTCCACGATCACGAGGAAGGCCTGCGGGGCGGCTGGGACACGGGGCAGCGCCTGAAGGAGCTCGACGGCGACGGGGTCGCCGCCGAGGTCGTCTTCCCCGACGCCGACGCCGTGGACAGCCAGACCGCCGCCCCCTTCGGGGTGGGCCTCGGCCTCTCCGGCGACCAGGACCCCGAGCTCGGCATGGCGGGCGCGCAGGCGCACAACCGCTGGCTGGCGGAGTTCGTCTCCGAGACCCCCGAGCGGCACTGCGGGGTCGCCCTGCTGCCCGTCACGGGCGAGCCGGGAAAGGTCGTCGCCGAGATATACCGGGCCAAGGAGTCCGGGCTCGGCGCGCTGATGATCCCCGCGATGTGGGTGGACAAGGCGCCCTACCACGACCGCCGCTACGACCCGGTGTGGGCGGCCGCCGCCGAGACGCGGATGCCGATCGTCACCCACTCGGGGTCCTCGCCGCGCCACGAGTACGGCGACCACCTGGGCATCTTCGTCTCCGAGGTCACGTGGTGGCCGGCCCGCCCACTGTGGTTCCTGCTCTGGTCCGGGGTCTTCGAGCGCCACCCGGGGCTGCGGTTCGGCGTCGCCGAGTCGGGCTGCTGGTGGCTGCCGAACCAGCTGTGGTTCATGGACCGGCTCTACCTCGGCGCGCACGGCGGCAAGAAGCTGTCCCCGTTCGAGGAGCTCAAGCGCCCGCCGAGCGAGTACCTGGACCGCCAGGTGTTCGTCTGCGCGACGAACACCAAGCGGCGCGAGCTGGCCCAGCGGTACGAGATCGGCGTGGACAACATCCTGTGGGGCTCGGACTTCCCGCACCCCGAGGGGACCTGGCCGAACACCCGGAACTGGTTGAAGAACACCTTCCACGACATCCCGGTCGGCGAGACCCGGCGGATGCTGGGGCTGGCGGCGGCGGAGGTCTTCGGCTTCGACACCGGGAAGCTGGCCCCCATCGCCCGGCGGATCGGCCCGACCCCGGCGGAGCTGGGCCAGCCGGCCGACCAGGCGGCGGTGGAGGCCTCGTGGGCCCGCTCGCGGGAGACGGGCCGCCACTGGCTGACGGGCGGGGACTTCCCGGTCCTGGGGGTGAACTGATGGCGGAGCGGTACACGGTCATCTCGGCGGACTGCCACGCGGGCGCGGACCTGCTGGACTACAGGCCGTACCTGGAGAAGCGGTACCACGAGGAGTTCGACGCCTGGGCCGCCACGTACGTGAACCCGTACGAGGACCTCCTCGCGGACACGGCGGACCGCAACTGGAACTCGGCGCGCCGGCTCTCCGAGCTGGAGGCGGACGGCATCGTCGCGGAGGTGGTCTTCCCGAACACGATCCCGCCGTTCTTCCCCAAGGCCTCGCTGATGGCGCAGCCGCCGACGGCCGCGGAGTACACGATGCGCTGGGCGGGGCTCCAGGCGCACAACCGCTGGCTGGCGGACTTCTGCGCGGACGCGCCGGGGCGGCGGGCGGGCGTGGTCCAGATCCTGCTCAACGACGTGGACGCGGCGGTGGAGGAGATCCGCCGCACCCGCGAGGCCGGCCTGACGGGCGGCATCCTGCTGCCCGGCGTCCCGCCCGGCTCGTCCGTCCCCGAGCTGTACTCGGCCGCGTACGACCCGATCTGGGCGGTCTGCGACGAGCTGGACGTCCCGGTCAACCACCACGGCGGATCGGCGTCGCCGCCGCTCGGCGACGAACCGGCCGCGCGGGCGGTCTTCATGGTGGAGACGACCTGGTTCTCGCACCGTGCCCTGTGGCACCTCGTCTTCGGCGGGGCGTTCCGCCGCCACCCGGGCCTGAAGCTGGTCCTGACGGAGCAGGGCTCGGGCTGGATCCCGGGGGTGATGGAGATGCTGGACTACTACCACGGCCGCCTGGTCGCCGCCTCGGCCACGGCCGAGTCGAAATTCGGGGCGGGCCTGGCGGAGGCGATGGGCAAGGGCCCGAGCGAGGTCTGGCGGGACAACTGCTTCGTGGGGGCCAGCTTCATGCGCCCCCACGAGGTCCCGCTGCGGGACCGGATCGGCCTCGACAAGATCATGTGGGGCAGCGACTACCCCCACGACGAGGGCACCACCCCGTTCTCCCGCGAAGGCCTCCGCATCGCCTACGCGGGCCTCCCGAGGGAGGAGGTGGCGGCGATGGCGGGCGGCAACGCGGCCCGCGTCTACGGATTCGACCTGGCCCTGCTGGACCCGATAGCCGCCGTACACGGCCCCCTGGTCTCGGAGATAGCCGAACCCCTGAAGGAGGTCCCCCCGGAAGCCACCAGCCCGGCCTTCGCCCGGGGCGGCTCGGTCCGCGTCTGGTAGCCCCCGGATCCCGCCCGCCGTCGGGGCGGCTCAGCTCATGTGGACGAGCCGCTCCGGCGGGAACAGCTCGGTGCCGAGCAGGTCGTTGGGGCCGTACACCTCCACGGTGAGGTCGTCCTTCGCCGCCAGCGGGGACAGGTCGACCGGCCCGGCGGAGAAGCTCACCACGAGCCGGGTCAGGTGCGGCAGCGCGAGGAGCGGCTCCAGCCCCGATCCCGGCGTGCACTTCAGCAGGATGAGGTCGGTCAGTTCCCGGTGCCGGACCAGCATCGAGGGTACGACCGCCATCCCGTTCAGCTGGAGCAGCTTCAAGCCCGGCACCGACGGCCCGTCCGCCAGCCGAAGGGCCTGCCGTTCCCCGGAGATGGTCAGGGCTTCGAGCTCCGGCCACCGCTCCAGCCCGTCGAGACCGACGTGGCGGGCTCCCTTCAACAGCGCGAGCGACCGCAGGGTGCCGGCCAGGGGCAGGTCGGCGAGCTCGGAGATGCCGGCCTCGAAGTCCAGCGTGAATCCCGTGAGCGAGCGGAGCGTGGCCAGCGGCGCCAGGGACATGCCCTCCGCGAGCCGCGAGAGGCCCAGGGAACGCAGGGGCAGCCCGGACAACGGGGAGAGGTCCGCGATGCGGGGGCATTCGTAGAGCCCCAGGCCCCAGAGGTCGGGGAGGGCGGTCAGGGGTGAGAGATCGGTGAGCAGCTCGTCCCGGTGAATGGTCAGCCCTTCCAGGTCCGGCCGGCTGACGACGGCCTCGGGCAGCCAGTGCCCGTCCCTGAGGCTGATGTGCCGGGCGTGGGGCAGCAGCGGCAGGTGGGCCAGTTCCTCGGAGGTGTAGACGCTCACATAGGTGGTGGCCAGCTCGGCCTGCGCCAGGACGGACTCGACGTAGTCCGGCGTGTTGAACCTGCGCCAGTTGTCGGCCAGCTCGACCGCCACTTGAGGCCGCGCATCCGTCCGGAACCGGGCGATGAGGCCGAGTGCCTGGGGGCCGCCCACCAGGGCGGCGGTCCGGACGGTGACCGCGGCCTCCCTTTCGGTCAGATCCGCCGGCCCGGGCAGCAGGTCCAGGACCAGCTCGCCGGCCCTGGCCAGTTGCTCCGCCTGCGTGAACCGGGCGGGTGGCAGCAGGCCGGCGGTGCGCGACTGGATCTCGGCGCGGATCCCCGGGTCGAGCTCGGGTGCGTGCTCCAGGCAGGCCGCCGTCAGCAGGACGAGGCGGTCGTGGGCCGACTTCACCTTGTCGGCGCGGCGCAGCAGGCCCCGCAGGAGGCGGGCGCGTTCGTCCGGGCGGGCGTGGCCCACCGCCATGCGGACCACGTCGTCCCAGGAATCGTCCTGCGCGTTCTTCACCAGCACGCCGAAGTCCCGCGACTCCACCGCCGCCTTGGCGCCCAGGTAGTCCTGGAAGGTGCGGTGGACGAAGACCACCGACCCCGGGGACGGCTCCAGGAGCAGGCCGCTGCGGATCAGCAGGTGCGTGAAGACCGGCTCGGCCCCGCCCTGCGCCCGTACCTGCGGCATCGCGTCGAGCCACTCGCCCACCATCTCGACGGCCTCGTCCCGGCCCGCCTCCAACTGCCCGTTGCGGATCAGCCAGTACGCGAACCGCTGGAGCAGCGCGATCTGCTCCTCGCGGGTCAGGTAGACCCCCTCGACCCCGGCGATCTCGCGCTCGGTGTCCCGCCGGACCAGGAGCATGTCCAGCGCCGCGTCGTACAGTTCCTTGCGCGCCCGGGGCAGCTGCATCCGCCGGTCCTGGTTGAGCGCGCACAGCAGCGCGCACATCAGCGGGTTCGTCGCCAGCCGGGCCAGGTCCCGCCGGGAGGAGACCGCTTCCAGCAGCGAGGCCTCGTACGCGTCGACCTCCTGCCCGTCCGCGCGGGCCGCCGCGTGCCAGTGCGCGACGAAGGCCCGGATGTCCCCCCGCTCCATCGGCAGCATGGAGCGGGCCGCGAAACCCTGGCCCGCGAGCCAGTCCTCGGGGACCGCCGACGGACGGGTGGTCACCACGTACCGCGCCTTCGGGAAAGCGGAGACGAGCGAGCGCAGCCAGGTCTCCGTGCGGGCGCGCAGCCGCTGCGGGACCTCGTCCACCCCGTCCACCAGCACCAGCGCCCGGCCGCTGACCATCAGGTCCTCCACCCAGCCCGGCGGGCCGGAGAGCGGTACGCCGCCCGCGCGCAGGAAGTCCTCCGGCAGCGGCAGATCGCCCGACGCGGTGAACGAGCGCAGCCGCAGTACGAACGGGACGCAGGTGCTCCTCGGGCCGGCCGTACGGCGGGCCGCGTTCAGGGCGAGCCACTGCACCAGGGTCGACTTCCCCGAGCCCGCCGGGCCGCGCAGCAGGATCCGGTCGGCGCCGTCGAGGGCCTGCTCGGCCCGTACCCGGGTCCGGTGCACGGCCGGGTCGCCCGGCATCGGATGCTCCTCGCCGCTGACCGCCAGGCTGATGTACGCCACGTCCAGCGGCCATTCCCGGCGGGAGCGGCTCAGGGTGAGGCCGAAGAGCCGGAGGCGGCCGTGGGTCTCGGCGACGTACCGCGCGTACCGCTCCTCGAAGGCGAGGGCCGCCCCGTCCGGGCGGTCCGCCAGCCGGTCCACCGCCCGGGCCAACTCGCCCGTCCGGCGGACCAGTTCCACGTCCGTCCGGGCGCCGAAGCCCGGGAGGGTCGTGACGTACTCCACCGCGTGCGCGCAGCAGAGGGCCACCAGGCCGCGGTACAGGCGCTCCGCCGCCTCGTTCAGGCCCGGTGGCGGGGGCGGCAGGGTCGCGGCCAGGGCCGAAGGATCGAGGTCCGCCGCGAGCAGGGCGTCCGGGGTCAAGGGGCCGAGCGTCGTGAAGGCGTCGGCCACCGCGTCCAGCGCCGCCAGGCGCTCGTGCTCCGGCAATGACCCGCACACCGGCCCCATGCGGGAGGCCAGGCTGTGCGTCAGGCGGCGGATCTCCGGGTCGCCGAGCTCCGCCGGGCGGCGCCAGGGCGGGGTCGGGCGGGCCGGGTCGGGCGTCAGGCCCGCCCCCGGGGACCGGGTCAGCAGCGACTTCACCAGCGCCCCCGCCGCCGTACCCGCCACACGTAAGAGAACCGTCTCGAAGCCCGTCATGCCCCTGCCCTTCCCCCGGCCCGGAGATTATCGCGCGAACCGCCGGTAACCCCGATGGATACCGATCGGTAACAACCCCTGGCGGTGCCCCCGAAGCCGCTCTATGGTGCGGGCATGCCGAACCTGCCCGATGTCGTGCTGTGGTCCATACCTGCCTTCGTGCTGCTCACCGTCATCGAGGTGGTGAGCTACCGGCTCCATCCCGACGAGGACGCCGCCGGCTACGACACCAAGGACGCCGCGACGAGCGTCGCCATGGGCCTCGGCAGCATCGGCTTCGACCTGCTCTGGAAGCTCCCGGTCGTCGCGGTCTTCACGGCGGTCTACGAACTGACCCCGCTGCGCGTGCCGTTCCTGTGGTGGACCGTCCTGCTGATGCTGCTGGTCCAGGACTTCCTCTACTACTGGCAGCACCGGCTCCACCACGTCATCCGCATCCTGTGGGCCTGCCACGTCGTCCACCACAGCAGCCGGAACTTCAACCTCACCACCGCCCTGCGCCAGCCGTGGACCAGCGCCACCACCTGGTGGTTCTACCTGCCGATGGTCGCCGTCGGCGTGCACCCGGCCGCCATCCCGTTCTGCTACGGACTCAACCTCCTCTACCAGTTCTGGGTCCACACCGAGCGCATCGGGAAGCTCCCGCGGCCCTACGAGTACGTCTTCAACACCCCCTCCCACCACCGCGTCCACCACGCCTCCCAGGGCGGCTACCTGGACCGCAACTTCGGCGGGATCCTGATCGTCTGGGACCGGATGTTCGGCTCCTGGGTGGCCGAGACCGACAAGCCCGTCTACGGGCTCACCAAGAACATCAACACCTACAACCCCCTGCGCGTCGCCACCCACGAGTACGCCGCCATCGCCCGCGACGTCCGCGCCGCCCGCAGCTGGCGCGAGCGCGCCGGACGCGTCTTCCGCGGCCCCGGCTGGCAGCCCGCGGCCCCGGCCGCCGCCGACGCCGCCCCGGCCGCCGCCCCCGCCGGGACCGCCGCCCCGGCCGCCGCCGAGTCCGCCGCCCCCGCGAAGGCCTCGGAGCACGCCGCGTGAGCGACACCGAGTCCCGTACGCCCTCCTGGGCGCGGCCCGCGCCCGAGCGGGCGCCGGGCGCCGGCCGTGTCCTGCTCGGCGCCTTCGCCGTCGCCACCGCCCTCGACCTCGGCTCGCTGCTGGCCGGCTGGCACCTCGGGCACGTCCTCGCCAAGCCGCTGCTGATGCCGCTGCTCGTCGCGTACGTGATCACGCGCAAGGCTCCCCGCCTGCTGGTCGCGGCCCTGCTCTTCGGCTGGGGCGGGGACCTGGCCCTGCTCTTCGACGCCGACCCCGCCTTCCTCGTCGGCATGGGCTCCTTCGCCGCCGGGCACGTCTGCTACCTCGTGCTGTTCGGCCGCGGGAAGACGCATCCCGCGCTCGGGGGCGCGTACGCCCTCGCGCTCCTCGGGACCGTCGCCCTGCTCTGGTCCGACCTCCCGGCCGACCTGCGCATCCCGGTCGCCGGGTACAGCCTGCTGCTCACCGCCATGGCCTACCGCTCCAGCGCCCTCGGCCCGCGCGCCGGCCTCGGAGGGGCGCTGTTCCTGGTCTCCGACACCCTGATCGCCACCGGGGTCGCGGACTGGCCCCAGCTCCCGCGTCCCGACTTCTGGATCATGGCCACCTACGCCGCCGCGCAGTACCTGCTCGCCACCGGCGCGCTCCCCGCTCCCACTCAGGCGTACCGTAGGACAGTCATACAAGACTGAACCAACTGATCCGGAGGGCTGCACACCCATGCGCGCCACCGTCATCCACGCCCCGCACGACATCCGCGTGGAGGAGGTGCCCGACGCTGCGATCCAGCGCCCCGAGGACGCCGTCGTCCGCGTCCTGCGTGCCTGCATCTGCGGCAGCGACCTGTGGGCCTACCGCGGCGAGGCCGCGCGCCAGCCCGGCCAGCGCATCGGCCACGAGTTCCTCGGCGTCGTCGAGGAGACCGGCTCGGCCGTGTCCGGCCTGAAGGCCGGCGACCTCGTCGTCGCCCCCTTCATGTGGTCCGACGGCACCTGCGACTACTGCTCCGAGGGCCTGTACACCTCCTGCGTGCACGGCGGCTTCTGGGGTTCGGTCGGCTTCGACGGCGGCCAGGGCGAGGCCGTCCGCGTCCCGCACGCCGACGGCACCCTCGTGAAGCTGCCCGCCGCGGCCGTCTCCGACGACCAGCTGCTGACCGGGCTGCTCGCCCTCTCCGACGTCATGGGCACCGGGCACCACGCCGCGCTCGGCGCGGGCGTCCGCAAGGGCTCCACCGTGGCCGTCGTCGGCGACGGCGCCGTCGGCCTGTGCGGGGTCCTCGCCGCCAAGCGCCTCGGCGCCGAGCGGATCATCGCACTGGGCCGCCACACCGCCCGGACGGACATCGCCAGGCTCTTCGGGGCCACCGACATCGTCGCCGAGCGCGGGGAGGCCGCCGAGGCCGCCGTCCGCGAGCTCACCGGCGGCCAGGGCGCCCACGCCGTCATCGAGGCCGTCGGCACCGAGCAGTCCATGCGCACGGCCGTCAACATCACCCGCGACGGCGGGGCCATCGGATACGTCGGCGTCCCGCACGGCAGCGGCACCGGCCTCGACCTCGGTGTGATGTTCGACCGCAACATCACCCTGCGCGGCGGCGTCGCGCCCGTGCGCGCGTACATCCCGGAGCTGCTCGAGGACGTGCTGAGCGGCGCGATCGACCCGGCGCCCGTCTTCGACCGGGCCGTGTCCCTGGACGAGGTCCCGGACGGCTACCGCGCGATGGACGACCGCAGCGCGCTGAAGGTGCTCATCAAGCCCTGACGGCCCGCAACGGGAGCAGGGGCCGGTCCGGGGGAGTCCCCCGGGCCGGCCCCTGCCGTTCAGACCGCTACTTCACGGCCTTCAGCGCGTCCACCACGCCGTAGCCGTAGTAGCCGGTCTGGCCCCACTTGCTCTGGCACGTCGTGGCGTCGACCAGCGCGCCCGTCGCGTCGTAGACCTTCTCCGGGCAGGCCGTCTTCGTGGCCTGGGCCTTCAGCATCGCCTGGAGCTGCGAGGGCGTGGCCTTCGGGTGCGCGCTCTTCAGCAGCGCCGCCACGCCCGCCACGTGCGGTCCGGCCATCGAGGTGCCCTGCTTGTAGCCGTAGCCGCCGCCCGGCACGGTCGACAGCACGCGCCCGTTGGCGTCCGGGGTGGCCGGGACCTGCCACTTGTCGCCGCCGGGGGCGGCGACGTCGACCACTCCCAGCCCGAAGCTGGAGTAGTACGACTTGAAGCCCTGGTCGCCGGTGGCGCTCACGGTGACCACGCCCGGGAGCTGGGTGGGGATGTCCAGGCAGACGTGCGGGTCGATCGTGCGCGGGACCGGGGTGCCGTCGTCCGGGCTCGTGTCGTCGACGATGGCGTTCGACGCCAGGTCGTGGTTCGAGTTGCCCGCCGAGGCCACGCTGAGCACGCCCTTGCGCTCGGCGTACTTGGTCGCCCGGCCGAGGGCCTCCACCAGCGCCTTCTGGTCGTCGTCCGCCTTGCAGTTGTAGAGCCAGGGGTCGACGTAGTAGCTGTTGTTGGTCACCTCGATCCCCTTTTCGGCGGCGAACATGAAGCCGCAGACGACCGCCTCGGTGAAGAACAGGCTGGTGCCCGGCTCGCTCACCTTGATCGCGGCGACCTGCACGCCCGGCGCGACGCCCGCGACGCCGATGCCGTTGCGCGCGGCGGCGATGGTCCCGGCCACGTGCGTGCCGTGGTCGCTGCCGTCGGGGTACGGGCGCCACGCGCCGTCGGTGGTGTCCGCGACGCCGCCGACGCAGTTGGCCGACTGGCCCTTGGAGAAGTTCGGGGCGAGGTCCGGGTGGGTGTCGTCGACACCCGTGTCGATGACGCCCACGGTGACGTTCCGGCTGCCATCGTTGATCTTGTGCGCCTGATCGGCCCTGATCGCCCGCAGGTCCCACTGGTTGGGCTCCAGCGGCTCCTGACCGTCCGTGGCGGACGCCGCGGCCTTGGCGGCGTCCGCCGCGCTGAGCTTCTGCGTCGTGCCCTCCTCGGTGGTCGCCACCGTCTGGAGGGGGGCCGTCCGGGTGGCGCCCACCGACACGAACAGGCTGCGCTGCGCGCGCAGCTGCTTGGCGAAGTCCGGGTTCTGGGAGTGTGCGACGACGACCCCGATCTGCTCATAGGACGTCACCACCGTTCCACCGGCCCGTTCGACGGCCTTCTTCGCGGCCTTCACGGAGGCGTAGGTGGTCAGGTTCGCGACGTACGAGAGCTTGGGGCCGGTGGTGTCGGGCTTCGCCGCGGCCGCCGTACCCGCCGTGTTGCCCAGCGGGGCGGCGGAGGCCGCGACCGAGGGCAGGAAGGCGAGCGAGGCCGTGAGCGCCAGGCCGACCGGAACGGCGATACGCCGGCGGCCGGGTCCCAGATGAGCCATGGGTTCTCCACATCATCCGTGAAAGAAGCCGTCCGCGCGGGTTCGCGCCGGACGGCGGGTTCATGACAACCGAACCTAGTGCCGACGTTCGACTTTCCGCCATCAGTTCGACGAAATCAGATTTCGAAGAATCATCCCAAGAATCAACGGGTGTTGAACCGTCCCGACGCGCCGTACGTGCCGTTGACAAGGGGGGATCAGCGCCACCGTCCCCCCCATACGGAGGTTGTTTTGTCCGTCGTCCCCACCGCACCCGCGTCACAAGGAGAGCCCCCCGTGACCACCGAAGCAGCGCCGCCGCACGGCAGCGCGGGAACGCCCGCGGCGAGCCCCACGGCCGAAGAGTTCTCAGCCGTCCAGCAGAGCGCCGAATTCGCCGAACTGCGCAGTTCCCACCGGTCCTTCGCCTTCCCGCTCACCGTGGCCTTCATCGCCTGGTACCTGCTCTACGTCCTGCTGTCCAACTACGCCGGCGGCTTCATGGGGACCAAGCTCTTCGGCAACATCAACGTCGCCCTCGTGTTCGGCCTCGCCCAGTTCGCGACGACCTTCCTCATCGCCTGGCTGTACTCCCGGCACGCCGCCGCGAACCTCGACCCCAAGGCCGCGGCCATCAAGGCGCGGATGGAGGCCGGCGAATGAGCCACACCCCGCGCCTCGACCTCGCGACGACCGCCGCCGCCGGAGCCAGTGAGCACCGGCCGCTGATCATGACCCTGTTCGGGCTCTTCGTCGTCGCCACCCTCGTCATCACGATCTGGGCCGGCCGTCAGACCAAGGACGCCGCCGACTTCTACGCGGGCGGCCGCCAGTTCACCGGATTCCAGAACGGCCTGGCCATCTCCGGCGACTACATGTCCGCCGCGTCCTTCCTCGGCATCGCCGGCGTCATCGCCCTCAAGGGCTACGACGGCTTCCTCTACTCCATCGGCTTCCTCGTCGCCTGGCTGGTGGCCCTGCTGCTGGTCGCCGAGCCGCTGCGCAACTCGGGCCGCTACACCATGGGTGACGTCCTCGCCTTCCGGATGCGCCAGCGGCCCGTCCGTACCGCCGCCGGCACCTCCACCATCGTGGTCTCGATCTTCTACCTGCTGGCCCAGATGGCCGGCGCCGGCGTACTGGTCTCCCTGCTCCTCGGGATCACCAGCGACGGCGGCCAGATCGCGATCGTCGCGCTGGTCGGCGTACTGATGATCCTCTACGTCACCATCGGCGGCATGAAGGGCACCACCTGGGTCCAGATGGTCAAGGCCGTCCTCCTCATCGCGGGCGCGCTGCTGATCACCTTCCTGGTGATGTGGAAGTTCAACTTCAACGTCTCCGACCTGCTGGGCAAGGCCGCCGAGAACAGCGGCAAGGGCTCGTCCTTCCTGGAGCCCGGGCTCAAGTACGGCATCACCGGGACCTCGAAGCTGGACTTCATCTCCCTGGGCCTCGCCCTGGTCCTCGGCACCGCCGGCCTGCCGCACATCCTGATCCGCTTCTACACCGTGCCCACCGCCAAGGCCGCCCGTAAGTCCGTGAACTGGGCCATCGGCATCATCGGCGTCTTCTACCTGATGACGATCGCCCTCGGCTTCGGCGCCGCCGCCCTGCTCAGCCCCAAGGAGATCACCGACTCCAACCCGTCCGGCAACACCGCCGCCCCGCTCCTGGCCCAGGCCGTCGGCGGCGGCGCCGACTCCACCGGCGGCGCGATCCTGCTCGCCGTGATCTCCGCGGTGGCCTTCGCGACGATCCTCGCCGTGGTCGCGGGGCTCACCCTCGCCTCCTCGTCCTCCTTCGCGCACGACATCTACGTCAACGTGATCCGCAAGGGCGAGGCCACCGAGAAGGAAGAGGTGCGGGCGGCCCGCTGGTCCACCGTCGTCATCGGCGCCGTCGCCATCGTCCTCGGAGCGCTCGCCCGGGACATCAACATCGCGGGCCTGGTCGCCCTCGCCTTCGCCGTCGCGGCGTCGGCGAACCTGCCGACCATCCTCTACAGCCTCTTCTGGAAGCGCTTCACCACCCAGGGCGCGCTCTGGTCGATCTACGGCGGTCTGATCTCGTCGGTGGTCCTGGTGCTGTTCTCGCCCGTAGTCTCCGGCAACGACAAGACCTCGATGTTCAAGGGGGTCGATTTCCACTGGTTCCCGCTGGAGAACCCCGGCATCGTCTCGATCCCGCTCGGCTTCCTGCTCGGCTGGCTCGGCACAGTCTTGTCCAAGGAGAAGGCGGACCCCCGGAAGTTCGCGGAACTCGAGGTCCGCTCCCTTACGGGGACGGGCGCGCACTGACACCGTGTTCATCGTGAGATGGGCCGAGCACGCAGCGTGGCCGCGTCGTACTTCTCTACGACGCGGCCACGCCGCGTCTCGTTCATTCGGGCATCCCTACGCGCCATGGTCGTCGCGTAGGCTCGAATACGGCGCCAGGCCTTTATCCGGACCGGCGCGAACGTCTCTATGGACCGGACAGGGAGGGGGCCCGAAATGCTTCTGGACACCTACGGCCGCGTGGCCACTGACCTGCGCGTCTCGCTCACCGACCGGTGCAATCTGCGCTGCACGTACTGCATGCCCGAGGAAGGCCTGCAGTGGCTCGGCAAATCGGATCTGCTGACCGACGAGGAGATCGTCCGGCTGATCCGCATCGCCGTCACGCACCTCGGGATCACCGAGGTCCGCTTCACCGGCGGCGAACCGCTGCTCCGCCCCGGCCTGGTCGGGATCGTCGAGCAGTGCGCCGCCCTGGAGCCGCGTCCCCAGATGTCCCTGACCACCAACGGCATCGGCCTCAAGCGCACCGCACAGGCGCTCAAGGCCGCCGGCCTGGACCGGGTAAACGTTTCGCTGGACACCCTGCGGCCCGAGGTCTTCAAGACCCTCACCCGGCGTGACCGCCACCGCGACGTCATCGACGGCATGGCCGCGGCCCGCGAGGCCGGCCTGACCCCCGTCAAGGTCAACGCCGTCCTGATGCCGGGCCTGAACGAGGACGAGGCCCCCGACCTGCTCGCCTGGGCCGTGGAGAACGAGTACGAGCTCCGCTTCATCGAACAGATGCCGCTCGACGCCCAGCACGGCTGGAAGCGCGAGGGCATGATCACGGCCGGTGACATCCTCGCCTCGCTGCGCACCCGCTTCACCCTCACCGAGGAGGGCGCCGACGAGCGCGGCTCCGCCCCGGCCGAGCGCTGGGTGGTCGACGGCGGCTCCGCCACCGTCGGCGTCATCGCCTCGGTCACCCGCCCCTTCTGCGGGGCCTGCGACCGTACGCGGCTCACGGCCGACGGCCAGGTCCGTACGTGCCTCTTCGCCACCGAGGAGTCGGACCTGAGGGCCGCGCTGCGCTCCGGGGCGGCCGACGAGGAGATCGCCCGCCTGTGGAAGGTGGCGATGTGGGGCAAGAAGGCCGGGTCCGGGCTCGACGACCCGTCCTTCCTGCAGCCCGACCGCCCGATGTCCGCGATCGGCGGCTGACGGCCCGGCCGGGCCGGCGCGACCTCGCTACGGGCGCTCCGAGCCCTCCGGCTGGACCCACTCGTCGAGCTCCACGACGTCCTTGAGGAACCCGCGCACGCCCAGGAACCGGGAGAGGTGCTCCCGGTGCTCCTCGCACGCCAGCCAGGTCTTGCGGCGCTCCGGCGTGTGCAGCTTCGGGTTGTTCCATGCCAGGACCCAAACGGCCGCGTCGCGGCAGCCCTTGGCCGAGCAGGTGGGCGCGTCCGCGGAACCGGTGGAACGGGCGGAGCCGGGGGAGCGAGGGGAGTCAGGGGAGTTCACGCCTCAACCCTACAAACCCCGGCCGCGGAAAGGCGACGCCGAGCAGCCACGGGGGGAGCTGCCCGGCGTCGGTCCGTCGCTCCGACGGGGGATGCGGAGCGCGTAGGCAGTATGTCACGCAGGACCCGGTGCGGTGCACCGGAACTTCATGATTGATCTGAGCTTTTCTTGAGGTTTCCCGCGTCCAGTGCAGGGCGCACAGGTGACGGGATGAAGTGCGAGGGCAGCGAGGGGGTCGACTCGCGCCCCGCGTTGGCGATGACCACGGCCACGTACGGCAGCAGCGCGCCCGCGACGAGCGTCACGATCGCCACGTGACGCTCCACGTTCCACAGGATCACCGTCGCCAGCACGGAGAGCGTCCTGATCACCATCGAGACGACGTACCGGCGCTGGCGTCCCCGCACGTCCTCGTCGAGGCCCATCCGGGCTCCGGTGATCCGGAAGACCTCGGCCCCGTTCCGCTTCTTCCGCTCCACGCTCCACCGCCCGATCCGCCGCCGGACACTCCCGGTCCGGACTCCTCCCACCGTACGCCGCCCGCCCGGTGGCGAGGAGAGGGGGTGTCCCCCGAATGGGGCTGTCCGAAATGCGTAGTACGCCGTACGGGTCGAAACTGGGCCCACATGCGCACAACGCGCCACGAGGAGGCTCGACATGTCATGGTTGTGGGCGATCATCGTCGGTTTCGTGCTGGGCCTCATAGCCCGGGCCGTCCTGCCGGGCAAGCAGCACCAGCCCCTCTGGCTGACCACCCTGTTCGGCATCGCCGGAGCCATCCTCGGCAACGCCGTCGCGGTGTGGATCGGCGTCGGGGAGACCAAGGGCATCGACTGGACCCGGCACCTGCTCCAACTCGCCGGAGCGGTGCTGATCGTCGCTCTCGGTGAGATGGTCTACAAGTCGCTCAAGGGCGGCAGCAAGCAGATGACCTGAGGGCGGCATGTCGGAGGGGCCGGCCGGACGTGGTGTCCGGACCGGCCCCTCCGCCGCGCTCGGCCGTCAGGCCCGGGCCGTCAGCCCGTGACCTCGACCGCCGCCAGGTTCTTCTTGCCGCGCCGCAGCACCAGCCAGCGCCCGTGCAGCAGCTCCTCCCGCGAGGGGACCGCGTCCTCGGCGGTGACCTTCGCGTTGTTCACGTAGGCGCCGCCCTCCTTCACGGTCCGGCGGCCGGCCGACTTGCTCGCCACCAGCCCGGTCTCCGCGAGCAGGTCCACCACCGGGCCGAGCTCGGCGACCCGGGCGTGCGGCAGCTCGGACAGGGCCGCGGCCAGCGTGGCCTCGTCCAGGTCCGCCAGCTCGCCCTGGCCGAACAGCGCCTTCGACGCCGCGATCACGGCCGCGCACTGGCCGGCGCCGTGCACCAGCGTGGTCAGCTCCTCCGCCAGCGCCCGCTGGGCGGCGCGCGCCTGCGGCCGCTCGGCGGTCTGCGCCTCCAGCTCCTCCAGCTCCTCGCGGGACTTGAAGGAAAGGATCCGCATGTAGGTGGAGATGTCCCGGTCGTCCACGTTCAGCCAGAACTGGTAGAACGCGTACGGAGTGGTCATCTCCGGGTCGAGCCACACGGCCCCGCTCTCGGACTTGCCGAACTTGGTGCCGTCCGCCTTGACCATCAGCGGGGTCGCCAGCGCGTGCACGACCGCGCCCGGCTCGACCCGGTGGATCAGGTCGAGCCCGGCCGTCAGGTTGCCCCACTGGTCGGAGCCGCCCTGCTGGAGCACGCAGCCGTAGCGCCGGTACAGCTCCAGGAAGTCCATGCCCTGGAGCAGCTGGTAGCTGAACTCGGTGTAGCTGATGCCCTGGTCGGAGTCGAGCCGCTTGGCGACCGAGTCCTTCGTCAGCATCTTGTTGACCCGGAAGTGCTTGCCGATGTCCCGCAGGAACTCGATGGCGGACATGCCCGCCGTCCAGTCCAGGTTGTTCACCATGAGCGCCGCGTTCTCGCCCTCGAAGGACAGGAACGGCTCGATCTGGGTGCGCAGCCGGGCCACCCAGTTCGCGATCGTCTCCGGGTCGTTCAGCGTCCGCTCGGCGGTCGGCCGCGGGTCGCCGATCTGACCGGTGGCCCCGCCGACCAGCGCCAGCGGCCGGTGTCCGGCCTGCTGGAGCCGGCGTACGGTCAGCACCTGCACGAGGTGTCCCACGTGCAGGGAGGCCGCCGTCGGGTCGAAGCCGCAATAGAAGGTGACAGGACCGTCCGCGAACGCCTTGCGGAGCGCTTCTTCGTCGGTGGACTGGGCGAACAGCCCGCGCCACTTCAACTCGTCGACGATGTCCGTCACGGTTTCTCGACTCCTTCGAATGGTTTGCGTCGCGCCGAGGATTCAGTCTAGGTGGATCAGACGCCCTTGCTGACCGAGCTCATGTTGAAGTCCGGGACGCGCAGCGCGGGCATCGCGGCCCGGGTGAACCAGTCGCTCCACTCGCGCGGAAGGGTCTTCTCGGTCCGGCCCGCCTCCGAGGCCCGCGACAGCAGGTCCACCGGCGATTCGTTGAACCGGAAGTTGTTCACCTCGCCCACGACCTGGCCGTTCTCCACCAGGTAGACGCCGTCCCGGGTCAGGCCCGTGAGCAGCAGCGTCGCCGGGTCTACCTCGCGGATGTACCAGAGGCAGGTCAGCAGCAGACCCCGCTCGGTGGAGGCCACCATCTCCTCCAGCGAGCGGTCGCCGCCGCCGTCCAGGATCAGGTTCCCGAAGCCCGGTGCGACCGGCATCCCGGTCATGCCCGCGCTGTGCCGGGTCGTGGTCAGCCGGGACAGCTCGCCGTCGCGGATCCACTCGGTGGCCGGGACCGGCAGGCCGTTGTCGAAGACGGAGGCGTCGTCGCCCGAGCTGTGCGCGATCACGAACGGCGCGGACTCCAGGCCCGGCGCGTGCGGGTCGCTGCGCAGGGTCAGCGGCAGCCGGGACAGCTTCTCGCCGAGCCGGGTGCCGCCGCCGGGCTTGGAGAAGACCGTCCGGCCCTCCACCGCGTCCCGGGCCGCCGCGGACCACATCTGGTAGATCAGGAGGTCGGCCACCGCGGTCGGCGGCAGCAGGGTCTCGTACCGGCCGGCGGGCAGCTCGACCTTCCGCTCCGCCCAGCCCAGCCGTACGGCGAGCTCGGCGTCCAGCACGGTCGGGTCCACGTCCTTGAAGTCCCGGGTGGAGCGGCCGGCCCAGGCCGAGAGCAACCGGCCATCGGCAGTGGCGGCGGACTTGGCGTTGAGCTCCAGGGTGCCGTTCGGCTGGTCGTGGCGCAGCCGCAGGCCGGTCGAGGTGCCGACGTACGTGGAGACCAGCTCGTGGTTGGCGAAGCCGTACAGCTCCCGGCCGCCCTCGCGGGCCCGGGCGAAGGCCTCGCCGAGGGCCGGGGCGAAGTCGGCGAACACCGTGGAGGAGGTCTCGGCCGGCGCTTCGGTGAAGTCCGGCGAGGCCGGGGTCCCGGTCACCAGGGGCTGGGCGTCCTCGGCGGGACCGGCGCCCCGGGCGGCCGCCTCGGCGGCCCGTACCAGCGGCTCCAGGTCCTCGGCGGTCACGGCGGAGCGCGACACGACCCCCGAGGCCGTGCCCTCCTTGCCGCCGACCGTCGCGATGACGGTCAGGGTCCGGCCCCGGGTGACGCCGTTGGTGGTGAGCGCGTTGCCCGCCCAGCGCAGGTTGGCCGTCGACTGCTCGTCGGCGATGACGACGCAGCCGTCCGCGGTGGACAGCTCCAGCGCGCGCTCGACGATCTCGTGGGGCTTCGTACGGCTCATCGGCCGGCCTCCTGCGTGGTGTTCAGGATGTTCACGTCGCGGAACAGCGCGGACGGGCAGCCGTGCGAGACGGCCGCGACCTGGCCCGGCTGGGCCTTGCCGCAGTTGAAGGCGCCGCCGAGGACGTACGTCTGCGGCCCGCCGACCTTCTCCATCGAGCCCCAGAATTCGGTGGTCGTGGCCTGGTAGGCGACGTCGCGCAGCTGCCCGGCCAGCCTGCCGTTCTCGATCCGGAAGAACCGCTGCCCGGTGAACTGGAAGTTGTAGCGCTGCATGTCGATCGACCAGGAGCGGTCGCCGACGACGTAGATGCCGCGCTCCACCCCGCCGATCAGGTCCTCGGTGGACAGCCCGCCCGGATCCGGCTGGAGCGAGACGTTCGCCATCCGCTGGACCGGCACGTGCCCGGGGGAGTCGGCGAAGGCGCAGCCGTTGGAGCGGCCCAGGTCGGTGAGTTTCGCGATCCGCCGGTCCAGCTGGTAGCCGACCAGGGTGCCGTCCTTGACCAGGTCCCAGCTCTGCGCCTGGACGCCCTCGTCGTCGAAGCCGACGGTGGCGAGCCCGTGCTCGGCGGTGCGGTCACCGGTGACGTTCATGATGGGCGAGCCGTACTTGAGCTTGCCCAGCTGGTCGAAGGTGGCGAAGGAGGTCCCCGCGTACGCCGCCTCGTACCCCAGCGCCCGGTCGAGCTCGGTGGCGTGCCCGATCGACTCGTGGATGGTGAGCCACAGGTTGGACGGGTCCACGACGAGGTCGTAGCGCCCGGCCTCGACGCTCGGCGCCCGCATCTTCTCGGCGAGCAGCACGGGGATCTGCTCCAGCTCGGAGTCCCAGTCCCAGCCCGTGCCGGTCAGGTACTCCCAGCCGCGCCCGGCCGGCGGGGCGATGGTGCGCATCGAGTCGAACTCGCCGGTGGTGGCGTCCACGGCCACCGCGGTGAGCTGCGGGTGGATCCGCACGCGCTGCTGCGTGGTCATGGTGCCGGCGGTGTCCGCGTAGAACTTGTTCTCGTGCACGGCGAGCAGCGATGCGTCGACGTGCGCCACCCCGTCGGCGGCCAGCAGCCGCGCGCTCCAGTCGGCGAGCAGGGCCGCCTTCTCCGCGTCCGGCACCTCGAACGGGTCCACGTCGTACGCGGAGATCCACGTCTTGTCGGCGTGCACCGGCTCGTCGGCGAGCTCCACCCGCTCGTTCGAACCGGCGGCCTTGATGACCTGCGCGGACAGCTTCGCCATGGCCACGGCCTGCGAGGCCACCTTGGCGGCGCCGTCCATGGTCAGGTCCACACCGGAGGCGAACCCCCAGCTGCCCCCGTGCACCACCCGGACCGCGTACCCGAGGTCGGTGGTGTCGGAACTGCCCGAGGGTTTGGCGTCCCGAAGCCGCCAGGCGGCGCTTCGGATCCGTTCGAGCCGGAAGTCGGCATGGTCGCAGCCCAGCGCGCGGGCCCGGGCGAGCGCCGCGTCGGCGAGCGCCCGCAGGGGCAGCGCGGTGAAGGCCGCGTCGATGGAATGGGGCACGGTGGTCCTCCCGGGGTCGGGGCCGGTCGCCTCGATCATGTCGCGCTCGAGGCTCTTGTGCCTACATCTTTCTGTAGGGACTCGACAGAGCCCGTACCGAGGCCCTGTGGGAGATCGATTCTCCGCTCGGGGGACCTGGCCTATAGGTTTTTGGTACTCAGACCGCTAGTCGAAAGGGTGATCCGTTGAGCCGCTCGGTTCTCGTCACCGGAGGAAACCGGGGCATCGGCCTCGCCATCGCCCGAGCCTTCGCGCAGGCCGGCGACAAGGTCGCGATCACGTACCGGTCGGGTGAGCCGCCGCAGGAGCTCACCGCGCTCGGCGTCCTGGCGGTCCGCTGCGACATCACCGACTCCGAGCAGGTGGAGCAGGCCTACAAGGAGATCGAGGACGCGCACGGCGCGGTCGAGGTGCTGGTGGCCAACGCCGGCATCACCAAGGACACGCTGCTCATGCGCATGTCCGAGGAGGACTTCGCCTCCGTCGTCGACACCAACCTCACCGGCACCTTCCGGGTGGTCAAGCGTGCGAACCGTGGCATGCTGCGTGCCAAGAAGGGCCGCGTCGTCCTGATCTCCTCGGTCGTCGGGCTGCTGGGCTCGGCGGGCCAGGCCAACTACGCCGCCTCCAAGGCGGCGCTGGTCGGCTTCGCCCGCTCCCTCGCCCGTGAGCTCGGCTCGCGCAACATCACCTTCAACGTCGTGGCCCCCGGTTTCGTGGACACCGACATGACGAAGGTGCTCACCGATGAGCAGCGCGCGGGCATCGTCGGCCAGGTGCCGCTGGGCCGCTACGCGCAGCCCGAGGAGATCGCGGCAGCCGTGAGCTTCCTGGCGTCCGACGACGCCGCGTACATCACAGGAGCCGTCATTCCCGTTGACGGCGGATTGGGCATGGGTCACTGATCACCATGAGCGGAATTCTCGACGGCAAGCGCATCCTCATCACCGGGGTGCTGATGGAGTCGTCCATCGCCTTCCACGCCGCCAAGCTGGCCCAGGAGCAGGGCGCCGAGGTCATCCTCACCGCGTGGCCGCGCCCCACGCTGACCGAGCGCATCGCCAAGAAGCTGCCGAAGCCGGTCAAGGTGATCGAGCTCGACGTCACCAACGAGGAGCACCTGGCCCGCCTGGAGGGCCTCGTCCGCGAGGAGCTCGGCAGCCTCGACGGGGTCGTGCACTCCATCGGCTTCGCCCCGCAGGACGCCCTGGGCGGCAACTTCCTGAACACCCCGTTCGAGTCGGTGGCCACCGCCATGCACGTCTCGGCGTTCTCGCTGAAGTCGCTGACCATGGCCTGCAAGCCGCTGTTCCCGGCGGAGGGCGCGGCCGTCGTCGGCCTCACCTTCGACGCGCAGTTCGCCTGGCCGCAGTACGACTGGATGGGCCCGGCCAAGGCCGCGCTGGAGGCCACCAGCCGCTACCTTGCCCGTGACCTGGGCAAGGAGAACATCCGCTGCAACCTGGTCTCGGCCGGTCCGCTCGGCTCGATGGCGGCGAAGTCCATCCCGGGCTTCTCCGAGCTGGCCGACGTCTGGAACTCCCGCTCCATGCTGGAGTGGGACATGACCGACCCGGAGCCCGCGGGCAAGGGCGTCGTGGCCCTGCTGTCGGACTGGTTCCCGAAGACCACCGGCGAGATCGTCCACGTGGACGGCGGCCTGCACGCGATGGGTGCCTGAGCCGGGCACCGGCAGTACTCGTACCCAGAGGTACCCGTACGTCCGTACGGCGGCGGCCGCGTCTTCCTTCCGGGAGGCGCGGCCGTCGCCGTGTCCGCCGGTGCGGGCGGGGGTTCCGGGCGGACGCTCGATCAGATTTCCGCCCTCCGGCCGGATCTTCCCGAGTCGAAAACCAGGACAGATGCCTGCAAACTGGCCGAGTCGGGATCTTCCCGGCTCGTGCGGGGAGGAGGTGCGGGAGTGCGCGCGAGGCGGAGCCGAGCGGTATCGCTGCTGGTGACCTCGGTGGTCCTGACGGGATTCCTGCTCCCGGCGGCCGACGCACAGCCCGAGGGGGGCGAGGCGCTGCCGGTGCCGGAGGCGGTGGCCGTCGTGCGGCCCGCCGTCGCGGAACCCGCCGCCGTGGACCTCGACGAGATCCCCGCCGAGCCGCCCGTACGGCCCCGGCCGCCCGCGGAGCGCGAGCTGTACGGCGCCGACTGCGAGACCGCGATCGAGGGCTCGCAGGTGACGGCCACCTGCCAGAACGGCTATCCCGAGACCGACTTCCTGCGCCTGCACGTGGAATGCGACCGCTGGTGGGACGTGGACGCGGACAGCGCCCCCGTCGCCCTGGAGCCGGCCGGCCGCACCGAGCTGACCAGCCGCTGCTGGAAGGAGGTCCGCTCGGCCTGGGTCACCCACCGGCGGCCCTGAACCCGCCGGGCCGCGGTCGCTCCTACTTCCCGCCGAGGCACGCGAACGGGTAGCCCGCCGCCTCCGAGGCCGCGCCGTCCCCGTCCCCGCGCCGGATCGCCTCGATCAGCCGCGCGTGGTCCAGGTGCGCCGCGGGATCCAGCTCCGTGCCCACGTCCGCGCGCAGCCAGTCCGCGACCAGGTCGCCGAGATCCGCGTACAGCTCGATGAGCACCTCGTTGTGCGAGGTCGCCACCACCGCCATGTGCAGCGCCACGTCCGCCGCCACGAACCGCTCCGCGTCCCCGCCCTCCCAGGCCTGCTCGCGCCGCGCCAGCAGCGCGTCCAGCTGGCCCAGGTCCCGCTCGGTGCGCCGCTCCGCCGCCAGCCGGGCCGCGGCCGACTCCAGCGTCGAGCGGAGCTCGGCGATGTGCCGCGGGTCGGCGCCCGCGAAGCGGCGGTGCATCACCCCGGCCAGCTCGCTGGTGGCGATGACGTACGTCCCGGAGCCCTGCCGGATGTCCAGCAGCCCGTTGTGCGCCAGCGCCCGTACGGCCTCGCGGACGGTGTTGCGGGCGACGCCCAGCAGCTCGACGAGCTCCGGCTCGGTGGGGATGCGGGCTCCGACGGGCCATTCGCCGGAGGTGATCTGGTTCCGGAGCTGGGCGATCACCTGGTCGACCAGCGCGGATCGCCGGGGCGAGGTCAGCGGCATGCGGGCGGGTTCCTCTCCAAGTTCAGTCTCGGGGGTGACAACCAATCATCCCATGATTCTATGATGGTGTAATGCCCGACGAAGAAATACAGACCCTGAACCGGCCCGAGGCCGCGCGCACCGTACCCGCCCCGTCCCGTTCCTCCGCCGCCACGAGCGCGCGAACGGAGCCGACCCCGGAGCCCGCCTGGCTCGGACCGGTCCTCATCGTCGGCATCGTGCTGGCCGCCCTCAACCTGCGGCCCGCCATCACCAGCCTCGGCGCGCTCTTCGAGGAGGTCCGCACGGGCCTCGGCATGAGCGGCACCGTCGCCGGACTGATCACCTCCGTCCCCGCCCTGTGCTTCGCCGTCTTCGGCGTCACCGCGCCGCGCCTCTCGCGCCGCTTCGGCCCGGCCGCCGTCGTCTGCGCCGGCATGGCCGCCGTCGCCGCCGGGCTGCTGATCCGGCCCTTCGCGCAGGGCGCGGCCGGCTTCCTCGCCGCCAGCGCCCTGTCCCTGGCGGGCATAGCCCTGACCAACGTGCTGCTCCCGGTCATCGTCAAGCGGTGGTTCCCGGACCGCGTGGGCACCATGACCGGCCTGTACTCCATGGCCCTGGCCCTCGGCACCTCGCTCGCCGCCGCCGTGACCGTCCCGATGACCTCCGCCCTCGGCGGCAGCTGGCGTACGGGCCTGCTGGTCTGGGCCGTGCTCGCGCTGGTCGCCGTACTGCCCTGGCTGCCCGTCGCGGCGGCCGCCCGGCGCGAGAAGCGCGCCGCCGCCTCCGAGGCGGCCGCGACCGCACGGGCGGACGCCGGCCCGAACATCGTCCGCAGCCGCACCGCCTGGGCCCTCGCCTGCTACTTCGGCCTCCAGGCCACCGGCGCCTACATCACCATGGGCTGGCTCCCGCAGATCTTCCGCGACGCCGGGGTCTCCGCCTCCACCGCGGGCGTCCTGCTGGCCGTCACCATGGTCATGGGCGTTCCGCTCGCCTTCGTCATCCCCAACCTGGCCGGCCGGATGAGGAACCAGGGGGCCATCGCCGTCACCCTCGGCCTCTTCGGCCTCGTCGGATACACCGGCCTCCACTTCGCCCCCGCCGGCGGAGCCTGGGCCTGGGCGCTCCTGCTCGGCGTCTCCAACTGCGCCTTCCCCCTCGTCATCACGATGATCGGGCTGCGCGCCAAGTCCCCGGCCGGCGTGGTCAAGCTGTCCGCCTTCGCCCAGAGCGTCGGCTACCTCATCTCCATCCCCGGACCGCTCCTCATCGGCGCGCTCTACCAGCACAGCGGCGGCTGGGACCTGCCGCTCACCGTCATGGCGGCCCTGCTGGTTCCGCAGATCGCGCTGGGCGTGCTGGCCGGCCGGGACCGCACGATCGAGGACGAATGCGGCATGCGAGACTGAGCGGCATGTCGCCCGTACTCGAACCGAACCCGCAGGACAGTCACAAGAAGCTCGGCCTCGTGCTGGGCGCGATGCTGGTCGTGACCGTGATCATCTCCGTCATCGCGACCGTCGTCTCCCCCTGACGCCCTCGGGGTAGGGGTAACCCCCCAACCCTTAGGGGGTCAGGGTCAGGGTCGACTGGGGTGTGTCCCGGATGGGCACCGCACCTTCGAATCCATAGATTCGAAGAGAGCGAGCCAGTCCCACCCCGCGTACCCACGGAGGCGGCCATGTCGGCCCCCACGCATACACCCGGTCCCCGATTCCACGGTGCCAGCACCCGGCTGCACTGGTGGGCGCTGGCCCTGCCCGCGCTCGCCTTCGGCCTCCTCCTGCTGCTCCTCGCCGGCTCCGGCCAGGCCCATGCCGCCACCGGTGAAGCCTCCGCGATCATCCAGGTCACCCAGCAGATCCTGCGCGTCGTCGGCTGACCGCCGCGCGCGGCCGGGCGCGCGCCCGAGCCCGCGCCCGCGCGTGCCCCCGAGCCGGCGATCGGGCCCTTCGGCCGACTTCCGCCGAGCCCCCAACACCCTGCGCTCCGTGGCCCGATTCATGCGAAGCTGGGAGCCATGAGCGCCGACACACCCCGCAGGATCGTCCTCCTCCGGCACGCCAAGGCCGACTGGCCCGAGGTGTCCGACCACGACCGCCCGCTGGCGGAACGCGGCCGCAAGGACGCACCGGCCGTCGGGTTGAAGCTGGCCGAGACCGGCATCGCCTTCGACCTGGCCCTCTGCTCCACCGCCACCCGCACCCGTGAGACCTGGAAGCTCGCCGTCCAGGAGATGCCGCACCGGCCCCGCACCTCGTACGAGGAACGGCTCTACGACGCCTCCCCGGGCGAGCTCATCGCCCTGCTCAACGAGGTCTCCGACGAGGTCGGCAACCTCCTCGTCATCGGCCACAACCCGGGCATGCACGCCCTCGCCGACGCCCTCTCGGGCCGCGCCGAGGGGGATGCCCTGGCGCGGATGAGCCGTACCGCCTTCCCGACCGCGGCGTTCGCCGTCGTCTCCTTCACCGGCTCCTGGAAGTCCGTGGAGCCCGGGGTGGGCACGCTGCTGGACTTCTGGACCCCCGAGGACCACTGAGCACCCGTACGCAGGTACGAGGACGGGCCCCGGCGCGATCGATCCGCCGGGGCCCGTCCTCGTACGCGGGCGGATCAGGTCAGACCCGCCGCCTCGACCTCTTCGCGGGTGATCCCGAGCAGATACAGCACCGCGTCCAGGAACGGCACGTTCACCGCCGTGTGCGCGGCCTCGCGCACCACCGGCTTGGCGTTGAACGCCACGCCCAGCCCGGCCGCGTTCAGCATGTCCAGGTCGTTGGCGCCGTCGCCGATGGCCACGGTCTGGGCCAGCGGTACGCCGGCCTCCGCGGCGAACCGCCGCAGCAGCCGGGCCTTGCCCGCCCGGTCCACGATCTCGCCGGTGACCCGGCCGGTCAGCCGCCCGTCGACGATCTCCAGGGTGTTGGCCGAGGCGAAGTCCAGCCCCAGCCGCTCCTGCAGATCGTCCGTCACCTGGGTGAACCCGCCCGAGACCACACCGACCTGGTAGCCGAGCTGCTTGAGGGTGCGGATCAGGGTGCGGGCGCCGGGCGTCAGCCGCACCTCGGAGCGGACCTTGTCCACGACCGAGGCGTCCAGCCCGGCCAGCAGCTGCACACGGGCGTGCAGCGACTGCTCGAAGTCCAGCTCCCCGCGCATGGCCCGCTCGGTCACCTCGGCGACCTCGGCCTCGCAGCCCGCGTGCGCGGCGAACAGCTCGATGACCTCGTCCTGGATGAGGGTGGAGTCCACGTCCATGACGACCAGGCGCTGCGCCCGGCGGTGCAGCCCGGCCGAGACCACGGCCACGTCCACGCCGATGTGGGAGGCGGCGGTGGCCAGCTCGGTGCGCAGCGGCCCGGTCTCCACACCGGATACGGCGAACTCGACGGCCGTCACGGGGTACTTGGCGAGACGGAAGATGCGGTCGATGTTGCCGCCGGTCGCGGTGATGCGGGAGGCGATGGCGGCCGTGGACTCGGCGGTCAGCGGATGCCCGAGCACGGTGACGTGGGAACGGCCGCTGCCGCGCGGCCGGTTGTCACCGGTGCCGGAGAGGATCTCGGCCTGCAGTTTCAGCGAGTCGGCCCAGCTGTGGACGGTGGCCCGCAGCTCGCCCTCGCCGCTGTCGGCCGGCTTGGTGACGAGGGCGCACAGGACGATGCGGCCACGGGTGACGACCTGCTCGATGTCGACGACGTCGACGGAGTAGGCGGCGAGGGTGTCGAACAGCCCGGCGGTGATCCCGGGACGGTCCTTGCCGAAGATCTTGACGAGGAGGGTGGGGACGTCGGAGGTCTGCGAAGCGCTCATGGTGCCCTCACCGTATCTTCCCGTCCTGCCTGCCAGGACCCCCGTCCCACCTACCGGAACCATTTTCCGGCTCGGCGCCCTCCGGCGCCGCCGATCGCGGGCGCCCGGGGGACGGCGGGGGAGTGGCGGCGGGGTGAACACGGGCCGGCGGGGAGGTGGCGCGGGGCCTCGGGGCGGAGCGGTGGCCGAGCGTGTTCGATTCGTCGCTCCCCGCCCCTCAGGGCTTCCCGCCGCCTCGGCCCGCAGGCCCCGGCGGCGGCGGTGGAGGAGGGGGCGGCGGCGGGGTGAACGGCGGGCGGTGGCGGGGCGCCGGACGCCCGGCGGGCCTGCGGGGCAGCCGGGTGATCGTGACGTCCCAGGAGCCGTCCGGCTCGGCGCAGGGCTCGGGCTCCGGAAGGGCGTACGGGTACGGTCGCCCGGGCGGGGACGTGTACGCGGCCGTCGGCGCCCCCGGGTGCGCCCCGCCTGCCCCGCCTGCCCCGCCCGCCCCGCCCGCCCCGCCGGGCCCCGCGCCGGGCCCGGGTTCCGCCGGCCGGCGAAGCCGCGCCAGCAGCGCACCCGCCCCGCCCGCGACCGCACCCCACGCCGCCCCGAGCAGCAGCGCGTACCAGGCCTCCCCCCGCAGCTCCACCCCCGCGTCCACCGCATCGACGCCGAGCACCGACAGCGAGGCGTCGACCGACACCCCCGTCAGCACCGTCAGCGCCGCCAGCGCCACCCCGGTCACGGCCGCCAGCCGCACCGCGCACGCCGCGGTCCCGCGCCCCGGAGTCCGTACGGCCGCCAGCACACCGGCGCAGAGCAGCAGCAGCCCCGCCCCCGCGACCAGCAGCCAGATCCGCCCGTCGTACTCCGCGAGCCGGGCCACCGTCACCGGATCCCGCGCGGGCGCCCCCAGCAGGTCGTCCAGCGGATCCGGCAGCAGCCGGCCGAGCGTGCCCGTGGCCCGCCCGTGGAACGGAACGAGGAGCCCCAGCAGCACCCCCGTCCACGCCCCGTTCGGCGCCCCCAGCAGCGCGGCGCCCAGCACCCGCCCCGGATGCCCGTCGCCCGCGGCCGCCCACGCAGCGGCGGCCAGGGCGGCCGCCACCGACACCAGCAAGGCGGTCACCAGCGCCGACACGACGGGCCGCAGCCGCGCGAACGCCGCCGGCCCCCGCCGCGACGCCAGCAGCGCCACCGTCAGCACGGCCAGCACCCACACCCCGGCGCCCAGCAGCGTCGGCCCGGACTCCACCGAGAACCCCACCCGGGCCCGGGTGCCGACGAGGTCCCCGACACGGTCCGGGAGCAGCCCGCCCACGTCCCCGATCCCCGGGACCACCACCTTCGGCGGCGCCGTCGGCAGCCGCGGCCCGTCCAGGGTGACCACGTCGTGCCCGGCCCTGGCCAGCCCGCCCGCCGCGGCGACGAGCAGCACCGCCACCGCGGCCGCCCGGGCGGCGAGTTCCCCGCGCGGAGCCCCGGTCCGGATCGAACGCAGGAAGATCCGGGCCAGGACGAGCGCCCCGGCCAGCCCCACCCCGAGGGGCATGACGCCCAGCGAGGACTGCGCCCCCGCCCCGGTGATCCCGAGGACCGAGACGTCCCCCGACGGGGTGACCGTGCCACCGATCGCGAGCACCACCACCGCGGCGGTCATCGCCCCGAGCGAGCCTCCCGCCGCGTCGGCGCCCAGCAGGCGGAGCCCGAGGGCGGCGACCGCGGCCATGGTGACGAGGGCCCAGCCGGTGGCGGCGACGCCCGACACGACCACGTCTCCCCAACGAATGCGGCGCATGCGTACCCCCGGTGCGTGTCGAGCGTGCGTGCCGAGCGGGACGGGGTCGGGCCAGGGCGAGAAGTCCCGTATCTCACTCTCCGGGTGACTTTCGCCCCCGTCAACGGGCAGGCGTAGACGCCCCGGGAAGGCCCCGATTCCACATGTGGCCGCAGGCCTGAAATAGTTCCCCCGGATGTTCGCCATCCCTAGACTCCCTGACGTCGGACTCCCTGGCGTCAGGGGGATTCTCGGGGGACTTAAGTGGGGCTGGAGTGCCGGAACTCGTACTGGAATTGAATGGAAGGACCTGGACGCTCGATCCGTCCAGGTCGTACTCGTTGGGGCGTGACCCCCAGGGAGACGTGGTCATCGACGACGCCCGGGTGTCGTGGCGGCATGCCACCATCGCCTGGAACGGCCGGGGTTGGGGCATTGAGGACCACGGCAGCACCAACGGCACCTACGTGCGCGGCGCGCGGGTCCAGCAGACCGAGCTCGTGCCCGGTACGCCGGTGCACCTGGGCAACGCCACCGACGGCCCGCGGCTGAATCTGAGCGCAGCCGCCGCGCCGCAGCAGGCCGTACCGCAGCAGGCGGCGCCCGCCTACCAGGCCCCGGCGCCCGCCTACCAGGCCCCGGCCCAGCAGGCCGCCGCCCCCGCCTACCAGGCTCCGGCCCAGGCGCAGGCCCACCAGCCGCAGCAGCAGGGCTGGCAGCAGCAGCCGCAGCAGGCCGCCGCCCACCAGCAGCCGCAGCCGCACGTCCCGCAGCAGGGCGCGGGCCCCGCCTACGGCGGTGACCGCAGCCCGACCACGTTCCACCAGATCGCCGTCGGCCGCGTCATGCGGATCGGCCGTGCGCTGGAGAACGAGCTGGTCGTCTCGGACCTCCAGGTCTCGCGCCTCCACGCGGAGTTCCGCTCCACCGGCGGCCGTTTCGAGATCCACGACCTCGGCAGCCACAACGGCACCTACGTCAACGGCCAGCCGCTGCCCAAGTCCGGCACGGCGCTGCTCGGCCCGAACGACATCGTCGGCGTCGGCCACTCGACGTTCCGGATCGTCGGCGACCGGCTCGAGGAGTTCGTCGACACCGGTGACGTCTCCTTCTCGGCCCGCCACCTCACGGTCACGGTCGACGGCGGCAAGCAGATCCTCAAGGACGTCACCTTCGGCGTCCCGGAGAAGTCGCTCATCGGCGTCATCGGCCCCTCCGGCTCCGGAAAGTCGACCCTGCTCAAGGCGCTGACCGGCTACCGGCCCGCCAACGAGGGCGACGTCCTCTACGACAACCGCAACCTGTACAAGCAGTTCGCGGAGCTCCGCCAGCGCATCGGCCTGGTCCCGCAGGACGACATCCTGCACAAGGAGCTGAAGGTCAGCACGGCCCTCAAGTACGCGGCCAAGCTCCGCTTCCCCGGCGACACCGCCGAGGCCGAGCGCGCCGCCCGCATCGACGAGGTCCTGCGCGAGCTCAAGCTCGACATCCACAAGGACAAGAAGATCACCTCGCTCTCCGGTGGTCAGCGCAAGCGCGTGTCCGTGGCCCTCGAGCTCCTCACCAAGCCCTCGCTGATCTTCCTGGACGAGCCCACCTCAGGCCTCGACCCGGGCATGGACCGCGACGTCATGCAGCTGCTGCGCGGCCTCGCCGACGACGGCCGCACGGTCCTCGTCGTCACCCACTCCGTGGCCGAGCTGTCGCTGTGCGACAAGCTGCTGGTCATGGCCCCGGGTGGTTCGGTCGCGTACTTCGGCCCGCCGGACGAGGCGCTGAACTTCTTCGGCTACAGCACCTGGGCGGACGTCTTCTCGGCATTCGAGAACTACCGCGAATACGACTGGGCCGGCCGCTGGAAGGGCTCGCAGCACTACCAGCTCTACGCCGCCGACCTCGACGCGGTGGCCCCGCAGCAGGTCGCCATGGTGCCGATGCAGCAGATGATGCCGCCGAAGGCGCAGGGCTGGGGCGACCAGCTGTGGACCCTGATCCGCCGCTACGTCTCGGTGATCGCGTCCGACAAGGGCTTCATGGCCCTGATGCTGATCCTGCCCGCAGTCCTGGGCATCGTCTCGACTGTCATCCCCGCGACCTTCGGCCTCGCCCCGCCGAAGCCGCCGTCCCGGTTCAACGGCGACGCCGGCACGATCATGCTGATCCTCTGCGTGGGCATGTGCTTCTCGGGCGCCGCGAACTCGGTCCGTGAGCTGATCAAGGAACGGGTCATCTACGAGCGCGAGCGCGCCACCGGTCTGTCCCGGTCGGCGTACCTCATGTCGAAGGTGATCGTCCTCGGCTTCATCACGGCCATCCAGGGCGCGGTCATCTGCGCCATCGGCTTCGTCCCGCGCGACCTGCCCACCGAGGGCCTGCTCATGCCGCCGGCCGTCGAGCTGTGCCTGTCGGTCACCGCGCTCGGCTTCACGTCGATGATGTTCGGCCTCGTGATCTCCTCGCTGGTGAAGACCGCCGAGAAGACCATGCCGCTGCTGGTCATGTTCGCGATCGTCCAGGTCGTCTTCACCGGCATCCTCTTCCAGGTGTACGACTCGCCGGGCCTGGAGCAGTTCGCCTGGCTGATGCCGTCGCGCTGGGCGGTCGCCGCCGCGGGCACCACGCTCGACCTCGGCAAGCTCATGCCGCCGTGGGACCAGCAGAACCCGACCAACACCGACCCGCTGTGGGAGCACTCCGTCGCGCAGTGGGGCGTGAACATCACGATCCTGCTGCTCATCGGTGTGGCCTGCGGCTTCGCGGTGCAGAAGCTGCTGCGCCGCCACGAGCCCGAGGTCATGCGCAACTAGCCGGTCCGCTCCGGCCGAACTCCACGGACAAACGCCTCAGGGCGGCACCCGGTATCCGGGTGCCGCCCTGAGGCGCATGGGGGGTTGCTACGCCCGTCGCCGTCAGTAGGCGCTGTTGACGTTGTCGATCGAGCCGTAACGGTCGGCGGCGTAGTTGGCCGCGGCGACGATGTTGGCGACCGGGTGGTACTGGTCCAGCGGGGTGCCGGGGATGTGGTACGCGAGGAAGGTCGGCTTGATGACCTGGAGCAGGCCCTTCGAGGGGATGCCGTTCTGGGCGTTGATGTCCCAGTTGTTGATCGCCCGCGGGTTGCCGCTCGACTCGCGCATGATGTTCTTGTACAGGCCGTTGTACGTGCCCGGAATCTTGTGCGCCTTCATGATCGCCAGCGACTCCTTGATCCAGCCGTCAAGGTTGTTCGCGTAGATCGGCTTGCGGACGGTGGAGCGGCTGGCGGCCGCCTTCGCCTCGCGGTCCTTCTTCGCCTTGGCCTCGGCCTCGGCCTTCGCCTTGGCGGCGTCGGCCTTGGCCTTCGCGGCGACGGCCTTGGCCTTGATCGCGGCCTCGACCTTCGCGGAGTCCGTGGCCAGCTTGGACTGGGTGCTGAGGTGCTGCACGGTCTTGGCCTGGACACCCTCGACAGCCTGGGTCCACGCCACGGGGGCGGCGGTCACGGTCGTGCCGGCGTCGGCGGAGCCGGCGGGGACGACGGTGGCGGCCAGGGCGGCGGCGCCGATGGTGGCGAACGCGGCGAAGGACATCTTGTGCGCCTTCGTCAGACGACGACTGTGGCCGGGGATGCTGGTCTTGGACATGCGTAGCAACCTCTTCGAATCGGGGAGCCGCAGGAAAGCGCCGCTCGGATCCGGGATCCGCGGCGCTGTGCGACGGGAGCAATTCTTAGCGGCGGCAAAATCGCCTGGCAAAGGTGTGACGTACGATCCCGCTTAGTGGATCAGGGGGCGGCGACAAGACCGGAATTAAGGGCCACACGCTAGGCGTGGCAGCGCTGACACGGTCTTTATGCGTCAACTAGGCACCTTCGTAAGTGACGTGGGTCCTATGCGCGGGCTCACATCGGCCATGTAACGGTCTCACCATCAGTTGCTACAGCAATGCATTCCGTAGCGGAATTCTCCACCTTGAGGACCAGAAGCCCTCTTCCGGCCTCATCCCCAGGGCAGAGACGGCCCTCCGGACCCCCTTCCCGAGGAGGAGGACACACCGTCCCCGGCCCTAGGGCCCGAGCCCGATCCCGCAGGTCAGGGCCGCGAGTACGGTGAGCCCATGACAGGTAGTCCCGTGTTCGGCGGCCCCCGGGGCGGCCTCGCCGCCGTCAGCACCGCCCTGCTCGCCATGAGCCGCCGGCTGGAGGTCCGCGACGTCCTGCGCACGATCGTCGTCTCCGCCCGCGAGCTCCTCGACGCCGAGTACGCGGCCCTGGGCGTCCCGGACGACCACGGCGGCTTCGCCCAGTTCGTCGTGGACGGCATCAGCGAGGAGCAGTGGCGCCGGATCGGCCCGCTGCCCCGCCAGCACGGCATCCTCGCCGCGATGCTCCACCAGGACGGACCCGAGCGGCTGGCCGACGTGCGCAAGGACCCCCGCTTCGAGGGCTGGCCCGCCGCCCACCCCGAGATGTCCGACTTCCTGGGCCAGCCCGTCCGCGACGGAGAGGAGACCCTCGGCGCCCTCTTCCTCGCGAACAAGAGGAGCCCCGGCGGCTTCACGGAGGAGGACGAGGAGCTCCTCGCCCTCCTCGCCCAGCACGCGGCGATCGCCCTCACCAACGCCCGGCTCTACGAACGCAGCCGCGAGCTCACCATCGCCGAGGAGCGCTCCCGCCTCGCCCACGAGCTGCACGACGCGGTCGCCCAGAAGCTCTTCTCGCTCCGCCTGACCGCCCAGGCCGCCGCCGCCCTCGTCGACCGCGACCCTGTCCGCGCCAAGGGCGAGCTCCAGCAGGTCGCCGTCCTCGCCGCCGAGGCCGCGGACGAGCTGCGCTCCGCCGTGACCGAGCTGCGCCCGGCCGGCCTCGACGAGGACGGCCTGGTCGCCACCCTCCGCGACCAGGTCCACGTACTGGACCGAGCCCACACCGCGCACGTCACCTTCACCTGTGACGGCATACGGGCCCTCCCGGCGACCCAGGAGGAGGCGCTGCTCCGGGTCGCCCAGGAAGCCCTCCACAACGCCCTGCGGCACTCGGGCGGCGACCACGTCGAGGTCACCCTGGCCCGCCGGGACGCGGGAGCCGTGCTGACCGTCACGGACAACGGGAGCGGCTTCTCCCCTTCCTCCATCCGTGCGGCCGGACGCCACCTCGGCCTCGTCTCCATGCGGGACCGGGCGAGCGGCGCCGGCGGCCGCCTCACCGTGCACTCGGAGCCCGGTACGGGCACCACGATCGAAATGGAGGTCCCCGGTGGCTGACACGCCCATCCGCGTCCTGCTGGTGGACGACCACCAGGTGGTCCGCCGCGGCCTGCGCACGTTCCTGGAGGTCCAGGACGACATCGAGGTCGTCGGGGAGGCCGCCGACGGAGAGGAGGGCGTGGCACGCGCCGAGGAGCTGCGGCCCGACGTGATCCTGATGGACATCAAGATGCCGGGCACCGACGGCATCGAGGCCCTGCGCCGGCTGCGCGCGCTGGCGAACCCGGCGCGCGTGCTGATCGTCACCAGCTTCACCGAGCAGCGGACGGTGGTCCCGGCCCTGCGGGGCGGCGCCGCCGGATACGTCTACAAGGACATCGACCCCGACGCCCTGGCCGGGGCCATCCGCTCCGTCCACGCCGGGCACGTACTGCTCCAGCCGGAAGTGGCCGAGGCCCTGCTTTCCCAGGAGGGACCGCCGACGCCCGGCCGGGCCGGCTCGCTGACCGAGCGGGAGAAGGAGGTGCTGTCGCTGATCGCGGACGGCCGGTCGAACCGGGAGATCGCCCGCGCGCTGGTCCTGTCGGAGAAGACGGTCAAGACGCACGTCTCGAACATCCTGATGAAGCTGGACCTCGCGGACCGCACGCAGGCCGCGTTGTGGGCGGTCAGGCACGGGATCACGGACTGAACCCGGCCGGATCGGACCGGCCGGCTCCGATCCCGGATTCATACGGTCGGGTGGATGTCGCCCACATGGCGCATCCCGTTCGTCCTATGACCGTTCTTCATGACGTGTCGCGGCGGCTGGCCGCGGCAGACGTACTGGAGGACGAAGAACGTGAAGAACATCAAGAAGGCCACCGCCGTCACCGTGATCGCGGGCGGCCTCCTTGCCGCGGGTGCCGGTGTCTCCTCGGCGCACGGCGGGGCGTCCGCCGCGGGCGAGGCCGTCGGCTCCCCCGGCGTGGCCTCCGGCAACCAGGTCCAGGTTCCCGTCCACGTCCCGGTGAACGTGGTCGGCAACGCGGTCTCCGTGATCGGCCTGCTGAACGGCGCCTGGGGCAACACCGGCGTGAACGCCTGACCCGCCCCGCCCGCCGGCCCCGCTTCCCCCACCTCTCCCCGGGAAGCGGGGCCGCGCCACATCCGGAACGTACGGCCAGGGGGTGTCCGCGAAGTGGCGCCGGCCGCCCGGAGGGCGGGGCAGGCGGGACTTTGCGGACACGCCCTAGCCCCGCTCGCGCTCCTCGACCGCCGCGTTGTACGCCGCGACCAGCGCGCGCCGCGCGACCCGCTCCACCGGCCGCAGCGCCTCCGCCCGCGCCGCCATCTCCGAGGCGGCCACCGCACCGCCCGGCCCGTGCTCGGACGCCAGCGACACCAGCAGGTCCACCCGCTGCGCCAGCGCCAGCACCCGCACCGCCCGCGGCGGGTACCCCGGCGCCAGCACCTCCCGCCCGGCGTCCGCCCGCGCCCGGTACGCCGACAGAGCGGCCTCCGCCACCGGCCCCGACCCCGCCACGTCCAGCCGGGTCAGTACGACCGTCGCCTCGCGCAGCGCCTCCGCCAGCTCCCGCTCCGCCTCACCGAGCGACGGCACGTCCGCCGGCGGGGCCTCCCGTACGGGCAGGCAGTGCCACGTCACCGAGACGTGCACGTCCCCCGCGGGCCCCGCCTCGGCCACCTCCGGCACCAGACCCAGCGCCGCGCCCGCCGCGACCACCGCCTCCTGCGCCTCCAGCGCCCGCGCGTTGAACTCGGCGGGGCCGCTCAGCCCCAGCGGATGCCCCGGAGCGGGCAGGGCCACCCGCAGCCCGGTCACCCCCAGCGCCCTCATCCGCCCGAGCGCCAGCGTCAGGCCCACCGGACCCGGTTCACCGGGCAGCCCCTCCACCCGGTGCACGGCGTCCTCGCCCACGATCGACAACACGGCCTCGTCGGGCGAGACCAAACCGGCCAGCAGCGCGTTCCCCCAGGCGGCCAACCGCCCTGAACGTGGTTCGAAAAGCATCCCCCCACTTTACGGATCACCCCGGATCCGGCCGCGCGGCCAACCTGGCGCCCGGACCGCTCTCCGAGTGGCGTAGGTTTTCCCCTGGGGCTGCGCCTACCGGTGCACAGACGAAACCGAGACTGCAAGGGGAGACAACACGCTCATGAGCGATGTTCTGGAGCTGGTGGACGTATCCGTGGTCCGCGAGGGCCGGGCTCTGGTGGACCAGGTCTCCTGGTCGGTGAAGGAGGGGGAGCGCTGGGTGATCCTCGGCCCCAACGGCGCCGGCAAGACCACGCTGCTGAACCTCGCCTCCAGCTACCTCTTCCCCACCAAGGGCGCCGCCACCATCCTCGGCAGCACCCTCGGCAAACCCGGCAGCGACGTCTTCGAGCTGCGCCCGCGCATCGGCGTCGCCGGAATCGCCCTGGCCGACAAGCTCCCCAAGCGCCAGACCGTCCTGCAGACCGTCCTCACCGCCGCGTACGGCATGACGGCGACCTGGCAGGAGGAGTACGAGGACATCGACGAGCAGCGCGCCCGCGCCTTCCTCGACCGCCTCGGCATGACGGAGTACCTCGACCGGAAGTTCGGCACCCTCTCCGAGGGCGAGCGCAAGCGCACCCTGATCGCCCGCGCCCTGATGACCGACCCCGAGCTGCTGCTCCTCGACGAGCCCGCCGCCGGCCTCGACCTCGGCGGCCGCGAGGACCTCGTACGCCGCCTCGGCCGCCTCGCCCGCGACCCGCTCGCGCCGTCCATGGTGATGGTCACGCACCACGTCGAGGAGATCGCCCCCGGCTTCACCCACGTCCTGATGATCCGCCAGGGCAAGGTCGTCACCGCGGGACCGATCGACCTCGAACTGACCTCGCGCAACCTCTCGCTGTGCTTCGGCCTCCCCCTGATCGTCGAGCGCAACGACAGCGACCGCTGGACCGCCCAGGGCCTCGCGCTGCGCTAGGAGCGCAGGCGCACACCGACGGTCCGCGCACCGTCGCACCCTGTCCTGACCGCGCCCGCCCGACCTACCATGACCATGTGAACATCGACGCGTGGCTGTGGTGGCTCATCGGCGCGGTCGGACTGGGCATTCCGCTCGTCCTGACGGCGATGCCCGAGTTCGGCATGTTCGCCGTCGGCGCGGTCGCCGCCGCCGTCACGGCGGCGTTCGGCGGGGGAGTGGTCGCCCAGGTCCTCGTCTTCGTGATCGTGTCCGTGGCACTCATCGCCGTCGTCCGCTCGATCGCCAACCACCACCGCGAGCAGCGGCCCCAACACCGCACCGGAATCGACGCGTTGAAGGGCAGAAGCGCCCTCGTCCTCGAACGCGTCGACGGCAGCGGAGGCCGGATCAAACTCGCCGGCGAGGTCTGGTCCGCCCGCACCCTCGACGCGGACAGCAGCTTCGAGCCCGGCCAGCAGGTGGACGTCGTGGAGATCGACGGAGCCACTGCGATCGTCATGTGAGCTTCTGATCAAAGCAGCCGACCCGCGGCCCCGGGGTCTGCGAGACTCCGCTCAACGGGGCAGCACAGACAGCCGGAAGGGCACGGGGAACCGCATGCAACCGATCATCATCGTCCTGATCATTCTGGTGGTTCTGGTCTTCATCGCACTGGTCAAGACGATCCAGGTGATCCCGCAGGCCAGCGCCGCCATCGTCGAACGATTCGGCCGCTACACGCGCACCCTCAACGCGGGCCTCAACATCGTCGTCCCGTTCATCGACTCGATCCGCAACCGCATCGACCTGCGCGAACAGGTGGTGCCGTTCCCGCCGCAGCCGGTCATCACGCAGGACAACCTGGTCGTCAACATCGACACGGTCATCTACTACCAGGTGACCGACGCCCGGGCCGCGACGTACGAGGTCGCCAGCTACATCCAGGCCATCGAGCAGCTCACCGTCACCACCCTGCGCAACATCATCGGCGGCATGGACCTGGAGAGGACCCTGACCTCCCGCGAGGAGATCAACGCGGCCCTGCGCGGAGTCCTCGACGAGGCCACCGGCAAGTGGGGCATCCGCGTCAACCGCGTCGAGCTGAAGGCGATCGAGCCGCCGACCTCCATCCAGGACTCGATGGAGAAGCAGATGCGCGCCGACCGCGACAAGCGGGCCGCGATCCTCCAGGCCGAAGGCGTCCGGCAGTCCGAAATCCTGCGCGCCGAGGGTGAGAAGCAGTCCTCCATCCTGCGCGCCGAGGGTGAGGCCAAGGCCGCCGCACTGAAGGCCGAAGGCGAGGCGCAGGCCATCCGCACGGTCTTCGAGTCCATCCACGCCGGCGACGCCGACCAGAAGCTCCTCGCCTACCAGTACCTCCAGATGCTCCCGAAGATCGCCGAAGGCGACGCCAACAAGCTCTGGATCGTGCCCAGCGAGATCGGAGACGCCCTCAAGGGCCTCTCGGGAGCCATGGGCAACTTCGGTCCCATGGGCGGTGGTTCGGGCTTCAACCCGCAGAATTCCGGCAAGGACGGCGGCAACGGCGCCGGAGCGGCCGACAAGGCCGCCGCCGAGCGCCGCGAGCAGCCCCCCATCGACTGACCCGCCCGTCCCCTCCTGCATGATCAGTGAGGCCCCTCGACCTTCATGGCGGGGAGGCGACTCACTCATGCAAAGGGGATGGCTCAGTCCATGTCTCTGCTCTCGATGTCCCCCTGGGAATCGCTCGCGGTGTTCGCGGCCGGTACCGGCGCCGGCACGATCAACACCATCGTCGGCTCCGGCACCCTCATCACGTTCCCGGTGCTGCTCGCCACCGGACTCCCGCCGGTCACCGCCAACGTGTCCAACACCCTGGGCCTGGTGCCCGGTGCCGTCAGCGGAGCCATCGGCTACCGCAAGGAGCTCCAGGGCCAGCGCGGCCGCATCCTCCGGCTCGGCGCCGTCTCCCTCGTCGGGGGACTCGCGGGCGCGATCCTGCTCGTCACCCTGCCGTCGGACTCCTTCGACACGATCGTGCCGATCCTCATCGGACTCGCCCTCGTGCTCGTCGTCCTCCAGCCCCGGCTCGCCGCGGCCCTGCGCAGGCGCCAGGAAGCCGCCAGAACCGAACCCGGACACCCCGACGGCGGCCCCGCACTGCTCACCGGAATGCTGCTCTCCAGTGCGTACGGGGGCTACTTCGGCGCCGCCCAGGGCGTGTTGTACGTCGGCCTGATGGGACTGCTGCTCCACGAGGACCTCCAGCGGATCAACGCCGTGAAGAACGTCCTCGCCGCCCTCGTCAACGGCATCGCGGCCGTCTTCTTCCTCTTCGTCGCAGAGTTCGACTGGACGGCCGTGGTCCTGATCGCCCTCGGCTCCACCCTCGGCGGCCAGATCGGCGCCAAGGTCGGCCGCCGCCTCTCCCCGACCGTGCTCCGCGCGGTCATCGTCGTGGTCGGCGTGGTGGCGATCGTCCAGATCCTGCTGCGCTGAGCGACGTACGAGAAGTACGTCGCCCAGCGCACCGGCGGTCATCCGTTCATACGGGGTTCCCCGGTCGGGCCCGGGCGGACCTAGGCGGTCCGCTCCAGCCACTCCGGCAGCGCCTCACGGCCGCCCACCCCCAGCGCCAGCAGCATGGCGTCCGCCGGAGACGGTACGAACGGCTTCCGGAGGAGCGGCATCCCCGCCTCCTCCGGAGTCCGGGCCGCCTTGCGGTGATTGTCCTCGGCACAGGAGGCCACCGTGTTCAGCCACGTGTCCCCACCGCCCTGGGCGCGGGGCAGCACGTGGTCCACGGTCGTCGCGCGCTTCCCGCAGTACGCGCACCGGTGCTGGTCCCGGACCAGCACCCCCCTCCGTGACCAGGGAGCATGTCTTCGGAACGGCACCCGTACGTACCTGCACAGCCTGATCACCCGGGGCATCGGAAGATCCATGCTGGCACCGCGCACACGCAGTTCGGGATGCGACTGTTCGACCACGGCCTTGTCCTGGAGCACCAGGACCACAGCCCGGTTCAGCGTCACCGTCGACAGCGGCTCGAAGCTCGCATTCAGCACCAGCGTGTCCCGCATCTCGCCCACCTCCCGTGTGCAGGCCCGCGACCACACCGGCGGCAGGGCCCGCAACCACTCTGGCCGCGCGCGCCACGCGGGACAACGCAATAAAAATGCCCGGTCCTGGTCGCCTTTAGACCAGGACCGGGCAAACGCACGGCGAACGATCAGCTCGCGGGGCCCTCGTACTCACCGATCAGCTGCGCCCGGCCCAACGAGTGGAACCGCAGGTTGAATCCGACGACGGCCGGCGAGACGTCCGCACCGGGACCCAGCTTCTCCTGGTCCACCGCGTAGACGGTGAACACGTACCGGTGCCGTTCCCCGGCCGGCGGAGCCGCCCCGCCGAAGTCCTTCGTGCCGTAGTCGTTCCGTACGTGCACGGCCCCGGCGGGCAGCCCCTCGAACTTCCCGCTGCCCGCCCCGGCCGGCAGCTCGGTGACCGACGCGGGCAGATCGAACAGCACCCAGTGCCAGAACCCGCTGCCCGTCGGGGCATCCGGGTCGAAGCACGTCACGGCGAAGCTCTTCGTCCCCTCCGGGAACCCCTCCCACCGCAGCTGCGGAGAGACGTTCCCGCCCTTCAGCACCTGGGCGTCGCCCAGCTCCCCGCCGGGCTCGAGATCCGTGCTCTGCACCGAGAACGCGTGCACCCGCGGGTGGAAATCGTGGGGAAGGGGCGCCCTGTTCTGCTCGGCCACTGCTGAACCTCCTGATCGCGAACCAGTACGGGTACCGGCACCGGAATGCCGGTACCCGGCCGAGCCTAGAACCAGTTGCGCTGCGAACCCACCGAAGCGATCCACTGGTTGAGGTACGCCGCCCAATCGGTCCCCTGGTAGGACTGCAGACCCACCTGGAAGCAGCGGTACGTGTCACTGCCCTCGGAGAACAGCCCCGACTTCTTGTCCATCTCCAGCACGACGTCCATCTCGCGGCCGTCCGAGACGAAGGTGAGCTCGACCTGGTTGAGCCCGCGGTACTGCGACGGCGGCAGGAACTCGATCTCCTGGTAGAACGGCAGCGTCTGGCGGGTCCCGCGGATGTGCCCGCGCTCCATGTCCGCGCTGCGGAAGCCGAAGCCCAGCTGACGGAAGGCGTCGAGGATCGCCTGCTGCGCCGGCAGCGGGTGCACGTTGATCGGGTCGAGGTCGCCGGCGTCCACCGCGCGCGCGATCTCCAGCTCCGTGCTGACCCCGATGTTCATCCCGTGCAGGTGCTGGCCCCCGAAGTGGGTGATCGGCGTCTCCCACGGGATCTCCAGCCCGAACGGCACGACGTGCAGGGCGCCCGCCTGCACCTGGAAGGCACCGCCGAGGCGCTGCTTGGTGAAGACGATGTCCTGCTTGTACTCCTGGTCGTTCCCCTCCACCTCGACCCGCGCCTGGAGACCGACGGACAGGCCCTCGATCTGCTGCTCCACGGAACCGCCCTGGATGCGGACCTCGCCCTGGACGATCCCGCCCGGCACGACGTTCGGCTCGGTGATGATCGTGTCCACCGAAGCACCGCCGGCACCCAGTGCCGCGAACAGCTTCTTGAACCCCATGCTCTGACTCCCCTTGAAGGCTCGTGCGACTACCGCTTACGAGTACACCCTGACAAACGCGGAACCTTAGGCCCCGGTTGCAGGTGTGCGCGTTGGACTACGCTCGACCGGATGAGCGCGCGCCCCGACCGTACGCCCCTGGCCCGGTCCTTCTTCGACCGGCCGGTCCTCACCGTGGCCCCGGACCTCCTCGGCCGGATCCTGGTCCGCCGCACCCCGGAAGGCCCGATGGAACTGCGCATCACGGAGGTGGAGGCGTACGAGGGGGAGGCCGACCCCGGCTCCCACGCCTACCGGGGGCGCACACCGCGCAACGCGTCGATGTTCGGTCCGCCCGGACACGCGTACGTCTACTTCATCTACGGCATGTGGTTCAGCCTGAACCTGGTGTGCGGCCCGCCGGGGCACGCCAGCGGAGTGCTGCTGCGCGCGGGTGAGATCACCGTGGGCGCCGACCTGGCCCGCAAACGTCGACTTTCGGCCAGAAGCGACCGAGAACTGGCCAAAGGCCCGGCCCGCCTGGCCACCGCCCTGGCGGTGGACCGCTCCCTGGACGGCACGGACCTCTGCGCCGGTCCCGATTCGCCCCTGGCGCTCCTGACGGGTACCGCCACCTCATCCGACCTGGTGGGCAACGGCCCGCGCACGGGAGTCGGGGGCGCCGGCGCGGATCACCCGTACCGCTACTGGATCACCCACGACCCGACGGTGAGCCCGTATCGCGCCCATGCGCCACGACGCCGTTCAACTTGACTCCACCTTGGCGGACGCCTAACGTAGCCCGAGCCGCTTGAACGGGGCACTGCCATCAGCAGACCCCCGGAGCGGCAAACCCACTACCTACGACGTTCCCCTGGCGGGGTCGATTTCGGCATGCCCGAATTCGAATCCGGTGGCTCGATTATGAGCCGCAAGGGATAAGCGCTAAAGTGGTGGAGCGCCGAAAGGCAAAGGCCCCCAACGGCCGCCGAATTCAAATCCGAGTCGGAAACGACAACGAAATGATCTGGTAGAGTTGGAAACGAAGAACGAAAGCCCGGAGGAAAGCCCCAGTAAGTGTTACTGAGGGTGAGTACAAAGGAAGCGTCCGTTCCTTGAGAACTCAACAGCGTGCC
>NZ_JBIAXU010000014.1:75452-212566 GCF_042896985.1 Streptomyces sp. NPDC001194 | reverse complement strand
CTCCCTTCGGGAGCTGACCCTCCGCTTCGCTACGGGTTCTTGTGCGCTGCGCGCACAAGAGAGAACCGCCCTCGCTGCGCTCGGGCAACGGACCGTTTCACGGTCCTAGGGCCGGCCCTTCGGGCCGGTGTCCTGCGCTTCGCTCCGGACTGGTTCGGGGTTCCGTGTCACTCCGCTCCGAACGCCCTGCTTCGCAGGGCTGGATGACTTTGTTTCACGGAGTTCGGGTCACCGGCCCGTTGGGTGGGGCCGCTCCGCTCCTCCACTCAGGTCTTCCGGCTCTGCCTCCAGGACCCTTTTGCTCCGCGGGCATTGGCAGCACATAGGCCTAAGACCCTGACCGACAGCCCAAAGGTCTCGGGTGTGGCTCTCCTTCCCGGAGAGCCACACCCCGACCATCAACGCTGGTCGCTCTTTCCCTGGTCACTGTCCGGGGTGGCCCTCCTGCTGTAATTGACGATCGCCTGGAGACTGCGCCCCTCCGCCTTCGTCGCAGCCGCCTTAGGGGGCGTCTCGGCAATCTCCGTCGCCTTTTCGCTCTTCTTGCTCATAGCTACTCCCATCAGGGCCACAAGCCCACTTCTCATGCCCCACCCGCAACCTCGCCCCCTCCGTCAGAGAAGCCGCCAGGGCCTACCGGAGGCCGGCCGTCTCCCCTTCTTCCACGTTGAACCACCTCACCGGCCCACGCCACCCAGAACCGCACGACACGACCGGAGCCCCTCACCCGCCACCACCGGACGTCGCTTCGCTGTGCTCAGCGGGGCCAGTGCCGACTTTTCCGTTCAGACGGTTCGCTCCCGGCCTTTCAGGCTTTCCGGCTTCGCTTCCAGCGCCACAGTCCGCTTCGCGGGCGACTGGCAGCAGTTGAGGTGATCCGGTCCATCAGGCGGTGGGCGATATCGTGACCGTAGTGGTCGGCCAGGTCCACCGCGCTCATACGCCCCGGGGGTTGCGGTATCGGGTCGGCCCCGTAGGCCAGCAGAATCGCCGTGAGTCGGCTGTCGATCGGGGTCCCCGACTGAAGTGCCGAATCACCTTCCACGTCGATGGCGTGCTCCAGCAGAGTCATCCCCCGGCACACTTCGTTGACGTCTGCGCCTTCGTCGAGAAGGCGGGTCAACTCGGCATGGTCGCTGGACTCCACCGCCTGGTGCGCGGGCGTCCAAGGGTTCTCGACCATCCGATTCCTCTTCACTACCCCGCGAGACGTCGGTCGTGAGCTCGAACGGCGGAGCGGACAGGACCGGATTCGAACCGGCGTCAGACCTCCTTGAAGGGGGGCGCGTCGACCTCTGCGCTACCTGCCCCCGCCGCCATCAAGCACAAGCTACCCCACCCCTGCCAACCAGCCCGAAAGATTTTCAGCGGACCCGTATCATCCCGCCGACCTGCATTCCACTTTCAGTAAGAGGTGCCGGCTCGAAGCGTGTGCTGCTCGCCGGTTCGAATCCGCCAGGGGTGCAGGCCGAGTGCCACGGGTGGCTGGCCGAGGGGGAGTGGGGGTGCTTCATTTTTGGTAGTGGATTTAATCTGGGGTCATCGCGGGCCGTCAAAAATGGGGGCGCCTGGAGTGTCGAGAAGGCGTGGGTGGCTCCGTCCTTGGAGTGAAGGCGGCCAGAATGGGTCGCACCAGTACCGAGGAGAGACACCATGGCCAAGTACCTGCTGCTGAAGCACTACCGTGGCGCCCCGGCTCCGGTCAACGACGTGTCCATGGATCAGTGGACGCCCGAGGAGATCTCGGCGCACATGCAGTACATGCACGACTTCGCGGCGCGGCTCGAGGGGACCGGCGAGTTCGTCGACGGGCAGGCGCTCGCACCCGAGGGGACGTTCGTGCGGTACGACGGTGAGGGGCGCCCGCCGGTCACCGACGGGCCGTTCGCCGAGACCAAGGACCTGATCGCCGGGTGGATGGTGATCGACGTCGACAGCTACGAGCGCGCCGTCGAGCTGGCCGGGGAGCTGTCGGCCGCTCCCGGGGCGGGCGGGAAGCCGATCCACGAGTGGCTCGAGCTGCGCCCGTTCCTGGCTGCGCCGCCCACCATCACGGAGTGAGCCCGTCCATGGACGAGGCGCTGCTGCGGAGCCTCACACCGGGTGTCCTCGCAATCCTCGTCCGCCGCGGAGCAGACTTCGCGGCGGCCGAGGACGCGGTGCAGGACGCCCTGGTCGAGGCGGTCCGTGTCTGGCCGACCGACCCGCCGCGGGATGCGAAGGGCTGGCTCGTCACCGTGGCCTGGCGGCGGTTCCTCGACGCGACCCGGGCGGACGCCTCACGGCGCAGGCGTGAGGAGCGCGTCGAGGAGGAGCCGGGGCCCGGGCCCTCCCCCGCGGTGGACGACACGCTCCAGCTCTACTTCCTGTGCGCCCATCCCTCGCTGACGCCGTCGTCGGCGGTCGCGCTCACCCTGCGCGCCGTCGGCGGTCTCACCACCCGGCAGATCGCCCGGGCGTACCTGGTGCCCGAGGCGACCATGGCGCAGAGGATCAGCCGGGCGAAGCGGACGCTTTCGGGGGTGCGCTTCGATCAGCCCGGCGACGTCGCCACCGTGTTGCGCGTCCTCTACCTGGTCTTCAACGAGGGCTACTCCGGCGACGTGGACCTCGCCGCCGAGGCGATCCGGCTGACCCGGCAGCTCGCCGGCGCGATCGACCACCCCGAAGTGGCGGGGCTGCTCGCCCTCATGCTGCTCCACCATGCCCGGCGCGCCACCCGGACCGCCCCCGACGGCAGCCTCGTACCGCTGGCCGAGCAGGACCGCGGCCGGTGGGACACGGCGTCGATCGCCGAGGGCGTCCGCGTGCTGCAGGCGGCCCTCGCCCGCGACCGGTTGGGCGAGTTCCAGGCCCAGGCGGCCATCGCGGCGCTCCACGCCGACGCGCGCACCGCCGGGGAGACCGACTGGGTGCAGATCGTGGAGTGGTACGACGAGCTCGCGCGCCTGACGGAGAGCCCGGTCGTGCGCCTCAACCGCGCGGTCGCCATCGGCGAGGCGGACGGACCGCGCGCCGGCCTGGCGGCGCTCGCGGCGCTGGACGACTCACTGCCCCGCCACACCGCGGTGGCCGCGTACCTCCACGAGCGGGACGGCGACCTGACGACCGCGGCCCGGCTGTACGCCGAGGCGGCCCACAAGGCACCCAACCTCGCCGAGCGCGACCACCTGACGCGCCGGGCCGCCCGGCTCAACGCCGCCCGCGACGAAAGTCGCGACCCCGGTCATCGTTCGTAGGATGAAGGCCGGGTGCACGGGCTTCTAATGTTGTGCGCATGACCAGTGATACGGGGGACGGTGCCGGCGGACGCCGATGGCCGCGGGCTGCGATGGGGGTCGTGGCGGGACTGCTCGCCGCGGCGGGCGTCTGTGCGGTCTTCTGGTGGCTGGGGCTGAACCTGGGCGTCGGCGCGGCCTGGCTGTCCGGGAAGGCCGCGGTCAAGGCGGGCTTCTTCGTCGCCGCCGGTGGGCTCGCCGGTGTGAGCATGTGGTGGCAGGGGCGCCGTGCGTCGCGCACGGCGCCGCCCGAGGGGACGGACTGAGGCGTCCTCCATGGCGTCTTACGGGCGGCGGGCCAGCAAGTGGGCGTCGAGGAAGCCCCGTTCGGAGTCCGGGTCGTGGACCAGCCGGGCGAAGGGTACGAGACCGGCTTCGGCCAGCAGCTCCGCGAAACGGTCCACCGGCCAGCTGTAGGCGGGCGTCACCTTGTGGTCGAAGCGGACCGGATCCGACCGTCCGCCGGTCGCGAAGAACGAGACCAGGAGCAGGCCTCCGGGGGCCAGGACGCGTACCTGTTCGGCGAGCAGCGCGGGCAGTTCCGCCGGCGGAGTGTGGATCATCAAGTAGTGGGCCAGGACGCCGCCGAGCGCGCGGTCCTCGACCGGCAGGGCCTCCATCCGGGCCTCGTCGAACCGGATCGCCGGATGGGCCCGCCGGGCGTGGTCGACCATGGCCGGGGAGATGTCCAGCCCGAAGGCGTCCAGCTCCAGGTCGTGCAGCATGGCCGTCAGATGCCCGGGACCGCATCCGACATCGGCCGTCCTCGGGTTTCCCGTACCGCGCACCAGCTCGGCGAAGGTGCCGATCATGGCCCGCGCGAACGGCCGCGTCTCCAGCCGGTCGGCGAACAGCGACGCGTAGAGGTCGACGACGTCGTCGTAAGCCGCTCTGGTTTCCTCCTGGTGTTCCGCCACGGGGAGGAAGCTAGCATCCGGGGGACACGGCCTCGGCCGTGATCCGCGGGACGGGCACCGGCGAGCCGGGCCCGGTCGGGATCGGTCTGCGGAGTCGGGTCAGGGCCGGTAGGCGGTGCCGTGCGTGATCGAGTTGTGCACGGCGTTCGAGTTGTACGAACTCCGGTCGCTGCTCGCCTGCGCGGTGCGCGCCAGCTCTATCAGGAGGCCGTCCGCATTCTCCGTACGACGCCTGCCGCGGCGCAGCAGCGTCCGCACCAGCCATGCCGCCGCCACAGCCATCAAGCCCAGGAACACACCCAGCTCGACCACGCCACATCCCCCTTGTGAACGCCGACTTCGGACCTGGCCATGTCATCACCACAGCTTCCGTGTCCGCAAGGTCGTTTCGGGTCATTGGCGGGCGCGGCGGGTGGGGCGGGGGGTTTCCGCCGGGGTCTCCAGGGGGCCCTCGGCCAGGACGGTCAGAACGCGCAGCAGGGTTTCGCGGTCGGCGGGGGCGAGGGAGGCCAGGGCCTCGGCGTGGACCTCGTCGACGATCCGGCGGCTGGTGGCGGCGAGGGCCGCTCCCTGTTCGGTGACCGCGATGATGCGTGCCCGCCGGTCCTTGGCGGAGGGCCGCCGCTCGGCCAGGCCCGCCTTCTCCAGCGCGTCGACCGTGACGACCATCGTCGTCTTGTCCATGTCGCCGAGCTCGGCCAGTTGGATCTGGGTCCGCTCCTCCTCCAGCGCGTGGACGAGGACGCAGTGCATCCGGGCGGTGAGGCCGATCTCGCCCAGGGCCGCTGCCATGCGGGTGCGCAGCGCGTGGCTGGTGCGGTCCAGGAGGAAGGAGAGATCGGGCTGGGTTCGGGCGGGCGCCATCGCGGTCATGCGAGGAGTCTAACAATTCGATCCGTTGAATATCGTCTGCAACGAAACTATCTGTTACGGTTCCGATATTCCTTTGGGGCTGTGCCGATGGGAGAGACACCTGTGAATCGTGTTGCTGTTGCTGCGGAAGTTCCCGCACTCGTCGGGCCCGGGGGCCGGGGGTTGCGGTCGCGGTGGACCGCGCTCGGCGTGCTCGCCACCGGAATGCTGATGACGGTCCTCGACGGCAGCATCGTCACCGTGGCGATGCCCGCCATGCAGGACGACCTCGGCTTCACGCCCGCCGGGCTGAGCTGGGTCGTCAACGCGTACCTGATCGCCTTCGGCAGTCTGCTGCTGCTCGCCGGACGTCTCGGCGACCTGATCGGCCGCAAGCGGATGTTCCTGGCCGGGACCGCGGTGTTCACGGCCGCGTCGGTACTCGCCGGGTTCGCCGACTCCCCCGCTCAGCTCATGGCCACCCGGTTCCTCCAGGGCGCCGGAAGCGCGATGGCCTCGGCGGTCGGCCTCGGCATCCTGGTCACGCTGTTCACCGAGGCGCGCGAGCGCGCCAGGGCCATCGCCGTCTTCTCGTTCACCGGGGCGGCCGGCGCCTCGCTGGGCCAGGTGTTCGGCGGGATCCTCACCGACGGCCTCGACTGGCACTGGATCTTCTTCATCAACCTGCCCATCGGGCTCGCCGCCCTGCTGCTCGCCGTGCCCGCGCTCCCCGCCGACCGGGGGCTGGGGGTGCGCGCCGGTGCCGACGTACCAGGGGCGCTGCTGGTCACCGCGGGGCTGATGCTCGGCATCTACTCGGTGGTCGGGGTGGAGGAACACGGGTGGGCATCCCCGCACACCCTCGGCCTCGGGGGCGTCGCCGTGGCCCTGCTGGGCCTGTTCGTCCGGCGCCAGGGCCGTGGGCGCAACCCGCTGATCCCGATGCGGATCCTGCGCTCGCGGACCGTGGTCGGGGCCAATCTGGTCCAGATGCTGATGGTGGCCGCGCTGTTCTCGTTCCAGGTCCTGGTGGCGCTCTACCTGCAGCAGGTGCTGGGGTACGGGGCCGCCGCGACGGGTCTGGCGATGCTGCCGGCGGCCGTGGTGACCGGGGTGGTCTCCCTGGGCGCGTCGGCGCGGCTGATGGCCCGGTTCGGCGAACGGCGCGTTCTGGTGGCCGGTCTGGCCCTGCTCGTCCTCGCGCTCGCCCTGCTGACGCGGCTGCCGGTCCATGCCCGGTACGCCACCGACCTGCTGCCGGTGATGCTGCTCGCCGCGGGGTTCGGGCTGGCCACGCCGGCCCTCACCGCTCTGGCGATGTCCGGGGCCGGGAAGGAGGACGCGGGGCTCGCCTCGGGGCTGTTCAACACCACCCAGCAGATCGGGATGGCGCTCGGCGTGGCCGTCCTCTCCACCCTGGCCGCCTCCCGCACGCGAAGCCTGGCCGCCGCCGGCAGTGGCCCGGCCGAAGCCCTCACCGGCGGCTACCACGTGGCCTTCGCGACGGGTACGGGGCTGCTGCTCGGCGCGATCGCCCTGAGCGGGCTCCTGCTGCGCAGGGCGCGCAGCGCCTGACGGGGCGGTGCGGAGGGGCCGGGGGCCCGTACGGGTGGGCCCCGGCCCCTACGTCATCTGCGGGGCGGGGGACTGCACGGGGGCGGCGCAGGCGGCGTGGTCCGTGTGGTCCGTGTGGTGGCGTTCGAGGTGGAGAGCGAGGTCGGCGCGCTCGCGGCGGGCGGTGTCCGCCTCTTCGCGGACCCTGTCCAGGCGCTCCTCCAGGTGGGCGACGCGCTCGCGGTGGCGTTCGAGCTCGGCCCGCACGAACTCGGCGTCGGCCACCTGCTGCGCGGCTTCCTTGCGGATCCGCTCCGTCTCCTCCTCGAAGCCCTGCCTGGACTCGTCCAGTTCGGCGACGGCCTGTTCCGCGGCCTCCTCCGCCAGGGCGGTGCGCTGCTCGGCGGCGAGCGTCCGCTGGGCCGAGGCCCTGGTCACCGTCTCGATGCGCGATTCGGCGGCGGCCGAGTCGGTGATGATGGCCAGCTCTTCGATGTAGACCGGCAGGTCCGTGGCCAGCCGGGACATCAGGGTCAGGAGGTCCTCGCGGGTTCCGGATTCGTCCGGGACGGCTTCCGTCGTGTCCGTCGCGGCCCGGGGAGCGGCCGCCCCGGGGGCTGCGGGTGCGGGCGCCGGGGCCGCCTTGGCCGCCTTCCTGGCCTCGGCCGCCTGGCGCTTCTCCTCCTTGCGCTCCTGCCGCTTCGCGCGGAAGCGGCGGAAGGCGCCGAGTGCGTTGTGGTCCGGGTGGGCGCAGTAGCGGGGCGCCGGGGCGTCCGGGGTCGGCGCTTCGGCGTGGTTGCCGCAGTCCGGGTAAGCGCACACGGGAAGCGTCTCAACGGCCCCAACGGTCATTTTTCCGTCCTTCATGATCAGGAGATGTGCCGATCACGCTAGACGCGGGCACCGGCCGACGGGCTTCGCGGAGAGGCCTCGTAAGCAATCGGTAAGACACTCCCTAGGAAGTGGAGCTGCGGAAGGGGTGGCCGGAGGGGGCTTCGGTGAGCCAGGTGCCGTCGCCCAGGGGGGCGAATTCGTACGGGCTCCTCCTCACCTCGACGGCGAGCTCGCCTGCGACCGTGCCCGTGCGGACGTCGACGAGGTGGTGGCGGTACCACTCCTGCTGTGCGGCCTCGTCCTCGCCGCCCAGCGTGACGACCGCCGTGTCCGGGGTGAGGTAGCCGCCGGCCCATTCCACGAAGTCCGCCTCCGGGTCGTGCCCGAAGGCCTCGACGGGGAGGGTGAAGAGCACGTCGCCACTGGGGTGGTGGTGGAAGGCGACGTCGTTCTGCCCGTGGTCGACGGTCATGAACTGCCCGCCGCCCGGCGCGATGTCGACGAGGCAGCGGTCGACCCACGGGTACGTGGCGAATTCCGGCTCGGCGCCGGCGGCCGCGGCCGCCGCGCGGAAGATGACGGTGCCGTCCTGGCCCTCTCCGACGTCGAGGTACACGCTGCCGTCCGTCGGGTGCACGAGGTGGATGCCGCCGTGCCCCGACGTCTCCAGTTCGTGGCGGGCGAGGACGGCGCCGCTGTCCGCGTCGTACGCGACCCACTGGTCGGACTGCCCGCGGCCGGCCATGACGTCCGGGCGGTAGACCCAGACGGTACGGGCGTCCGGGGAGAGCACACAGCCGGGGCGGTGCCCGTACGGGGTGTCCGAGTGCGGCCCGAACGACGAGGTCCACGCCGCCTCGCCGGCGGGGGTGAGGCTCACGACCTCGTTCAGGGTGGTGTACACCGCCCCGCGGAGGTCGGGCCGGACGGCCGAGGAGACCACCTCGTCCCCGGCGCGCGGGCGGAACACGGCGGTGGGCGTCAGTTCGCCGAAGCCGGCGCAGGCCAGGTCGTAGGCGTGGATCCGCCCGTCGAGGTGGCGGGTGACGATCTGACGGGTGCGCGGCAACGGCATGCGGCGAGGATAGGCGCGGGCCCGGTCGATGTCCGCCGCGGGCCGGCGCCGTACCGGCGAGCAGCGCGGCCGGTGCGACCAACCCGGTGACCGCGGCCGCGAGGCGGGTCGGCCACGGGTTCGCGGTGCGGGTTCGGCAGCCGTCAATCCGGTCGACATCCGGATCGCGGCGGCGTTGGGTGGATGGCATGCCCGAACTGCGTACCGCACGTCTTCTGCTCCGCCGGTGGCGGGAGTCCGACCTCGAACCGTGGGCGGCGATGATGGCCGATCCCGAAGTCCGCGAGCACCTGGGGGAACTGCTGACGCGGGAGCAGAGCGACGCCGTGGTGGCGCGCATGCGCGCCGAGTTCGACCAGCAAGGTTTCGGGTGGTGGGCGCTGGAAAGCCGGGAGAGCGGCGAGTTCCTCGGCCGCGCCGGCCTGGACGTGGTGGACGAGGGCATGCCGTTCACGGGGGTGGACGTCGGGTGGCGGCTGGCGCGGGCGGCGTGGGGGCACGGTTATGCCACCGAGGCCGGTCGGGCCTGTCTGGCCTTCGGCTTCGAGACCCTCGGGCTGCCGGAGATCATCGCGACGACCACCCTCGCCAACGTGCGCTCGCAGGCCGTGATGAGCCGGATCGGCATGACGCGGGACCCTGCCGCCGACTTCGAGGACCCGAGCGTGCCCGAGGGGCCGCTGCGGCGTTGCGTGCTGTACCGGACCCCGCGTCCGGCGCCTGGGACGATCACCCCGTGACGCGTGACGACGACGGCCATCTCCTGGACAACGCGCAGGCAGAGGCCGGTGTCCGGTTCGATGGCCTCGGTGCGCTGTTCGATCCCACGGTGCCCGGCGGGTGGCTGGTCGAGGCGGGCCTCGCGGCCGACGAGGAGGTCGACCGGCATCTCGCGAGCGTCGAGTCGGGCCGCCTCGACCTCACCACTGCCCCGATGATCTCCGCGTGGGGGCGCCGGCCTGGTTGATCCAGCCGCCTTGGCGGGGCTTGTGGGCTGCCCGTTCGGCGGCCTCTTCGATCGGGGCGCCGTCGCCGTCGCCGTCGCCGTCGCCGTCGCCGCCGCCGTCGCCGCCGACGGCGTCGGCGAGGGCCGGGTCGATGCAGCGGCTGCCCGTGTGGACGCTGCGGATGATGGCGGCCAGCTCGTGGGCGGAGACCGCCTTGAGGACGAAGCCGCTGACCCCGTGGGTGAGGGCGCGCCGCACCCGGCCGGGTGGGGCATGACCGGTCACGATCACGGTCTTGCAGCTCGGGAGGGCCTCCGTCAGCCTCTCGACCACCTCCACCCCGTCCTTGCCGGGCATGTGGAGGTCGAGTACGGCGACGTCGGGCCTGCGGTGCAGTGCCATCTCGATCGCCTCGGGGCCGGTGGCCGCCTCGGCCACGATCTCCAGGTCCGACTCCAGGGAGAGCAGTGCGGCGAACGCGCCGCGGATGAGGGGTTCGTCGTCGGCCAGCAGGACGCGGATCATCGGCTGCTCCCTGTCGGTGGGTCGGCGGCCGGCGCGAGGGCGCCCGCGGCGAGTTCGGGTGCGGTCACGGGCCGTCTCGATCACATGCGGCTCGGCGACGGCGGTCATGACTCGATCTTTGCGTTCCGTTCACCGGCTCCGCAGTGAGCGGCCTCATGGGTTCGCATGACAGATGTCATGGACCGAGGCCGTGTCCGTCAGGCGCGCATCGAGGACCCGGCCGCGCGGACTCGGCCGGGCGGGGCGGATCTGCCGGTGGTTCGGCGTGGCCGGTGTGCCCGGTCCGGTGGGGCCCGGAACCTGGGGTGTGGCGCGGCGGTGCCCCCTCCCTCGGTACTCCCTCCCCCGACAGGTACTGAACGCCGGTGGGAACGCTTCGGTCCCTGTCCCTTCAGTCACTACCTGAACCTGCAGGTCAGGGGCTTGAGGCCGGTGGTCCAGGGACTGAAGGGACCCAACTTTCCAGTTATGAGCCAGATATGAACTACCAGGCTTCTTATATGCCTGCGCGCATACACGCACGCACGTAAAGAGCGGAAGTAGTGATTCTGAGTCCCTTCAGTCCCTGAGTCCTGGGCCTCAGGGCTTTGACCTGCACGTTTACCAAGGGACTGAAAAGAAAGGGACTGAACGAGGGTCCGAGTGGTTCAGTACCTGTTCCGGTAGGTGTCTCGGGAACTGCCCGCCGGAGCCCGCGGTCGGCATGCCTGTCCCGGGTCGTACTCGAGGATCGCTGGAGCCGACGGTCGGGGGTCGGCGGCCGGGCTGCGACACGCCCGGGGTGGCGGCCGATTCGAAGACGGAACTTTTCCGGACGAACCAGGGTAGAACTTCAGGGACTGAGGGACTGAAGGGACTGAATTCTCGATATAGCGGTGCCTGGAGCCCGAGCCCCCGCGGTCCCTGCGGTAATCTCCGCGATAGTGAATCTTCAGTCCCTCTGGTCCCTGAGGCGCAGGTCAGCCAGCCTGTACGTCAGGGACCGGGTCAAGAGGACACGAACAACCGTGCCCGACAGCCACCCCCGACACCGCGTCAAGGAAGAGCCAGTGCTGGTCCATCCCGAGAACCCGCGCCGCGGCGCGACCGGCGGGACGGCGCTGGACGTGGCGGCCTGGCTGGCCTCGCGCGGCTACCCGGTGCACCCCCTGGCCCCCGGGACCAAGACGCCCGCCGCGAACTGCCGGGAGTGCACCGGCCGTCACCACTCCCCCGAGGCGTGCCCCTGCCATGCGGAAGGCCGTTGGTGCCACGGTTTCCACGCGGCCACCACCGACCTGGACACCCTGCGCGAATGGTGGCGCAAGGAGCCCGAGTTCGGCATCGGCGTGGCCTGTGGCGCCGCCGGGCTCGTCGTCATCGACGTGGACGCCCACGCCGGCGGACTGCCCGACCGGCAGCGGCTGCTGCCCGGCATCCCCATCGACGACCGCGTCGACCTGACCGGACTGCAGAGCGGATTCGACACCTTGGCGCTGCTGGCCGCCCACCGGTCCCGGCCCGACCCCTGCGAGGACGCCTCGACCCTGAGGGTCCGCACTCCGTCCGGGGGGATGCACATCTGGTACCGGGCGCCCAAGGGAGGGCCGCGGCTGCGGTGTTCCAGCGGGTCGAGCTCCCGGGTCGCCCTCGCCTGGCAGGTCGACGTACGGGCCGAGGGGGGCTACATCGTGGCTCCGACGACGCGTACGGCCGCCGGGGTCTACGAGGCGCTGCCGGGGGCCCGGCTGCCCGCGCCCCTGCCGCTGTGGCTGACCGCCGAGCTCGTCCGTACGGGACACGCGGACTCCCCCGTGCCCGTCGAGCCCTCTCCCGGCCCTTCTCCCGCTCCCGCGGCCGTACGGGGCCTCCCCCTGCGCGGCGGCCGGCAGGAGGCCGGGAGACGGCTGCTGAGGGGCCTCCTGGAGGAGGTCGGCTCCTGCGGGGCGAGCCCGTCGGGAACGGCCTTCAGCGAGAAGCTCAACCGCGCGGCCTTCACGGCGGGCGGGCTCGTCGCGGGCGGCCATCTCGACGCGGCGGAGGGCCGCCTGCTCCTGCTCGAAGCGGCGGACCGGGCGCGCCCCCGCCAGTCGCGCCGCAACGTCCTCATCGTCGAGTCAGGGCTGCGCGCCGGAAGCGATCGGCCGATCCACCCCAAGGAACGCACATGAGCAGCGCCAAGAGCACGGGGTTCAACGCCCAGGCGGCGGCGGAACAGCTTGCCGCGTTCACGGCCGAGGTGACGGTGGATCAGGGCGTGACCGGTGAGCCCGCCGCCGCGCCCGCCGGATCGCCGGCGCCCACGGCGTCCGCCGCGTTCGCCGCCGCCGCGGCGCGCGGCAGGCGGCGCCTGCCCGCGCAGCAGAACGCGGCCCCCGTCCCCGCCGCCGGGGGCGGCGCCGACTTCATCCAGTCGGGCCTCCTGCACAACCTCAGCGACCGCGGCAACGCCAAGCTCTTCGCCCACCTCCACCACGACCGGTTCCGGCACGTCGAGGGGCTCGGCTGGTACGTCTGGGACGAGTACCGCTGGAAGCGCACCGGCGGCGAGAAGGCGGCGATCTGGGCCGCGGGCGACATGGCGGAGGAACTGCCCCTGCACGACCCGCGCGGCCACTTCACCGACCGGGAGCTGTCCCAGCACCGCAAGCGCGCGATGTCCACCTCGGGCGTCAAGGCCATGCTCACGCAGGCGAAGGCCTCCCCCGAACTGGCGCTGGACCCCGACACCCTGGACGGGGACAAGTACGCCCTGTGCACGCCGGCGGGCGTCGTGGACCTCCGTACGGGCGACCTGCACAAGCCCGACCCGACGCGGGACCTGCACTCGCGCGCCACGCACCTGGCGCCCGAGGCGATGCCCACGCCCCGGTTCCACCGCTTCCTCGACGAGACGTTCGGGGACGACGAGAAGGGACAGGAGATGATCAACTTCCTTCATCTCCTGCTCGGCTACTCCATCACCGGTGACGTCGGCGGGCAGGTCCTGCCCTTCCTCTACGGCGTCGGCGCGAACGGCAAGTCCGCGCTCCTCGACGTCGTCATCAAGATCCTCGGGGACTACGCGGACGTGGCGCCGCCCGGCTTCCTGATGGAGCGCGGCAAGTTCAACGAGCACTCCACCGAGCTGACCGAGCTGCACGGCCGGCGCCTGTTCGTCTGCAGCGAGCTGAAGCCGCACGACAAGTTCGACGAGGCCCGGGTCAAACTGCTGACCGGTGGTGACCGGCTCAAGGCCCGGCGGATGCGGCAGGACTTCTTCAGCTTCGAGCCCACCCACAAGCTCTGGCTGCTCGGCAACCACCGTCCCGAGGTGGGCACCGGCGGACATGCGTTCTGGCGCCGCATCCGGCTCATCCCGTTCGAGAAGGTCGTCCCCGACCACCGCAAGATCGACAATCTGGCGGAGACGCTCGTACAGGAGGAGGGCGCCGGCATCCTGCACTGGATGATCCAGGGCGCCAAGGCCTATCTCGCCGCCAAGCCGGCCCTGACGGGGCCGAGCGTCGTCCGCAGCGCCACGCAGGCGTACGCGACGACCGAGGACCACATCGGGCGGTTCCTCGGCGAGTGCTGCACCACGGGCGGGGCCGACCTGCCCGATCCCCGCGACCTCAAGGTCGAGCAGGGCGCCCTGTACCGGGCGTACAGTGCCTGGTGCCTCGACGGCGAGGGGCTGCGGCCCGCCACGACGCGCGCGTTCGCGACACGCATCCGCGCCGAGGTCGGCGTCGCCTCGCCCAACGAGATGCTCCGCTCGAACGGGCAGAAGTTCTACCCGGGACTGGCTCTCCTGGCCGATGAGGAGCAGACTCCGCGCGAGGCGAACAGGGCAACCACGACGTGATCGGACGAAGGGTGATGCCGCCCCGGGGTGGGCACACCTACGATGGACAAGGACGATGAACAGACCCACCACCCGGCAGCGGCCCGCAGGGCCCTGTTGCATACCGGCATCGGCGCCGCCGCCCGCGGCGTGGAGGGACCAGGGGCTCCACCGGGCCCACGTGATCGAGGAGGGACCCAGGCCATGAGCTCGCTACTGACATCAAGCGATCTCGCCCACGAGGACAAAGTGGTGTGGCTGGAGGACCCCGAAGAGCTCGACTACGTGCGCCAGGCCCTGGACAAAACGCCCCGCCGCCGGGGGAAGCCGCGTTACCACCGGGACGGGCGCATGATCGGCTTCACCGAGCTCGGCGACACCGCCGAGGCGGATCCGGACAGCGGTCTGCAGAAGCGGCGCGTCTTCTACCTGCTGCCGCACGACCGGGATGCCGAGCCGCACGGGCTGTACCGGGAGGGCGCGCCGGGCGAGGCGGTCGACCCGCGGACGATCGGGCCGCGGCAGGTGGGCAGGAAGACCGAGCGTTCCCAGCGAGGTCTCTCGGCGCCCACGGTCGCGTGACAGCGGTCGCCTTCCGCGTCTGATTTCGGTCGCTTTGTTCCGTCGTCCGGCTTCCGGACTCCTAGTCTCCGTTTCTTGTTCGTGATTCCGTTTTTCAGTCCCTTGAGTCCCTCCGGTCCCTGTTCGGTCCCTGTCCTGCCGCCCGTTCCGGGTCAGGACGGGGCGAGGACACAGAGTTCGTGGCCTTCCGGATCCGCCAGGCAGGTCCACGGGACGTCGCCCTGGCCGAGGTCGAGATCGGTCGCGCCGAGCACCCGCAGCCGGGCCGCCTCCGCCGCTTCGTCGTCGCCGGGATACGCCAGCAGGTCGAGACGGACGCGGTCCGGCACGGTCTTCACGTCCGGCGTGCGGATGAACTCGAGATAGGGGCCGACGCCCCGGGCCGAGCGCAGCACCGCCTGGTCGGGTGTCCCGGCGTGGGCGGTCCAGCCGAGTGCCGCCGCCCAGAACCGGCCGAGCGCCGGGGCGTCGAGGGCCTTGATGTTCACCTGGACGGGTCGAAGCGGCATGGCGTGCTCGGTCCCTTCAGACCCTGTGGGCGTCGGTCGGGTGCGTCCTCAGAACGCGAAGTCGACGTAGTCGATGTCGGTGAACTCCACCAGCAGGCCGCCGGCGCGGGCGCCGTTGTCCTTGAAGTAGACCTCCTGGAGGCCTTCCGCGGCGATGGCGCGCAGTTGGGCCTCGCCGGCGCCGGCCTCCTGGGCGGCGAAGAGACGGCCCGCGTACTCCGGGGGCAGGTGCTGGGTGATGCGGCGCATGCGGCCGTCGTCGGTGGTGCCGGGGGCGGCGGTGAAGCCGAAGCGGGCGCGGGTCTCGATGACCAGGCCGGTGGTCTGTGCGGCCTTCGTCCGGGCCCGCTTGCGCACCAGGGGCTGCCAGCGGCGGCGCACCTCGGACTCCAGGCGGGCGGCGAGGGCCGGCTTGGGCTGCCTGATCTGGTCCTTGACGTAGCGCTCGACGGTGCGCTGGGAGACGCCGAGCAGGCGGGCCGCCTCGCGGGTGGACTTGAGCTGTTTGACGAGGAACCGCATCCGGGCACCGGCCGACTGGGGGACGGGGCGGGTGAAGTGCTGCTCGTCGGCTCGGGTGAGGCTGTCGTCGATCTCGGGCATGTCCGGCTACTCTCCGTCGGCCGCGGCGTCGTGGCCCTTGATGTGGCGGGCGGGGTTGAGTCCCTGGTCGAGCATCTCGACGGCCCACAGGAGGGACTGGGTGCCCTCGTGCTTGACCATGCCGGGGCTGACGCCGAGGCGGAAGCCGCCGGGTAGCGGCTTGCCCTCGGGGGTGCGGGGGAGGAAGTCGAGGGGGCTCGGGCCGTCGGAGAGGTACACCGCGCAGTCGGAGAGGACGGCGACGGGGTGGAGCCCGGCGGCGGCGAGCTTGTTCATCTTGCGGTGCATGTTGACGCGGGCCGTGGAGATGACGGCGGCGCGGATGTCGGGGCGCCAGGTGGGGCGTTCGAGGGCGGGCCAGGGTTCGCCCGGGCGGTACGCGGCGCCCTGGGGGCGTTCGCGGAGCTTGCCGATGCCGCCCTTGACCGTGGACTTGATGGCCGAGAGGACCGGCTTCAGGACGGGGTCGGGGTGCTCCTGGAGCTCGGCCATCGCCGCGAGGAACTCGGGCTCGGGGAGCGCGGAGGTGACACCGAGGTCCGCCATGGTGGCCACGTACGCGTCGCGCAGGCGGGTGTACCAGGCGTCGAGGTACGGGCCGTGGTCCGGGCGGAGCCAGGCCTCGGTGGCGTGGACGGGGTGGCCGAGCTCCTGCGCGTAGGCGAGGGTCGGGGTCGCGTACCAGGCGGGGCCGGTGGGCGGGTGGCCGCCCGGGGTGAAGGGGCTGGGGAGGCGCGGGTCCAGTTCGAGGGAGGAGAGGTCCGCGAGCCAGCAGCCGGGGATCTTGGGGTCGAAGCGGGGGGCCCGGCTGTGGACGGCGGGGCCGATGCCGACGGGGAGGCGGTTGGCCGCCGCGGCGAAGGCCATGTTCACGTCGATGCCGACGGCGTGGGTGCGGGTGCATTCGGCGTCGGTGAGCAGCTGGGGGTCGCGGATCCAGTCGTACGCCTCTTCGTCGAGGACCTGGTCCGGGGTTCGCTGGTGGGCGCGGGGGTACAGGGCGGCGACGACCGGGTGCTCGTCGGGGGCCTCGGGCGGGGCCGGGTCGACGGCTCGGGTGAGGGAGCCGGCGACGGGTGCGGACTCCCAGGTGTTGGTCTCGGGGTTGCGGGCCGCGCGGGTGGGCGGGCGCAGGGCCGTCATGAGTTCGAGGCCGGAGACGGCGGTGGAGCCGCGGGGGGTGAGGACGCGGGAGGCGTACGTGGTGAGCAGCGCGGCCAGTTCCGGAGCGGGGAGCTCGGCGGTGTGCTCGCCCCAGGCGCGGGCGTCGAGGGCGCCCCAGGGGAGGACCGCGAGCTGGACGCACTGGCGGCCGGTGGTGGGGGTGGCGGGGCGGTAGATGCGGGGCCAGGGACCGAAGCCGCGTCGGGTGAGCTGCCACTTGGCCTTGGCGAGGAGCTTGAGGGTGGGGTGGTTGTCGGGGAGGCGGAGGGTGCGGCGGTCCTCGAGGGCGGGGGGCAGGCCGAGCGCCTCGGCCGCGGCGGGGGTGAGGACGAGGAGGGGGTCGCCGTCCTTGCCGTTGCGGTGGAGGCGGGGGGAGCGGAGATCGGCGTCGGGGCCGAGGGCCCAGGCGACGAGGGTGGGGAGGTCGGTGCGGGCCTTGGGAGGGAGGGGGAGGAGGAGGCCGTGGGCGGCGTGGGCCTTGTCGGTGCCGTCGAGGACGACGAGGGGACCGTTGCCTTCCAGGGGGGTGGAGGTGTGTCCTTGCGGGGCCGTTCCCCTGCCCGCCGCTTCCCGCGACCGGGGCTGTGCCCCGGACCCCGGGTGGGTGCGGGGCGCGGCGCCTGCGGCGTGCGCGGGGGTCGGGGCGTTAACGGCGTTAACGGTCTGGGCTTCCGCGGGGGTGGGGGGTGCGGTCTGCGGTGCGGCTGCCGGTTCCGGTGCGGGAGCGTTAACGGCGTTAACGGTGGGGGCCGGGGCCGGGGGCTGCGCCGTGACCGCTTGTTCCGGGGCCGGGGTGTTGACGGCGTTAACGCCGTCAACGGCATCAACGGTCGGCTCGGGGGCCGGGGCGGCGAGGGGGTGGAGGGTGGAGAGGCCCTCCAGGAGGCGGGCGTAGGCGGCGCGCTTGGGGGCGCGGGGGGCCGTACGGCCGGTCTCCCAGGACGTGACCGTTTCGCGGCGGACGGAGAGGGCCTTGGCGATCTGGTCCTGGCTCAGGCCCGCGGCTTCGCGCAGGCGCTTGCGCTCGTCCGGGTGGGGGAGCGGGTCCTGGGCGGCTTCCTCGAGCAGCGCGTCGACCGCTGCGAAGAGGCTCTCTTGTTCGTCGGGCATCGGTACTTACCTCCGTGTGCAGCCTAGGTGAACCGCACGGCTGAACGCACATGAAGCGCACGTGGGGGCGCTGACAGCGTCAAAGCGTTAACGGCGTTAACGCCCCCGGCGTGGGTGCTCCCCGGATGCCCGGCTCAGAGCCGTTGCATCAGGAGCTCGGTGACGGCCTTGAGGTCGTCCGGGGTGAGGTGGGCCGTGAGGCCGTCCGCGATCGTTTCCGGGGAGTCCGTGGCGATCGTGATCCGGGGCGCGGCGGGTACCGCGGCCGGAGCGTTAACGGCGTTAACGGTCGGAGGGGCCGGGGCGGGAGCCGGGGCCGGGGTCGGGGTCGGGGTCGGAGCGTTAACGGCGTTAACGGCGTTAACGGCGTCAACGGTCGGCGGGGGAGTGTGGGTGCGCTGGCGCGGCGGGTTGGGGGAGCTCAGGGTCTCGTCCGCCGCCTCCTCCTGCTGCTCCTGGGGGAGCCGTCCGATCCTGCGGGCCGGTTCGACCTTGAGCTCCCCGGTGTCGACCTTCTCCTGGAGGGCCGGGGTCAGGTTCAGGAGGGTCAGGCGCTGGGAGACCCAGGCCGGCGTCTTGCCCAGCCGCTTGGCGACCTGGGCCTGGGAGCCGTGGACGTCGACGAGCTCCTGGAGCGCACGCGCCTGGTCCATGGGGGCCACGTCCACGCGGTGGACGTTGGCGATCAGCGCCGACTCCAGGATGTCCGCCGCGGAGGCGGACAGGGCGTCGTTCACATGGATGTGCATGGTCTTCAGGCCGGCGAGCTGGGCCGCCGCGAGACGGCGGTTGCCGTCGATGACCACGTACGGGGCACGGCCCAGGCCGTCGGTCTGGCCCGGGTGGGCTTCCATGAACGCCATGCGGGTGGCGACGGCCAGGGGCTGGAGCTGGCCGCGGGAGATGAGGGACTGGGCCAGCTCGTCGAGCTCGGTGAGGTCCTCCCGGAGGTTGAACGGGTTGTGGGCGAGCGCCTCGATGGGCACCTCGGACGGCGCGACCATGCCGGAGGTGGGGGCTCCGGTCGCCTCCGCGATCGCCGCGCGGCGGGGGCTGACACCGACGGGCTGGGCCCGGGCGAAGGATGCCGAGACTCCGAGTTTGTCGGCCTTGCTCATGAGATCTCCCTGGCGAGGGCGCGCAGCGCGATGGCCTGGTCGCCCTTGGGTGAGTAGACGAACAGCGGCTGCTTCACGCGGACGGCTTCGCGCTGTTCCTTGAGGTCGGGCACGATCGCCACGACCCGCGGATCCTTTATGTCCATCCAGGCCTGCAGCGAGGAGGTCGCGATGTAGCCGCGGCGGCCGTCGTAGAGGTTGACGACGAGACCGAGGTAGTCGATGTCGAGGCTGAGATCGTCGCGCAGGTCGTTGATCTGGGAGGTGAGGAGGTCGTACGCGTCGGCCGACGAGTCCTCCGCCTGTACGACGATCAGCGCGCCGGAGGCGCCCGGCTGCTCGGTGTCGCGGCGGCGCCCGTAGTAGATGGCGGCGTCCATGCTGAGGCCGAGGCTGGGCGGGCAGTCGATGAGGATGACGTCGTACTCGGACTCGACGGGGGCCAGCGCGCGTTCGAGGGCGGCCTCGCGGGCGCGGACGGTGGAGAGGCGGACGTCGAGGAGGAAGGCGTCCGTGCAGGCGGGCAGGAGGTGGAGGCGGTTGCCGAAGCGCTGGTCCGGGACGGGGACGATCAGGTCGGCGAGGGGGCCCTTGGCTTCGCCGGCCATGTGGCAGGTGAGGCTGTCGCCGCCGATGGGCAGTGGCTGCTGGCCGAGCTGCTTGGTGAGGTGGCCCTGGGGGTCGAAGTCGACCAGCAGGACGCGCATGCCGAGGCCGGGGAGGTCTTCGAGGTCGAGGGGGGTGCTCTCGGGGGGCTGGTGCCCGCTCGCCCTGCCGTACTCGCCGTCTTCGGTCGCCGAGTGGCGGGCCAGCTGGCGGGCGATGCGGACCGGGTGGAGGCTGTCGGGGTCCTCGGCGAGGGCCTCTGCCGTGCCGGCGGTGATGGCGGTCTTGCCGACGCCGCCCTTCTGGTTGCACACGACGATGCGGCGCACGACGGAGGGACGCCTGACCGTGGGCGCGGGGTTCATCTCCAGCCAGAGGCGTACGGCTTGGGCGAGGCCCTGGATGAGGGAGACGCCGCGGTCCTTGGAGGCGGCGCGGAAGGACTCCCACTGGCCGGAGGGCAGCCAGGTGGAGAACGATTCGGCGCCCGAGGTGTCGACGGGGGAGGGGGCGGAGGCGAGGCCGCTCCAGTGGGCGATTCCCTGGTGGACGGCGTCCTGGATGTCCACCCGCAGTTGCGCGGTGCGGATTTTCAACTCCTGGCGGAGCCACGGGGGGAGCTTGGAGACGACCTTCTCTCGGTCGCTCTGAGTCGAGGGCGAAGTCATGAGAGGGACTTTACTAACGTTCGCGGGCCCATGTGCGCGCCACGCTTGAGTTTTGCTAACGAAATGGCCCCTCATTGCGTGTGAGGGGCGGAGTTACGGGCTCCGGGTACGCGACAGGGCGGCCTCGCACACGCCGTAGCGAGCACCCCCGTGGTTCACCACGGCGTGTGCGAGGCCGCCCTGGACACGCCGTCAGCCGACCGGCACCGCCGGGGAGTCCGGGATCGTGGTCAGCCCGAGCTCGGCCCGGCACTCGGGCGAGCCGGCCGGGTCGAAGAGGGGGAGGCGGCCCGCGGGGACGATGCCCGGGAGGAGGAAATTCCAGAGGTCGATGATGCGGGTGTGCAGGTCCTCGCGGCCGGTCCGCACGTGTGAGGTGACCTGGATGCCGGTGAACGCGCCGACGAGGAGCGCCGAGAGGTCGTACACGTCGAGCCTCTGGAAGACGTCGCCCCGGTCCTGGGCCGGCTTCAGGCAGCCGAAGGCGGTGTCGATCCAGGTGTTGTACGGGGTGGGGTCGGGGTTGGTGAAGGAGCCGAACTCGATGACGAGGCGGATGGCCGCGCGGATGCGGACGTTGGAGCGCAGTCCGTACGCCATCTGGTGGGTCAGGTCGATGACGGTCTGGAGGCCGGGGTCCTCGATGGCGGGGACGCCTTCGGAGACCTGGAACTGCTCGTCCATCAGGGTGCGGGCGAGGGCTTCCTTGGACTGGAAGTGGAAGTACAGGGCGCCCTTGGTGACTCCGGCGTGCTTGACCACGTCGCTGAGGCTGGCGGCGCCGAAGCCGAAGCGGTCGAAGGCGATGGCTGCGCCGTCGAGGATTGCCTGCCGGGTGATCTCGGCACGTTCCTGCCGGGCCCTTGCCATGTGGGGGTCTCCTGGTGCGCTGCCGCTTGCCACTGCTGAAGCTCGTACAAGGTTCAATCTAGTGGCGAGACCCCAAAGAAAACCAGTCGACAAGTACTTTTCAGTGAAGGCGACTGACGGTTCGTCGGAGCCGGCGGGCGTTAACGCCGTTAACGCCGTCAACGCGGTTAACGCCGCCAACGGTCGGACCCCCGGAAGTGTGGGGCGCTTCGTTGCCGGGGCGGGGGGATCGGCGGAAGCCTGTGGTGGTGGGAGCGTCACGTGATCCGCTCGAAGCCGTGCTGGTGGCCGTACCCGTCGTCGTCCTCACGTGCGGCGTGGCCGCCGCCGTGATGCGCAGGCTCGGGCAGACGGCCGTGGTCGGGGAGATCCTGGTGGGGATCCTGCTCGGTCCCTCGTTGCTCGGGTGGCTCTGGCCGGCGGGGAGCCGGTGGCTGCTGCCGCAGGAGGTCCTTCCGTCCTTGGGGGTACTGGGGAACCTGGGGCTGCTGGTCTTCATGTTCCTGGTGGGGCTGGAGCTCGACCCCGGATTGCTGCGGGGGCGCGGGCGGGCCGTGGTGGTGGTGAGCCAGGCGAGTGTGTGGATCCCGCTGGGGCTCGGAGGTCTGCTGGCGCTGGCGATGTACGGCCCCCTCGCGCCGGAGGGCGTCGGGCGGGCCGAGTTCGTGTTGTTCGTGGCCGTCGCGATGAGCGTGACCGCCTTCCCGGTGCTGGCACGGATCCTGAAGGACCAGGGGCTGTACAGGACTCCGGTGGGCGCGCTGGCGATGGCGTGCGCGGCGGTGGCCGACGTGGTGGCGTGGTGCCTGCTGGGGTTGGTCGTGGCCATCGCGCAGCCGCCGGGGGGCGGGGGAGGGGGTGCCTGGGGGACCGTCGGCATGGGGGTGCTGGCCGGGCTCTTCCCGGCGGGGATGTGGTGGGGCGTACGGCCGTTGCTGGCATGGGGGGCGAAGAGGTGGGCGCCGGATCCGGAGTCCGGCGCCGGTGCGGTGGTCTTGTTGTGCAGCGGGCTCTTCCTGGCGGCGTACGCGACGAACGCGATGGGGGTGCACGCGCTGTTCGGGGCGTTCGTGTTCGGGGCGGTCGTGCCGAGGACCGCGGTGGTCGACGCCGCGGCGGAGCGGATGCGGGCGTTCGCGGTGCCGGTGCTGCTGCCGCTGTTCTTCGTCGGGAGCGGGCTGAAGACGGACGTGGGGCTGCTGGGGGGCGGCACGGTGTGGCTGTGGGCGGTGGCGGTGCTGGCGGTCGCGGTCGCCGGGAAGTGGGGCGGCGGGGCGGGGGCCGCGCTGCTGGCGGGGCAGCCGGCGCGGGACGCGGTGACGCTGGGGGCGCTGATGAACTGCCGCGGGGTGACGGAGCTCGTGGTGCTGAACGTGGGGCTCGGGCTCGGGGTGATCGGGGCGGAGCTGTTCACGGCGCTGGTGCTGATGGCCCTGGTGACGACCGCGGTGACCGGGCCGGTGGTACGGGCCTTGCGGGCGGGGGCGGGGGAGCCGGATGCCGAGGCTGCCGGGGTCGGCGTGCGGCGTTGACGCCGTTAACGCCGTTAACGCCGTTAACGGTCCCGCCGCCCCGGGCCCTCGGCCGGGGTTCGGCGTTAACGCCGTTAATGATCCACACGGACGAGCCTCCCGGCGTCGACGGAGTCGACGGTGCTGACGGCGTTAACGCCGTTAACGGTCCGGGATGTGAAACGGGGGGCGCGGGACGCCGTACGGCTGTGATCATCGGGTGATGATCGACGAGCAGCGGACCCGGCCCGTACTGACGGGCGATGAGCGCGCCACCCTGACCAGCGTCCTCCAGTGGCAGCGGGACACCCTGATGATGAAGTGCGCGGGGCTGACCGACGAGCAGTTGCGGTGCAGGGCGGTCGCGCCGTCCGGGCTGAGTCTGATCGGGCTGGTGCGCCACCTGGCGGAGGTCGAGCGCGGGTGGTTCCGCAACGTCCTGAACGGCGAGGACGTACGCGGCTGCTTCCCGAGGAACGCGGCGGGGGAGTGGACGGAGTTCCACGTCGAGGACGCGGACCCGGCGGAGGCGTTCAGGATCTGGGAGGACGCGTGTGCGCGCTCCCGGGCGATCGTGGACGCCGCCGAGTCGCTCGACGTGACGGGGCACGACGGCGGTCAGGCGTACTCGCTGCACTACATCCTGGCCCACATGATCGAGGAGTACGCCCGCCACAACGGGCACGCGGATCTGCTGCGCGAGGCGATCGACGGGGCGACGGGGGAGTAGCCGCCGCCTGCTTCACGGGGTGTGCGGGGTGGTCGCGGCGTCCAGGGCGGTGAGGGCCGCCGGCCAGGGGAAGTGGGGCGGGGCGTCGGGGCCGGCCGGGCCCGGGACGAAGCCGCCCTCGCCGTAGAGGACGGAGACGCCGGCGCCGCGCAGGGTGGCCAGGGACTGGTCGAACTGCGGGTGGGCGGCGAGGGCGGCGTTCGTGCAGGGCATGGTGACGACCGGGGTGCCCTTGCCGATCGCTTCGGCGGCGACGCCGACGGCGAAGCGGTCGGTGAGGCCGAGGGCCCAGGCGTTGAGGGAGTTGAAGGTCGCCGGCGCGAAGAGCACGGCGTCGGCGGCGGGCCATACGTCCGGCTCGCCGGGGAGTTTGTACTGCCATCGCACGGGGTGCCCGGTCAGGGCCGCCAGGCCGTCGAGGCTTCCGGCGACCCAGTGCGCGGCGGTGGGCGTGAGGCCGAGGCAGACGTCCCAGCCGCGGGACTGGGCGTCCTCGATCACGTGGGCCACGTCGAAGACGGGCGGGGCGGCGGAGCAGAGCAGGTAGAGAGTCCTCGTGGGGGTCATACCGACATGTGATCACATCGCTTGATCTCGACCCTAGTTGAGGGACCCGGATCATCCGGTTTGGCCAAAGGGCCCCCGTTTCCGGCCGGCTTGGCGAGGAAATCGGTCAGGAGGGCGTGGAGGGCCTCGGGATTGTGGAGGTGGACGTCGTGCGGGGCTCCGGGTATGGAGACCGCCGTAGTGTCGGGGCCCGGCGGGGTGAGCATGCGCTGTGATTCCTCCGGCGGGATGATCCCGTTCTCTCCGATCACGAGCAGTACCGGACAGGTGATCCGCTCCCATTCGGGCCACCAGGCACGGGTGGTGTTCTCGGTGATGGCGGCGACCATGACGTCCCGCTCGAAGCGCGGGCACCAGCCGTCCGGGCGCTTCTCCAGCCCCGCCGCCCAAGCCTCGCTGCCCAGGAACTCCCGGGCCGCGTCCAGCGAGGGGAACGGGACCGGCCAGGAGTCGAGCACGGCGCCGATCTCGTCCGGGGTCGCGGGGTCGGCGGCGGCCGCGCCCGCTTCGATCAGGACCAGGGCACGGACGAGGTCCGGGTGGGCGGCCGCGGTCAGCATCGCCGTGTGACCACCGAGGGACTGGCCGATGAGGACGGGCCGGTCGAGGCCCAGTTGGCTCGTCACGGCGAGGACGTCGGCGACGTGGGCCGCGCGCGAGACGTCGCCGGGGCGGCGCTCGCTCGAGCCGTGGCCGCGCTGGTCCACCGCGACCACGCGGTGGTGCGGGGCGAGACGCTCCGCGGCCGCGTCCCACTCGCCGGCGTGGCCGGCCAGTCCGTGGAGGAGGACGACGGGGACCCCGGTGCCGCCCCAGTCGCGGCAGGAGAGGCGGACGTCGTCCCGAGGCGAGGTGACGATGCGTTCGGTCCAGGTCATCGGGACATCATCCAAGATTCCTGCGGGGGCGGCGATGAGTTTCGGGGCGGGGCCGGGTCTACCCTTCGAGCGATCACGACAACCGGGACGACAGGAGAACCGCAGAGATGAGCGAGCCGGTGAAGGGCCCCGCCAGTTACTTCCCTTCGATCGAGAAGAAGTACGGACGTCCCGTCGCGGAGTGGAAGGAGCTGATCCGGTCCTCGCCGCTGAGCAAGCACATGGAGCTCGTCTCCTGGCTCAAGGCCGAGCACGGGATCGGGCACGGCCACGCCAACGCCCTCGTCGCGCACACCCTCGGCGAGGACGCCGGACGGGCCTGAGCGCCGCGTGGACGCTTGCGTATGGAGTTGAGCTTTTCGGCGATGTCGCGTCTCGCCGGGGCGGGCTTGACTTGAGGCATGACACAGACACAGGCACAGGCACAGACGACGGACGACGACCACCCGCTCACCCTCGTCATCGGCGGGAACGGCAAGACCGGGCGGCGCGTGGCGCAGAAGCTGCGCGGGCGGGGGCGTGCCGTGCGGATCGGGTCCCGTACGGGGGCTCCCGCCTTCGACTGGAACGCGCCCGGGACCTGGGGGCCGGCGCTGGAGGGCGTCGACCGGGTGTACGTGACCTACTACCCGGACCTCGGGTTCCCCGGGGCCGCCGAGCAGGTCGGCGCGTTCTCGGAGGCGGCAGTGGCCGCCGGGGCGCGGCGGCTGGTGCTGCTGTCCGGGCGGGGCGAGGAGGCCGCCCGGCGCGGGGAGGAGAGCCTGAAGGCGTCCGGGGCCGACTGGACGGTCGTCAGGGCCAGCTGGTTCAACCAGAACTTCGACGAGGACTTCTTCCTGGAGCCCGTACGTTCAGGGGAGATCGCCCTGCCGACCGCGGACGCCGTCGAGGCCTTCGTCGACACCGACGACATCGCCGACGTGGTGGTGGCCGCGCTGACCGACGACCTGCACATCGGCCGGACGTACGAGCTGTCCGGGCCGCGGCTGATGAGCTTCGCCGACGTCGCCGCCGAGCTGTCGAAGGCGACGGGGCGCGAGATCACGTACGCGCCCGTCTCGGACGAGGAGTACCGGGCCGCGCTCCGCGAGAACGGCCTGCCCGAGGAGTTCGCCGAGCTGTTCGCGCAGATCCTCGACGGACGCAACGCGCATCTGGTGCACGGGGTGGAGGAAGTCCTCGGGCGCCGGCCCAAGGACTTCGCCGACTTCGCCCGCGAGGCGGCGGCCACCGGTGTCTGGGAGGTTTGAGTTCCTGACGCGGGGCCGGGGAGAGGATGGGGCCATGGACACGCTGACCGGTCTGCTCGAAGGCCCCAAAGCCCGGGGCGCCTTCCTCCTCAAGGCCGTCTACAACCCGCCCTGGGCGGTGCGGATCGAGGACCGGGCCCCGCTCTCGGTGGCCACGATGGTGCACGGCTCGAGCTGGCTGCTCCCCGACGGCGGCGAACCCGTACGGATCGGCCCCGGGGACGTGGCGGTCGTACGGGGACCCGAGCCCTACACGATCGCCGACTCCCCGGACACGCCGGTGCAGATCACCGTCGATCCTGACCAGCGGTGCAGCACCTCGGACGGCGAGGACGTCACCGACAGCATGGCGCTGGGCGTGCGGACGTGGGGCGCGGAGCTCCAGGAGGCAGGGTCGGCGGTGATGCTGAGCGGCACGTACCAGGCGCCCAGCGAGATCGGCCGCCGGCTGCTGGCCGCGCTGCCCACGATCGTGGTCCGGCCCGCGGCGGCCGCGGACGCCACCCTGATCGGACTGCTCGCCTCCGAGATCTCCCGGGAGGAGCCGGGCCAGGAGCTCGTCCTGGACCGGCTGCTCGACCTGCTGCTGATCGGGGTGGTGCGGACATGGCTCGCGGATCCCGGCTCGGGGGCACCGGGCTGGTACCGGGCGCAGGGCGATCCGGTGGTCGGCCGGGCGCTGCGGCTGCTGCACGAGAACCCGGCCCACGGCTGGACGGTGGAGGAGCTCGCGCACAAGGCCGGGGTCTCGCGGGCCTCGCTCGCGCGGCGGTTCACGGAGCTGGTGGGGGATCCCCCGATGGCGTACCTGACGGGGTGGCGGCTGGCACTGGCGGCCGATCTGCTGCGGGAGCCGGACGCCACGGTGGCGACGGTGGCCCGGCGGGTCGGGTACGGGTCGGCGTTCGCGCTGTCGACGGCGTTCAAGCGGGTACGGGGAGTGAGCCCGCAGGAGTTCCGTACGGGGGCGGCGGCTGCGCCGACGGCCCGTACGGAGGCGGGCGGGCCGTCGCGCACGGTGGTCCTGCCGGACACGCCCTAGGTGTGTTGTCCGGACAGGTCCAGTACGCCCACGGTCTGGCCGCCGCTCGTCTCGCCGGTGAGCCGGAAGCCCAGGCCCAGGTAGAAGGGCTCGGGCGTGCCGGGGCCTTGCTCCCACGTGACGTACGCGCGGTCGGCGCCGCGGTCGCGGAGCTCGGAGGTGAGGGCCTGGACCGCGAAGCGGCCGTAGCCCTTGGCCTGGTGGGCGGCGGAGACGTTCAGCCGCCAGATGCCCGAGCGGATGTCGGCGGGGTCGCGCTCCGGGTTCCAGGCGATGTCGACGAAGCCCATGACGAAGCCGACCACCTCGTCGCCGTCGACGACGGCGCGCGGCCGGGCGGTGTCCCCGTGGACGTAGGCCTCGGCGAGGGACTTGACCACGGGGGAGACGAGATGGGCCTGGTCGGGCCGTACCCGGACCGCGCACACCGCGTCGAAATTGGCTGCGGTGACCGGCTCCAGGCGCAGTGCGGAGGTGCTCATGGCCGCACCCTAGCCGAGGCCGTGTCCTGCGCCGACTGCGGATGTTCCGAGACGGGATCCGATCCGTACCAGTGCCAGTGCCAGTACCAGTACCAGCAGAAGGGAGCTTCTCGTGCAGACGAACACCACCGGCGCCGGCGGCGGCAGCCGGATCGCGACAGTCCTGCTCATGGTCTCGACCGTCCTCGTGGGCCTGATGGCGGGCCTGTTCTTCGCGTTCGACGTCTCGGTGATGCCGGGGCTGGCGCGGGGCGACGAGCGGACGTACGTCACCGCGATGCAGAACATGAACGCCGTCATCGACGGGAACGGGCTGTTCGGCACCGTCTTCGTGGTGGCCCTGCTCGCCGCCGTCGCCTCGGCGGCCGTGGAACTGCGAAGGGGCCGGCGCGGGGTCGCGGTATGGGTGGGGGCGGCGGCCGTGCTCTACCTCGCCGTCCTGGTGATCACCTTCGCCGTGAACATCCCGCTGAACAACGAGCTCGCGGACGCGGGCGACGCGGCCCGGCTGACCGACTTCTCGATCGTGGACCGGTTCGAGGGGACCTGGGCAGCCACCAACATCGTGCGTACGGTGTGCAGTACGGCGGCTCTGGCCGCCCTCGTGCGGGCGCTCGTGCTGTACGGGCGGGCGACCGGCCCCCGGTAGGGCGCCGTCAGGGCCCCGTCACAGGCGGCCGCCGAGGACCAGGGCCCAGGCCAGGCAGCCGAGTGCGATCGTGCACAGCAGTGTCCGCCAGCGGTTGGCCGCCGCCCAGCGTGCCTCGAAGGCCCGCCGGACGGCGGCCGGGTCGGCGATGCGCTCGACGGGGCCGGCCCCGTCCAGGGCGTTGTTGAGCGGGATGTTGATCCGGCCCGTGACACCGAGCTGGAGGGCGTACGCGACGAGCGCGGCGATCAGCGGCGGCGCCACGGAGCCCGCGCCGGAGGCGAGGTGCAGCACCAGGGCGAGGGCCGTCAGGAGCAGGGAGCCGAGGAAGGCGGTCATGAACAGGCCGTTGACGATGGCGACGTTGACGCGCTGCATCACCTGGATGAGCGTCCGGTCGTCCGAGCGCCTCAGCGCCGGCATCACGGACACGTCGAAGGCGAAGAACAGGCCCGCCATGAGGCCCGTGGTGACGGTGGCGGCGATGAGTACGGCGAGTCTCGCGGTGTCCACGTCCGGTTCCCCCTGCTGATCGTCTGCTTGCGGTCATGTGCGGGTCGTCGAAGCTCGAGGCTGCCGATCCTAGGGCCCGCGAAAATTGCGCGTCCTGGACACACTCCGCTCGGAAACGACCGGTATTCGCGGACCTGCTGGCACCATGCAGGCACCTGCCGTCGTCTAAGCACCGCGCACTCCCTGGAGGACACACGTGAAGGACTCGAAGGACAGGCTGGAAGCACTGCGGGCGGAGATCGAGCGCCGCAACCCCGCCCAGCCGGAGTTCCACCAGGCGGTGCGGGAGGTCCTGGAGACCCTGGCACCCGTTTTCGCCGCCCGGCCCGAGTACGCGGATCCTGCGGTGGCGTTGGTCGAGCGGCTGACGGAGCCGGAGCGGCAGATCGTGTTCCGGGTGCCGTGGCAGGACGACCGCGGCCGGGTCCACGTCAACCGCGGCTACCGCGTCGAGTTCAACAGCGCGCTGGGCCCGTACAAGGGCGGCCTGCGCTTCCACCCCTCCGTGGACATCGGCGTGGTGAAGTTCCTGGGCTTCGAGCAGATCTTCAAGAACGCGCTGACCGGGCTGGGCATCGGCGGCGGCAAGGGCGGCAGCGACTTCGACCCGCGCGGCCGATCGGACGCCGAGGTCATGCGCTTCTGCCAGTCGTTCATGACCGAGCTGCACCGGCACATCGGCGAGCACACCGACGTGCCGGCGGGGGACATCGGCGTCGGCGGCCGTGAGATCGGCTACCTGTTCGGCCAGTACCGGCGCATCACCAACCGCTGGGAGGCCGGGGTCCTGACCGGCAAGGGAGCGGGCTGGGGCGGCTCCGCGATCCGGCCGCAGGCCACCGGCTACGGCAGCGTCCTGTTCGCCGCCGAGATGCTGAAGGTGCGGGGCGAGTCGCTGGACGGCCTGTCGGCGGTGGTCTCCGGCTCGGGCAACGTGGCGCTGTACACCATCGAGAAGCTCCAGCAGCTCGGCGCGAACCCGCTGACCTGCTCGGACTCGCACGGCTACGTCGTCGACGACAAGGGCATCGACCTCGCCCTGCTGAAGCAGGTCAAGGAGGTCGAGCGCGGCCGCGTGAGCGAGTACGCGGAGCGGCGCGGGGCCTCGGCGCGGTACGTGCCGGGCGGGCGCGTCTGGGAGGTCCCGGCGGACGTGGCCTTCCCCTCGGCCACGCAGAACGAGCTGGACGGCCAGGACGCCCGCACGCTCATCGCGAGCGGGGTCAAGGCGGTCTCCGAGGGCGCCAACATGCCGACCACCCCGCAGGCGGTACGGCTCCTGCAGGAGGCCGGGGTCGCCTTCGGGCCCGGCAAGGCCGCCAACGCGGGCGGAGTCGCCGTCAGCGCCCTGGAGATGAGCCAGAACGCCGCCCGCACCGCCTGGAGCGCGCAGCGCGTCGAGGAGGAGCTCGCGGGCATCATGCGCTCGATCCACGCGGTCGCGCACGAGACCGCCGAGCGGTACGGGACCCCGGGCGACTACGTGACGGGCGCCAACATCGCCGGCTTCGAGCGGGTCGCCGACGCGATGCTCGCCCAGGGCGTGATCTGAGCGCCGGACCCGAGCGGGGGCGGGAGGCCCGGGGCTTCGGCTCCGGACCCCGCTCCTCCAGCCCCGGTGGAGGTGGCGGGCCGTAGCCTGGGGCCGAGCTGCCGGAGTGAAACACCGAGGGGAACGTGACCGTGCTGACGGCGTTGGACGGGGTGTACGGGGATCGCAAGGACGCGGTCTCCGTCGCGGGGCGGACCGCCTCGTACGAGGAACTGCTGGGTGCGGCCCGGGCGGTGGCCGCCGACGTGGCCGGGGCGAAGTCCTTCGCGATGACCGCGACGGCCTCCCTGGAGACCGTCGCCGCCGCGGTCGGGGGGCTGCTGGCCGGGGTGCCGTTCGTACCTTTGCCGCCCGACGCGGGACCCGCCGAGCGCGAGCACGTCCTGCGGGACTCCGGGGCCGAGGTCGTGGAGGTGGACTTCGCCCGGCGCTCCGACTGGACCGGGCCCGCCGCCGCGCCCGCGGACCCGGCGCTGGTGCTGTACACCTCCGGGACCACGGGCCCGCCCAAGGGCGTGGTGCTGACCGGCGCGGCGCTCGCCGCCGACCTCGACGCGCTCGCCGGAGCCTGGCAGTGGAGCGCCGAGGACACCCTGGTGCACGGGCTGCCGCTGTTCCACGTGCACGGGCTCGTACTCGGCGTGCTCGGGGCCCTGCGCACCGGCAGCCGCCTCGTGCACACCGGGCGGCCGACGCCCGAGGCGTACGCGCGGGCGGGCGGGAGCCTGTACTTCGGTGTGCCGACCGTGTGGTCCCGCATCGCCGCGGCCCCCGAGGCCGCGGGCGCGCTGTCCGGGGCCCGGCTGCTGGTGTCGGGGAGCGCGGCGCTGCCCGCGCCCGTGTTCCGGGACCTGGAGCGGCTGACGGGGCTGCGGCCGGTGGAGCGGTACGGGATGACGGAGACGCTGATCACCGTGAGCGGGCGGGCGGGCGGCGAGGTGCGGCCCGGCACGGTCGGCACCCCGCTGCCGGGGATCCGTACCCGGATCGTGACCGAGCCGGGCGCCGAGATCGGCGAACTCCAGCTGACCGGGCCGACGTTGTTCGCCGGGTACCTGGGCCGGCCGGAGGCCACGGCGGCCGCGTACACCGAGGACGGGTGGTTCCGTACGGGCGACATCGCGGCCGTGGACGAGGTGGACGGGGTCCACCGGATCGTGGGGCGGGCCTCCATCGACATGATCAAGACGGGCGGGTACCGGGTCGGCGCCGGGGAGATCGAGAACGCCCTGCTGGACCATCCCGGGGTGAGCGAGGCGGCGGTGGTGGGAGTGCCGGACGCGGACCTGGGGCAGCGGGTCGTGGCGTTCGTGGTGGCGGCGGGGGTGACGGGGGCGGAGCTCACGGACTTCGTCGCCGCGCACCTGTCCGTGCACAAGCGGCCGCGGGAGGTGCGGTTCGTGGCGGCGATCCCGCGCAACGCGATGGGCAAGCCGCAGAAGAAGCTGCTGCTGACGGGGGAGTACGGCCCGCAGGCCGGCTGAGCCGGCGCGCGGCGCGGCCCCCTACACCGGTTGGTTGGCGGGCGAGGAGCCGTTCGCGGTGTCGTGGGTGGCGTCGTGGGTGGTGTCGGCCGCGGTGGCGGCGGCACGCAGCGCCGCCTCGACCCGGCGGTTGCCGGTCATGGTCGCGGTGACGGCGGTCATGGCGAGGAGGAGGCCCGCGGCGGTGTAGAGCGGGGTGCGCACGTCGTAGGCGGCGGCCAGCCAGCCGCCGAGGAAGGCGCCGAACGGGGCGGCGCACATGGCGAGCATGCGGGAGGTGGAGGCGACGCGGCCCATCAGATGGGCGGGGACGATCGCCTGCCGGAGGGAGGGCGCGAGCACCATCGTGGCGCCCATGCCCGCCCCGCAGACGGCGAGCGCGAGGCCGGCGGCGTACGGGTTCGGGGCGGCGGCGAGGCCCAGGACGGCGAGGCCCTCGACCGCGGCCGTGCAGGTCAGTGCGGTGCCGGTGCCGAGGCGCCGGCCGAGGAAGGAGGCGATGCCCGCGCCGAGCAGGCCGCCGGTGGCCTCCGCCGTGAGGAGCAGGCCGAAGCCGAAGGTGCCGATGCCGAGGCGGTCGTGCGCGAAGAGGGCGAGTACGGTCTCCACGGCGATGAAGGCGATGTTCCCGACCGCCGGACGCAGCGCGAGCCCGAGCAGCAGCCGGTTCCGGAAGACGTAGGCGGCGCCGGCCCGCGCCTGGCGCAGCAGCGACTCACGGGCCTGCGGTACGGGCCGGGGCGCCGCGGGCAGCGACCGTACGAGCACGGCGGAGAGGGCGAACGACACCGCGTCGGCGAGCAGCGGAACCGCCCGCCCGAGCGCGAGCAGCGCACTGCCCGCGGGGGGCCCGGCGAAGCCGGACGCGGCGGTCTGGGTGCCGCGCAGGCGGGAGTTGGCGCGCTCCAGGAGCGCGGGGTCGCGGCCGAGCAGATCCGGCAGATAGGCCGTGGCGGCCGTGTCGAAGAAGAGTCCGCCGAGGCCGAGCAGGAAGGCGACGGCCGCGAGCAGGGGAATGTTCAGTACGTCGAGCGCCGCCGCTGCCGCCGGTATCGCGAGCAGTACCGCCCGCGCCGCATCCGCGATCCACATCGTGCGCCGGCGGTCCCAGCGGTCCACCAGCGCACCGCCGAGCACCCCGAACAGCAGCCACGGCAGCGTTCCGGCGGCGGTGACGACGGCGAGCGCCATCGGATCCCGCGTCAGCGTCAGCGCGAGCAGCGGCAGTGCGGCATGCGTCACCCCGTCACCGAAGGAGGACACCGTCTGCGCGGTCCACAGGCGTCCGAACCCGGTCGGCAACTTCTTCATGTCTGCGGTCACTTGGCGTCCCCTTCGGTCTGTCGGCGCGGTGCGGGGTGGAACAGTGCGAAGACGAATGACGCGTCCGGCAGCGACGGGTCGGACAGCTTCCGGTACTCGGCGGCCAGTGCCTCCAGCCGCGTCCCCAGCTCCGCGAACTGCTCGTCGGTGAGCCGCAGGTGCGCCATCCCCACGTGCCGCTCGGCGTCCGCCGGCGCCGCCTCCAGGTCCGCCACCGCGTGCCGCATCAGCACGTCCGGCCCTCCCTCGCCCGGATCCGGCAGCACGATCGACCGTGCGGCCATCGCGTAGTACCGCTCGGTGACCCCCCGGACCTTCCGCGTCCGCACCACCTTCACCAGGCCGGCCCGTTCCAGCAGCCGTACGTGGTAGCTGGAACTCCCTTTCGCGAGGCCGACCCGTTCGGCGATCTGCGTGATCGTCGCGGGCTCGAAGCGGAGCACGGCCATGATCCGGTGACGCGTGAGATTGGAAACGGCGCGCAGCTGCTCGTCCGTGGTGACGTGAAACGTCTCGGGAAGATCGTCGGTTGGCATGTCCTCAATGGTCAACACTTCTTGACCATTGCGCAAGGGGTTTCGGCATTCGGAGTGCCGCCGGGTCGCATCTCGGCGTGGCGCCACGTGGCACGGCGTGGCGCCATTCGGTGCCATGCGGCGCCTTTGAAGGTGGGTGGGCATGTGTGGCGCCATCGCGATGGCAGTGAATTTTCCTGCGTTTTCGCAGGTGAAGGGGTGTTCGGCTCAGCCGGTGCCATGAGTGGCGCCATGGATGCTTGCGTATGGCGCCATTGTGGTGCCATCATTGAGCCATGGACCTCACGCCTTATGTCGACAACCTTCGCCGCGAGCTCGCGGTGGCCGCCGAAGCCGGTGGGGAAGACGCCCGGGAGCTGGCCGAGCGGCTCACGGCTCCTCTGGAGTCCGCGACCCGGCTGACCATGCTCAACGTGCTCTCCGCCGCGATGGACGAGATCACCCGCGAGCTGGCCCCCGGCTCGGTCGACGTACGGCTGCGCGGACTGGACCCCGACTTCGTCGTGACGCTGCCGCCCACCGGGGGCGGTGCCCCCGCGGAGCCGGACGCGTTCTTCGAGCCGCTGCCGGCCGCGGTCCCGGCCGACGGCGACGAGGGCGGCACCGCCCGCGTGAACCTGCGCCTGCCGGCCCACCTCAAGGCGCGCGCCGAGGAGGCCGCGAACCGCGAGGGCCTGTCGGTCAACGCCTGGCTGGTACGGGCCGTGTCGGCCGCGGTCGACGGCGGGGCCCGGCCGCGGCCGCGGCCGGCGGAGAAGACCCAGAGCGTCGGACAGAGCATCACCGGCTGGGTGCGCTAGGGGGTGTCGTCAAAGTCCCTTCTGGCCGGCGGGGTCTGGCACGCGCGCTCGCCGCGTTGTCGTCGGTCGACGACGCGAGCGTCGCCTCCCTCCTCCGCCTTGCGATCACACGCACCAGACCCCGCCGGCCCCGCCCTCGCGGGCGGACGAAGCTACTTCGACGACACCCCCTAGCCCTCGGGTCCCAGGCCCCAGGCCCCGGAACCCAGCCCTCAGCCCTCAAGCCTCAGAGCGCAACACACCACCACTTCACCCACAGACCCAAGAGGACGGGACAGCCATGCCTTCTTTCGACACCCCCGAACCGATCTCGGCCACGGCGCGCGTGGAGGCCGGTTCCATCCAGTTCGTCGCCGGTGACCGCACCGACACCGTCGTCGAGGTGAACCCCCGCGACCCCAAGAAGGACCTGGACGTGCGGACGGCCGAACAGACCGAGGTCGCGTACTCGGGCGGCGTACTGACCGTCAGGACGCCCAAGTCCAACATGTTCGGCCGCACCGGCGTCGTCGACGTGACCGTCGAACTGCCCACCGGCTCGCGCATCGACACGACCGGCTCCTGGACCCAGGTGCTCGGCGAGGGCCGGCTCGGCGAGGTCCGTGTGAAGACCTCCTCCGGCGACGTCCGCCTCGACACCACCGGGCCGCTGTACCTGAAGGCCTCGCACGGGTCCATCACCGTCGACCGGGTCGAGGGCACGGCCGAGATCACCACCAGCTCAGGCAGCCTGCGCGTCGGCTTCGTCGACGGGTCCGCCGTCCTGAAGAACTCGCACGGCACCACCACGGTCGGCGCCGCCAACGGCGAGCTGCGCGTGAGCGGCGCCAACGGCGACATCGAGATCCGGCGCGCCGAGGACTCGGTCACCGCGACCACCGCCCACGGCACCCTGCGCGTCGGGGAAGTGGTGCGCGGCACCATCCAGCTGGAGACCTCGTACGGAGCCATCGAGGTCGGCGTCCGCGAGGGCACGGCCGCCTGGCTCGACGTCAGCTCGGCCTCCGGCCAGGTGCGCAACGCGCTCACCCCGTCCGAGACCCCGGGAGGGACCGAGGAGACCGTCCAGGTCCGCGCCCGCACCCGGCACGGCAACATCGACGTCCGCCGCGCCAAGGCCTGAGCCACCACCCCTCGAACGACGCCGTCTTCCGACCACTTCAGCCTTCGAACGGAGGGCCCCATGCCTTCTTCTGTCATGCCCACGCCAAGGCGGGCGGACGGTCACACGTCGCCCGTCGCCGTCTCCACCACCGCTCTGCGCAAGTCGTACGGTGACAAGACCGTCCTCGACGGCGTCGACCTGCACATCCCGGCCGGATCCGTGTTCGCACTGCTCGGCCCCAACGGCGCCGGCAAGACCACCGTCGTGAAGATCCTGTCCACGCTCATCAGCGCCGACGGCGGTCAGGCCCGGGTCGCGGGTCACGACATCGCGGCCTCGCCGGAAGGGGTGCGCGCCGCGATCGGCGTCACCGGGCAGTTCTCCGCCGTCGACGGGCTCATCACCGGCGAGGAGAACATGCTCCTCATGGCGGACCTGCACCACCTCTCCCGCAGCGAGGGGCGGCGCGTCGCCGCGGAGCTGCTGGAGCGCTTCGACCTGGTGGAGGCGGCCGGGAAGCCGGCCTCCACGTACTCCGGCGGCATGAAGCGCCGACTCGACATCGCCATGACGCTGGTCGGCAAACCGCGGATCATCTTCCTGGACGAGCCGACCACGGGTCTCGACCCGCGCAGCCGCCACAACATGTGGCAGATCATCCGCGAGCTGGTCACGGACGGCGTCACCGTCTTCCTCACCACGCAGTACCTGGAGGAGGCGGACCAGCTCGCCGACCGCATCGCCGTGCTGAACAACGGCCGGATCGCGGCCGAGGGCACCGCCGAGGAGCTGAAGCGGCTGATCCCCGGCGGACACGTCCGCCTGCGCTTCTCGGACCCGGCCGCGTACCGGAACGCCACCCTCGCGCTCGGCGGGGTCACCCGGGACGACGAGGCGCTGTCGCTCCAGATCCCCAGCGACGGCAGCCAGCGCGAGCTGCGCTCCCTCCTCGACCGGCTGGACTCGGCCGGCATCGAGGCGGACGAGCTGACCGTGCACACCCCCGACCTCGACGACGTGTTCTTCGCCCTGACCGGCGGCAGCGACACCGACCAGCCCAAGGAGACCGCCCGATGAGCACGCTCGCCCACGCCGTCCGGGACTCGTCCACGATGCTGCGCCGCAACCTCCTGCACGCGCGCCGCTACCCGTCGATGACCCTCAACCTGCTGCTGACCCCGATCATGCTGCTGCTGCTCTTCGTCTACGTCTTCGGCGACGTGATGAGCGCGGGCATGGGCGGCGGCGCCGACCGCTCCGCCTACATCGCCTACCTCGTGCCGGGCCTCCTGCTGATGACCGTCGGCTCCACCACGATCGGCACCGCGGTGTCCGTCTCCAACGACATGACCGAGGGCATCATCGCCCGCTTCCGCACGATGGCGATCCACCGGGGCTCGGTGCTCGTCGGGCACGTCGTCGGCAGCGTGCTGCAGTCGGTCGCCAGCGTGGCCCTCGTGGGGGCCGTGGGCGTGGCCATCGGCTTCCGCTCCGTGGACGCGACCGCCCTGGAATGGCTCGCGGCGTTCGGACTGCTCGCCCTGTTCGCCCTGGCGCTCACCTGGATCGCGGTCGGAATGGGCATGGTCAGCCCGAACGCCGAGGCGGCCAGCAACAACGCGATGCCGCTGATCTTCCTCCCGCTCATCTCCAGCGCCTTCGTCCCGGTCGACGCGATGCCCGGCTGGTTCCGGCCGATCGCCGAGTACCAGCCGTTCACGCCCGCCATCGAGACGCTGCGCGGGCTGCTGCTCGGCACCGAGATCGGCATCAACGGGTGGCTCGCGGTCGGCTGGTGCCTCGTGCTCTGCGTGCTCGGCTACTTCTGGTCGAAGTCGGTCTTCGACCGCGACCCGAAGTAGCCGGTACGACGGCCCGGACCGGGGCGGCGCACTCCGACACCACGTCGGCGTACGCCGCCCCTTCGCGTCGTTTCAGTCGCTGCTCGCTTCCCGCCGGAGCCGGACTCCAGAACCGCTCAAGAAGGCCCGGAGCGCGCGGGGCGGGGGGCAGCGACTGAAGAAGAGCGACTGAGCGACTCTTGGGTCGCTCTTAGAGCGGAGGAGAAAGTGCAGGTCAGAGGGTATGGCCAGGGGAGACAGCGACTGAAGCGACTCAAGGTCCGGGTATATGGAGACATTGGCGTGCGCGTGTGTGTGCGCGTGTGCGCGTCATATATGGGGGACTTGAGTCGCTTCAGTCGCTGTTTCGTCTTGCGCAAGGCTGTGACCTGGTGTTCTGTGAGCGACTCGACGAGCGACCGAGCGGGGCTGAGTCGCTGTGCGTTCAGTCGCTCGGTCGCTGGGGCATCCCCGGGGCCCTTCGAGAAGGCGTACACCTGTTCTGGCTCATATGCCCCTCGCCTCCCGGCGGTTTCGCTAATCTGTTGTTGGGCGTTGAGTCGCTTCAGTCGCTTATGGGGGAAGTGAATGGCAGCTGACCTGCGGGTTTCGCGCAGCGACCGAAGGCAGTTCACGAGAGCTGCAGCGGTCGTGTCGCAGCCTCTGACGACTGCCACGTGGTGCGCGCGCCAGGGGTGGCCGGTTCACCCCCTTGCGCCGGGCCGCAAGACGCCCGTGGGCAACTGCGACGCCTGCCGGGCCACGGGCCACGACCGCGGTGCCTGCGACTGCCTGCGGGCGGGCCGCTGGTGTCACGGGTTCCATGCCGCCACGCTCGACTGCGAGCGGATCCGCCAGTGGTGGGGCGCGCGCCCGGATCTCGGGGTCGGTGTCGCCACCGGTCCGGCGGGCCTCGTGGTCATCGACATCGACGCGCACGGGGCGGAACTCCCCGGCCGCGAACGGCTGCTGCCGGGAATCCCGATCGCCGGCACCGTCGACCTGACCGGGCTGGCCAACGGCTTCCACACCCTGGGCGTGCTGGCCGCGCTGCGCGGTGCCACGAGCCCGGCGGACGACGAGACGACCCTGCGCGTACGGACCCCCTCCGGGGGCCTGCACGTCTGGTACCGCAACGACGGCGGTCGCCCGTGGCAGTGTTCCGCCGGCTCGGGCAGCGGCCGGGCGCTGGCCTGGCAGGTCGACGTACGGGCGCACGGCGGGTACATCGTGGCCCCCGGGACGGTGACCCCCTCCGGCGTCTACCGGCCCCTGGGGTCCGTACGCATCCCCGCGCCCCTCCCCGGCTGGCTGGCCGGGGAGCTGGAGCGCACCGGGCACCTGCCCGCCGAGGCCCTTCCCGGGCCCCGGCCCGTACCGCCCCGCGCCCGGCAGGCCGTCATCGCGGCGGGCGGGGGACGGGCGGTGTCGGACCGGGTCCTGGCGGGAGTGCTGGCCGATGTCGCCGACTGCGCCGCGATGGCCGAAGGGGCCGCGTTCTCCGAGAAGCTGAACCGCGCCGCCTACACGGCCGGAGGACTCGTCGCCGCGGGACACGTCAGCGAGGCCGAGGCGCTGCGGGCCCTGGAGGAAGCGGCCGGAGCCGCCCGCCCCGGGCAGGAGCGCCGCTGCCGCGCCATCATCCGCGGCGGACTGAGTGCGGGCCTGGCGCGCCCGCTCGCCCTCAGAGGACGCGTGTGAGGCCGGAGAACGACAGCATGCTGGCCGGTTTCGACGTACAGCCCGGTTTCGACGTACAGGCCGTCGCGGCCCAGATACTCGCGCAGCCCGTACCGGCGCCCCGCGGGCCCCAGGAGCCGCCGGTCCCCGCAGGATCCCCGGCCGGCCGGGAGGCGGCCGACCGCGACCCGGGACGGACGACGCCCGGGACCACGGAGCCTTCGGCGGTGGAGGGCAGCGAGGCGACGGCCGACGGACTGCTGCCCGACACCCTCACCGACCGCGGCAACGCCAAGCTGTTCGTGAAGCTCTACCGCAACGACTACCGGCACGTTCCCGGCATCGGCTGGTTCCGCTGGGACGGCACGCGCTGGCAGATCGACGAGGACGACACCGTCATGTGGTCCGCGGGCGACCTCGCGGAGTCCATCGCCACCACCGACCCGCGGGGCGTCTACACCCCGGTCGCACTCCAGCAGCACCGACGCCGCACGCTCAGCACCAGCGGGATGAACGCCATGCTCACCCAGGCGAAGTCCGCCCCGGGCATGGTGCTCAACGCGGCGCGCCTGGACGCCGATCCGTACGCGCTGTGCACGCCCGCCGGAGTCGTGGACCTGCGGACCGGGCACATCCGGCCCGCAGAGCCCACGAAGGACTTCCACTCCCGCTCCACCTCGGCGGCGCCGCAGCAGATGCCCACGCCGCGCTGGAACCGCTTCCTGACCGACACCTTCGGCGAGGGGCCGGAGGGCGCGGAGATGATCGACTTCCTCCAGCTGCTGCTCGGGTACTCCGTCACCGGGGACGTGGGCGCCCAGGTCATGCCGTTCCTGTTCGGTTCCGGCAAGAACGGCAAGTCCGTACTGCTGGACGTCCTGATGAAGCTGCTCGGGGACTACGCGGACGCCGCGCCCCCCGGATTCCTGATGTCGCGCCCGTACGAGGGGCACCCGACCGACCTCGCCGAACTGCACGGCCGCCGGGTGATCGTGTGCAGCGAGGTCAAACCGGGCGACCGCTTCGACGAGGCCCGCGTCAAACTGCTCACCGGCGGCGACCGCATCAAGGCGCGCCGGATGCGCCAGGACTTCTTCAGCTTCGAGCCGACGCACAAGATGTGGCTGCTGGGCAACCACCGGCCCGAGGTCGGCACCGGCGGTTTCGCGTTCTGGCGGCGCATGCGGATGATCCCGTTCGAGCGGGTCGTCTCCGACGACCGCAAGATCGACAACCTGGCGGACGTACTCGTCACCCAGGAGGGTCCGGGCATCCTCAACTGGCTCATCGACGGCGCCCGCCGCTACCTCGGCGGCGACCGGGACCTCACGGGTCCGGAGCGGGTCCGGATCGCGACGACGGCGTACGCGGAGACCGAGGACCACACCGGGCGCTTCATCGGCGAGACCTGCCGGCTGGAGCCCGATCTGAGGGCGGAACAAGCGCAGCTCTACGCGGCGTACAGGGGCTGGTGCCAGCATGAGGGCGCTCCGGCGATCTCTTCCCGGGCCTTCGCGGCGCGCGTGCGCGAGTCGGTGGGGCTGGCCTCGCCGAAGGAAATGATCCTGTCCAACCAGCGCAAGTACTACCCGGGCATCGGCCTGCTCGCGGACGAGGAGACAGCATGAGCGCCCTCATCGCAGAAGACGAGATCGTCCACGAGGTGGACTTCGTCTGGCTCGAGGACATCAGCCGCCTCGACTATGTCCGCCAGAGCCTGGACCGGCTGCCGACGCGGCGCGGGCGGCCCGCGTACCACCGCGACGGGCGGATGGTCGGGTACGCGCTGCTGGGGCCGAAGGCGAAGCCCTCGCGCTCCTCCGGCACCTTCCGGCGCCGGGTGTTCTGGCTGCTGCCGCACGACCGGGACACCGCCCCGGAGGGGCTGTACGCGACGGGGGCGCCGGCCGAGGCCGTGGACGCCCGGACGCTGGCGCCGGGCATCAAGGGGCGCAAGACGGAGCGTTCGGAGGGCGGGCCGATGTCCTCGGCGGTGCGCGGGCTGCTTCCGTAGCCCGCGGGCCTGTCCGCGAAGTTCCGCCTGCCCCGGCGGGCGCACGGCGCTGCTTTGCGGACACCTCCCGGCGGCGGTCTCGGAGGATCTCCGGGTCTCCATACGGGCGAGGACGTGCGACGGCTCTCTCGGTGAGCAGCCCGGTCCCCCCATCCCGAAACAGGACCTTCCCGCAGTCCTCGCGAACGCCGAGAACTGGGAGTACCCGCGATCCGGCAGGTGGCTGGGGTGCCTCGCCCTGACCCTCACCGAAGCGGGCCAGATGATCCACCGCTGACAGCGGTCTCCACGGCACCCCGGGTGGCGGCGGTGACTTCCTCGGCGGTGACTTCCTCGGGGGAGGCGGCCTCGACGCCGAGGCGGTCGGTCGGGTGGCCCGGCCCTCGATGGGGACCCGGCCGGGCCGCGACCGGAGCGAACGCCGCGTCCGCGCCCGTCGCTTGAGCGGGTAGCCCGGCCCGACGGTCCGCACCCGGTGATCATCAGCCCTTGGAAAAGAAACAGGCCATCCCGTATATTTCCGCGCCTGGCCTGAGGGCGCGTCAACGGGGGAGGGGACTGCTGTGCACGGGGAACGCGGGATGCGGGCACGGGTGGCGGTGGTGGGCGGAGGGCCCGTCGGGATGCTCGTGGCGGCCGAGCTGGCCGGGTACGGGGTCGACACGGTGCTCCTCGAGTCCCGGGCCACCGTGTCCGACCGGCCCAAGGCGACCACGCTGCACGCCCGGGCCGTGCAGTGCCTGGCCCGGCGCGGCCATCTGCCGGCGCCGACCGCCCCGTACGCCGGTGCCCGGGGCCCCCGGACCGGGAGCCCCTTCCACTTCGCCGGGCTGCCCGGACTGTTCATCACCGCGCCCGAGACCGAGCCCGAGCCCATCCTCAAGCGCCCCCAGGCGCAGCTGGAGCGGCAGTTCGAGGAGCGGGCCCGGGAGGCGGGTGCGCGGATCCTGCGCGAGCACCGGGTGACCGGGATGGTCCAGGACGCGGACGGGGTCCGGATCACGGCCGAGGGGCCGCGCGGGCCGGCCGCGTACGACGTGGAGTACGTGGTGGGGGCGGACGGTGCGCGCAGTACGGTCCGCGACCGGGCGGGCATCGGCTCCGACACCCATCCGGCCACCACCTCCGCACTGATGGGCGCCGTCACGCTCGCGGATCCGGACGCGCTGCCCCAGGGCTGGCACCGGACCCCGCGCGGCTGGATCGTGTCCAAGCGCGACGCCGAGGGCAGGACGCACATCCGGACGCTCAACTGCACCGGGGCGCACGCCGACCGGCACCTGCCGCCCACCCTGGAGGAGCTGCGCCGGGAGGTGTCCTGGATCGCGGGCCGCGAGATCGCGCTGGAGGAGCCGCAGTGGCTCGGCCGGTTCAGCGACTTCTCCCGGCTGGCGCGGACCTTCCGCGAGGGGCGGGTCTTCCTGGTGGGGGACGCGGCGCACGTGCACTTCCCGATCGGGGGGCAGGGCCTGAGCACCGGGGTGCTCGACGCCCTCAACCTGGCCTGGAAGCTGGCGCTCGCGGTGCGCGGCGAGGCGGGTCCGGACCTGCTCGGCACGTATGACGCGGAGCGCAGGCCGGTCGCCCGGCGGGTCATCGAGAACACCCGGGCCCAGCTCGCGCTGATGCGGCCGGGGCCCGAGCTCGACGCCCTGCGCGGGGTGTTCTCGGGGCTGCTGGCGGAGGAGGGTGCCCAGGGGCACCTCGGCGGGCTCATCAGCGCGCAGGACACGGTGCTTCCGGCGGTGCCGCCGGCGTGTCCCGGGAGTTCCGGCCTGCCCGCAGGAACGTTTCTTCACAATGCGGCACTGACCACCTCGACCGGCGAGACGGACGTCATCCGGCTACTGCGGGGCGGCCGGCCGCTGCTGCTGCTCCTCGGCGAGAAGGGCGCCGGCCACCGCGAGGACGCGCGGGGCTGGGAGGGGGTCCTGCGCGTGGTGCGCGCCCGGCCCACGCCCGACGTGCCGTACGAGGCCCTGCTGGTGCGCCCCGACGGCTACATCGCGTGGGCGCCGGGCGGCGCGGACCTGGCCGCCACGCTGTCGGCGTACTTCGCCGGGGGCGCCCGTACGGGATGCCGGTGAGGAGCGGGGTCCCTCCACGTCACCCGGATCGGTACGGGCACGGGCCGGTCGGTGCCCCGGCCCGTGCCCGTATCCGTACCGATCCCGGACCGGCTCAGCCGGCCGCCGCCTCCAGTGCGTCTGCGGCCCTGCGAGCTTCCCCGTAGACCGCCGCGCCGCGGGACTCGGTGAGGTCGAGCGAGGCGAGCACGGAGGGCATCACGACGCTGGGCAGCAAGTGGCGCATCAGGGCGGAGACCCGGGCGACCAGGTCGCGGTAGTCGCAGATGGCCTGGGACATGGACTGGATGCCCGCGAAAGCGCCCACGATGACGTCGGCGGTCTCGGGCACCACGACGTGGGGCAGCAGCTCGCCCTGGGCCTGTGCCCGGTCGAGGAGCGTGGTGCCGACCTCCGCCCAGCGCAGGAAGGGGCCGCTGCGGTCGAGGCCCTGGGCCAGCTGGTCCATGGACAGCCGTACGCCGGCGCGCACCATGGGGTCGGTCTGCAGGCGGTGGGCGTGCAGCATGACCACGTCCACGATCTCCTGCACCTTGGAGGCGCGATCGGGAACCATGAGGTGCTGGTCCTGCTCGGCCAGCACCCCCTGGGCCAGGTCCTCCTTGGACTGGAAGTGGAAGTACAGCGCTCCCTTGGTCACCCCGGCCTCGCCGAGGATCTGGGAGATGGTGGCTGCTTGGTAGCCGTGTTCCTCGAAGATCTTGGCCGCCGCAGAAAGGATCGTCTGCCGTGTGCGGATAGCGCGGACTTGCTCAGCCACTGTGCCTCCTCACCTCCTTGGGGTGTCATCCATCGATCGCGGTCCGTAAAAAAACCGCCCAGTTCGTATATTACAGCGGGCAACCACATTCGGCTCATGGCGGCCGAAGATGAAGTCAAGTCGGGGGAAAAGCGCATGATTTTGGTCACCGGGGCCACGGGGACGATAGGGAACACCGTGATCCGTCACCTTCCCGAGGGTCTGGCGGTCCGCGTCATGGCCCGGGAACCCGCGCGCGTCACGGGTGCGCCCGCCACGGCGGAGATCGTCCGGGGGGACTACGGTGATCCGCCGTCGCTCGCCCGCGCGCTCGACGGCGTGCGGACCGCGCTGCTGGTGACCAGCCGGGTGGGGGACGACGACGAGCGCTTCGTACGGGCGGCGCGGTCGGCCGGAGTGCGGCACGTGGTGAAGCTGTCCGCCGCGGCCGTCGAGGACGCGGGGGCGCAGGACCTGATCACGCGGTGGCAGCGGGCGAACGAGAACCTGCTGCGCGGCTCCGGGATGCGGTGGACGCTGCTGCGTCCGCGCGCGTTCATGTCCAACACGCTGTCCTGGGCGCCCTCCATCCGGTCGGACGACATGGTGCGGGCCCTGTACGGGGTGTCGGCCAACGCCTGTGTCGATCCCCGCGACGTCGCGCAGGTCGCCGTTCGCGCGCTCACCGAGGAGGGGCACGCGGGCCGGTCCTACACCCTGACCGGGCCGGAGGCGATCAGCGCGGCCGAGCAGACGGCGCACCTCTCCGAGCTGCTGGGCCGCCCGCTGCGGTTCGAGGAACTGCCCCTCGAACGGGCGCGCGCTGCGATGTTCCGGCGCCATCCGAGCGAGCTCGCCGAGGCGCTGCTGGACGGTGCCGAGCGGCAGCGCGCGGGGGCGAAGGCCGCCGTGGACGCGACGCTCCCCGCGCTGCTGGCCCGGCCCGCCGGCTCCTTCCGCCGGTGGGCGAGCGATCACCTGAGCGCCTTCGCCGCCCCGTGACGATGTGCGGCCGCCCTCGCGGCCGCGAGGGCGGCCGGCCGTGAGCGGTCGCTCAGCGGCCGTGCTCCCCTGCGGTAACGGCTCCTTTGAACACCACCGCTCCATCCTGGTGCGCGGTGACCAGCACGGTCTCTTCTCCGTCCGGACCCCGCCCGGGGACGAGGTCCGCCGTGATCATGCACGGGGAGTCCAGTTCGGCGTACCGCTTGAACTCGGCGTTGATGCTCAGCGGGAGGTACGAGGACCGCCCCAGCACGGAGGCCGTGGCCTGCCGTGCCGCTTCGAGCAGCACCATGCCCGGTACGTGGTCCACCGCGTGCTCGAAGAGGATGGGGTGGCGCGTGTCCACCCGGAGCTGCCAGCGGGTGGGCTCGCCGGTCGGGGAGAGGACCACGTCCATGGGCGACATGCGTCCGACGCTCTGGGGTGCGGCCGGGCTGATGAGCGGAAGCTGGTACCAGTCGCCGCCGAGGGTGTGGCCGCCGCGTACGCGCTGGTACACCCCCGGTGCCATGCAGGAGAGGGAACCGCCCCCGGTCGCGACGACGTGCCCCTCGCGGCGCAGCACCGCCTCGAAGCGCAGGCCCGACAGGTTCCCGCCGCGCCGCTTGACCTCGGTGCAGACGACCTCGATGTCGAGGGCCGCAGGGGCCCAGCCCACCCGCAAGTGCTGCGGGCGCACGGATATGCCGATGTCCCAGACGATGAACTGGTGCCCGAGCGGGACGCCGAACTCCGCGTGCCCGAGGAGCAGGCCGATCTGGCGGATCGTTTCGCAGCCGATGAGCGGATCGTGGTAGTCGTCCGCCACGGGGGTGAAGAAGCTGTGCCCCCGGGGCCATTGCGCGGTCAGCACGAAGCGCGTCTCGTCCACCCGCTGCCAGTCGGTCAGGACCACCTCGGCGACGGCGGCTCGATGCACTAATTCCTTGGGGACGGTCGTGGTCCAGGTGCTGGGGCGGGAGAAGCCGGGGCCGCTGGTGGCGGGCCGGTCTTCTCGTCTTTCCATCTCGGGTCCGAACGCAGTGCGTTCGACTTGAAACGTGCTCGCAGACATTGCTCCCCCTGGGCTCCGCTGGCGAGAACGGCGTGTGCGTCTCTGGCTGGAAAAGATACATACCAACCGGTTTAATTTCTAGCTCATGTGGCTGTCCGCCAGGAAAATTAGCGGAGGCATTTATTCCGATTCGCGCGTTCGTGCTGACGGGCGGGGTTTCCGGGCCTGCGGGGCGTGGGACCCGTCGCAGGCCGGACCCGGGCGGATCGAGTGAAGCACGAACCGTTCTCGAGCGAGTGGACAGAAGGTGTCCGCGAACATCCTGCCGGATCCGGCCGTGATCTCCACCTGCTGTGACGGGATAGGTACACAGCTCTACCAATAGAAACCGCACAGACGGTTTGTTATAGTCCTTCTGGATCGGGACCACACCGTGGGAGGGGTCGGCACGGGCGGTGTGCGTTGCCCGAAAACGCCGAGCCCGCCTCCTCTCGCGAGGCTCCGAGGTCACCCCCCGGCCTGCCCCTTGGCAAGCACGGCAACCCCATCCCGCAGTGACGGAGCAGTCGATGGTCAAACAGGAACGTGCGGCGCGTACGCGCGAGGCTCTGATCCGGGCGGCGGCCGAGGTATTCGACCGGGAGGGCTTCTCGACGGCGTCCCTCACGACGATCAGTTCCCTGGCCGGGGTGAGCAACGGAGCGCTGCACTTCCACTTCCCCAGCAAGGCCGCGCTGGCGAACGCCGTCGAGGAGGCGGCGTTCGCCCGGCTGAGGGTGCTCACCGGTGACGTTCCACCGGCCGGCGCGAGCCGGGTGCGGCTCCTCGTGGACGTGACGCACGCACTCGCCGGCGCGCTCCGTACGGATCCGGTGCTGCGGGCCGGTTTCGCGCTGAGCGGCGAACCGTCCCGGCTGGGCCCGGGCGACCTGCGCGAGGGCTGGCGCTGCTGGGTCGAGGAGACCCTGAAGCGGGCCGAGGCGGAAGGCGAGTTGCGTCCCGAGGCGGAGGCCGCAGACGTGGTGACGGCCGTGGTGGCGGCGACCGTGGGCTTCGAGGTGCTCGGTGTACGGGACGGGGCGTGGCTGTCGGCGGCGACGGTGACCCGCTTCTGGCGGCTGCTGCTGCCGACCCTCGTGCCGGCGGAGCGGCTCGCCGGTTTCGTGGCCGTCGGAACCCATTCCCCGTAGGGGCCGCACGGAGGTGGTGCCCCGGTCTCCGTGCGCGAGTTGCGCCGGGGCCGGGGCGCTTGCATGTCCAACCTCCCTGCGCCGTGCACGCGTTCACCTCGTGTGTCTCTCCTGCATGCGGGAGACTCGGCGGTTTGTTTTGCCAAATCTAGACCTCTCCTGGAGGGGGTGTGGACTGGTGAAGTCGCGCCCTGGCCCCGAGGGCGCGAGGTAAATCCGCAGGTCAGAGGCGTGTGTTGAGGAGTCCTGGATGGGCTGGAGATTGAAACGGCGCGGTCGGTTTTGTATTGACAAACCGCCGGTCCTGTTTTTTACTGGCGAAGGCTCATCCACGGACAGGGGAGTACGGCGTGGACATCGAAGTACTGGGAACACTGGCGGTGCGCGAACGCGGAGTCTCCGTTACGCCCACCGCTCCCAAGCCGCGACAGGTGCTGGCACTGCTGGCGCTCCATGCCGACCAGGTCGTACCGGTGTCGGCTCTGATCGAGGAACTGTGGCAGGGGGCTCCGCCGCGGAGTGCGCGGACCACACTGCAGACGTACGTCCTGCAGCTGCGGGCGCTCATCGCGACCGCGCTGGAACAGGGCGAGGCCGACGGAGACGGCGAAGCCGCCCCCGCGGGCCGGCGCACCGCCAAGGACGTGCTCGTCACGCTGCCCGGCGGCTACCTGCTCAACAGCGGTGGCGGCACCAGCGACGTCCGCGAGTTCGACCGGCTCGCCGGCATGGGCTACCGGGCGATGGACGCGGGCGACTTCCCGGGCGCGGCCCGGCTGCTGCGCGAGGCGCTGTCGCTGTGGTCAGGACCGGCGTTCGCCGACGTGCAGGGCGGCATCCAGCTGGACATGGAGACGCGGCGGCTGGAGGAGACCCGGCTCTGTGCGCTCGACCAGCGCATCGAGGCCGATCTGCGGATCGGGCGGCACCGCGAGCTGCTGGCCGAACTCACCGTGCTGGCCAGCCGCTACCGCACCCACGAGAACCTGCACGGCCAGTTCATGCTGGCCCTGCACCGCTCCGGACGGCGCGGCGAGGCCCTCGACGTCTACCAGCGGCTGCGCGCCACGCTCGTACGCGAGCTGGGGCTCGAGCCCTCGGCCGCACTGCGCCGGCTGCAGCGCTCGATCCTCATGGCCAACCCGGAAGCTCCCGCGGTGGCGGAGAACAACAGCGAGCGACTCGTACGCGTGGGCTGAGATGACAGCCGCACGCGACACCGACACCCGTACCCACACCCGTACCGATACCGACACCGGGAACGCGGCCGGGTCCGGGGCCCGGGGCCGCAAGCGCTCCCGGACCACGGCCCGCGGAGGCGGCGCGGTGCAGGAGAGGTCGGAGCGGACCCGCAGGAAGCTCGTGCACGCGGGCGCCGAGATGTTCCACCGCAGCGGCTACGCGAACGCGACGCTCCTGGAGATCGCCGTGTTCGCCGGAGTGACCAAAGGGGCGCTGTACTTCCACTTCGCCTCCAAGGAGGAACTGGCGGAAGCGGTCCAGCTGCGCGGCTGCGAGCTGCTGCGCGATGCGGTCCGCGAACTGCGCGCATCCGGCGGCTCACCGCTCCAGACCCTGGTCGACACGACGAACTGGCTCGCACTCAGCCTGCGCGAGGAACCGGCGGTCCCGGCCAGCTTCCGCATCACCAAAGAGTGCGCGGGACTGCCCGCGCTCTCCACCGACTTCCACCGGATCTGGCTCGCTGAGGTCTGCGGGCTGCTGCGCGAGGCCCGGGACGCGGGTGAACTGCGCGCCGGGGGCTCCTGGGAGGGCGTCGAGTCCCTGGTCGCCGCGGCGGCCTGCGGCATCGAGACGCTGGCGGCCACGGGAATGCCGTACGCCGAGCTGCAGCGCCGGGTGTCGGGACTGTGGTCGCTCCTGCTGCCGATCCTGGTGCCGGAGGGCGCGGAACGGCACTTCCGTGTCGGGAGGCCGGAACCCGACACGGCGCCGCGGCGGGTGGGGGACGTACGGGGCGACGTCCTGGACGAGAGCGGGCACTGCCCTTCCCGTCCGGTGTTCTCCGGGAGCAGCGCGTGACCGTGTGCCACCCGACGGCTTGGAGGAGCCTGCGATGACGATGGAACATCCCGACGACGTACTGACCGACCTCATCGGAGTGCTCGGCGACGTCCTGCGGGTCAAGCCGGAGAAGATCGACCCCGAGCAGACCTTCCAGTCCATGGGGCTCGACTCCCTGCTGGTCGTGGAGTTCGTGGCCGTCGTCAACACCCGGTACGGGCTGCGCGTGCGCGCGTCCGACCTCTACGACTTCCCGACCCCGGTGTCGTTCGCGCGCGAGGTCGCGCGGGCGGCGAGCGGCGCGGCCGCGGCGCCGGTTCCCCCGGTGCCCGCTGCCGTCGCGGCGGGGGCACCGGCCGTGGCCGCGGAGTACGAGGCGCCGGCCGCCTTCGCCTTCCCCGCCGCCGCACCCGCCGCCGCACCCGCACCCGCACCCGCCGCCTCCGCACTCGCCGAGCGGCAGGCGCCGGCGGCCGCCGCGGCGACCCGCATCGCGGAGGTGCTGCGCGAACAGCTCGCGGGGATCCTGTGCTGCGACCCCTGGGACATCCACAACACGGCCGCGTTCAACGTGCTCGGCGTGGACTCCATGGTGGGCGCCGAGTTCATCGCGGTCGTCAACCGCAGCTTCGGCCTGCAGGAGCGGTCCGTCCTGCTGTACGAGCACCCGAACCTGGCCGCCATGGCCGCCTACATCGCGACCCGTACGGGTGCGGCGGCACAGGCGGTCCAGGCCGCGCAGGCCCGCACCCCGGCCCCGCGGACGCCGGAGCCGGCGCTCCGCCCGGCGGTCGCGGCCGCGGCCGTGGCCGCGGGTGTCGCGGGCGCCGCTGCCGCCGCCGCCACCACTTCTCCGGCGACCGCCGTGCGGCGCCTTCCCGGCGGGGACCTCGACGTCCTGCTGGACGCGATCCGTGACGACCGGCTCACCGTGGACGAGGCCCTCGTACTGCTCGGCCGCCGCGGCTGAAGCCGAACTGCCGGATACCCCCAGAAGGAGCACGTCCAGATGGACGAGAAGGAAGTCCTGACCCGGTTCAAGAACGGCCATCTGGACCGGGCCCAGGTCGCCGCGCTGCTGACCGGCGCCGGCGCCGGGACGGGACCCGTCGTCCTCGCACTGCCGGACCTCCGGCCGGAGCCCTCCGCCACGGCCGAGCCGCAGGCTCCCGGGCGGCGGCCGGACACCGAGGGGGTCTCCGGGCGGGACGGGCAACCGGTGGCCGAGCCCGTCGCCGTCGTCGGGATGGCCGGGCGGTATCCGGGGGCGCCCGACCTGGCCGCGTTCTGGCGGCGGGCGCGCGGCGGGTACGACAGCGCCTCGACCCCGCCGGCCGGTCGGCCCGGGGACGAGCTCGGTCACTACCTGGAGCGCGTGCAGGACTTCGACCCGGAGTTCTTCGGGATCGACGCGCACGAAGCCGCCCTGATGGACCCCCAGGAGCGGCTGTTCCTGGAGACCGCGTGGGAGGCCCTCGAGGACGCCGGCTGCACCGGCGGCCGGCTCGACGCCCTGACCGCCGCCGACGGGACCCCGCGCAGCGTCGGGGTGTTCACCGGCGCCGGGCCCGGTGACTACGCGCTGCTCGCCGCCCGGACATGGCGGCGCGAGCGGTCCCGGCCGATGCCGCGGGGCGGCCAGTGGAGCCTGCCCAACCGGCTCTCCGCCCTGCTCGGTCTGACCGGCCCCAGCCAGGCGGTGGACACCGCGGAGTCCTCGGTGCTCGTGGCCCTCCACCTCGCCGTCGCCGCCCTGCGCGGCGGCGAGTGCGCCGCCGCGCTCGTCGGCGGCGCACGGCTGCTGCTGCACCCCTCCAGCCGGCACCCCGGCGCGGGCGAGGGCGTGGGCGCGCTGCTGCTCAAGCCGCTGGCGCGGGCGCTGGCCGACGGGGACGCCGTCCACTGCCTGGTTCGCGGCACCGCCGTCGGCCACACCGCACCCGACCCCACGGCAGCCGGCCCGGGCCGCGCGTCCCGGGCCGCGGGTGCCCGTACGGGCTCTTCGGCCGGGCACCCGCAGGCTTCGGCCGGGCGGGTGCTGCGGGAGGCGTTGCGGATCGCGGGTGTGGGCGGGGTGGACGGCGTCGTCCGCGAGGACGCCGCGGCCGTGCGGGATCTCGTGGGGGATGCGGGGGCTGCCACCGGGGCCGCGGTGCTGACGCGGGCCGTGCTGCAGCTGGGGCACCGGGTCCTCGTGCCCGGCGCCGGGCGCGCGGAGGCGCAGCCCTGGGAGAGCGAGGGGCGCGGGCCGCGGCGGATCTGCGTCGGGGTGCGGGGCGCGGGGGGTGTGGACGCGGAGGTGGTGCTGGAAGAGCACCTGCCGGCCGCCGCCGCGCCGCGCGCGGTCCCGGACCACGATGGCGCGGGTCCCGAGCTCTTCCTGCTGTCCGCCCCGACCCCCGCCCATCTCGCGGCCACCGCACGGCGGTTCGCCGAGATGCTGGACGGGCCCGGGCCGGTGCCGCCGCTCGGCCGCCTCGCCCGCGCCCTGCGGACCGGCCGGGCCGCCATGGACTGCCGTTTCGCGGCCGTCGTCGGGGACACCGGAGACCTGCTGCGGGTCCTGGAGGAGTTCGTACGGGGCGGGGCGCCCTGCGCCGATCTGCGGGGCGGCGGGGCCGACCCGCTGGGGCTGGGCGCCGTACCGGAGACGGACGGGTACCTGGCGGCGCTCTGGCGGGCCGGGCACGTGCACCAGCTGCGGGGGCTGTGGCTGTCCGGGCTGGACGTCGACTGGGCCGCACTGGAGCCGTCGGCCGGGCCCGAGGAGCCGTTGCCGCTGCCCCCGTCCGCGTTCCTGCGCGTTCCGCTGTGGCTGGGTGGCGAGGAGGGCCCGGCATGACGACGCCGCCGATCGACCCCGCGGGGCCGGGGGAGCACGAGCCGGCCCCGGTGAACCTGTGGTTCTGCCCCAACGAGGACCTGGCGCCGGGCATCGCCGCGACGCTGGCCTCGTACTGGCTGGACGAGAACGAGCAGGAGGTGGCGGGCCGGTTCCTGTTCGAACGCGACCGACGGCAGTACCTCGTCGCGCACGCCCTGGTGCGGCGGGTGCTCGCGCTGGAGACCGGTATTCCGGAGGCCGAGGCGATCATCTGGCGGTCCTCGCGCGGGCGGCCGTTCCTGCAGACGCCGGCCGGGGGGCTGCCGCGGGGGGCCGACGCGCTGGACTTCAACCTCTCGCACGCCAACGCGTACAACCTGCTGGGGGTTTCCCGGGGGCTGCGGATCGGCGTGGACGTGGAGCGGCTGGACCGGGGCGAGCGCGGACTGGACAGCATCATCGCGACGTTCTCCGGTGAGGAGCAGGACTGGATCGCCAGTGCCGCGCCCGGGCGGCCGCGGGACCGGCGTGCGCTGAGGCTGTGGACGCTGAAGGAGGCGTACTCGAAGGCGCGGGGGCTGGGGCTGGGGCTGCCGTTCGACTCGTTCGCGTTCGCCCTGGCCGAGGACCGGGGAGTGCTGTCGTTCCGGCCTCCGGCCGATGACTCGGCGGGGCGGTGGCGGTTCCTGGAGGTGGAGCCGGTACCGGAGGTACTGGCGGCGGTGGCGGTCGAGGTCGACGACGAGCGCGTCCCGGCCGTCCACCTCCACCACGGCTTCCCCTGGGGCCGCGCAGCCCCCCGCCGCCTGGTCCTGCCCGCCCCCGCCGGCGTCTGAGGCCCCGTTTCCCCGGCCGCGTCGGAAAAGGCCGCTCCGCCCCGGATACCGGTCGGCGGAGAAAAGGGTTTCCGGAAATCGCCGGTGCGGGCGGGGATCGGAAATCCAGCGGGAATCGAGCGGGGCAGCGGATGATTTGAGATCCGTTGTTCAGCAGGTTTTGAGAGGTGCGCGTGGGCGGGGAGCGGGGCGTTCTTGAGGTCGGGGACGGCGTATACGCCTATGTGCAGCCCGAGGGCGGGTGGTGCCTGAACAACGCGGGGATCATCAGCGACGGCGGGTCCAGCGCGCTCGTGGACACCGTGGCCACCGAGCGGCGGGCCCGGGAACTGCGGGCGGCCGCGCTGCGGGTGGCGGGACGCGCTCCCCGGGCCCTCGTCAACACGCATTTCCACGGCGACCACACCTACGGGAACTTCCTCTTTCCCGAAGCGCTCACCATCGGGCACGAGCGGACCCGGGCCATGGTCCGGGCGGCCGGGCTGCACATGGCCGGGCTGTGGCCCGGGGTGTGCTGGGGGGACATCGAGGTCCGGCCCCCCGAGCTGACCTTCCGGGACGCCACGACGCTCCACGTGGGCGACGTCCGGGCCGAGCTCATCCACATCGGCCCGGCCGCCCACACGACCGACGACACCGTCGTATGGCTGCCCGACCAGCGCGTGCTGTTCACCGGCGACCTGGTCATGAACGGGGTCACACCGTTCTGCGTCATGGGGTCCGTCTCGGGTTCACTGCGGGCGCTGCAGCGGTTGGCGGAGCTCGGTGCCACGACCGTGGTCCCCGGCCACGGGCCCGTCGGGGGACCCGAGTTGTTCGATGCCAACGCGGACTACCTGCGCTGGGTCCGGGGTCTGGCCCGGGAGGGCGTCGCGGCCGGGGTGAGCCCGCTGGAGCTGGCGCGCGCCACCGACCTGGGCCCGTACGCCGAACTGCTCGACTCCGAGCGGCTCCTGCCCAATCTCCATCGCGGCTACGTCGAAGCCGAGGGGCGGCTGCCCGAGGGGTCCCCCCTGGACGTCGGGAGTCTGTTCGCAGAGATGGCCGTCTTTCACGGACGGCCGCCCGCCTGCCACGCCTGAGCGCCCGGGGCCAGGCTGTTCAGGCGGTCGATGAGCGTCTTCTGCTCCCTCGCCAGTTCCTCGATCCTCGCACCCAGGCGGGCGATCGCCCCGCCCAGCTCGGCGAGCGAGGCCTCCGGGTCCGGCGCCGTCAGGGACGGGGAGTGGTGGAGGATCGCCGCCATGCGGTCGCGCAGGGCCGGGCCGGGTTCCACGCCGAGTCCGTCCACCAGGTGGCGGCGGGCGCGCTCGTACACGCCGAGGGCCTCCGTCTGGCGGCCGCACCGGTACAAGGCCAGCATGTGCAGGTCGTAGAGCCGTTCGCGCACCGTGTGGCGGGCCGTGAGCCGTTCCAGCTCCGGGGCGGCCTCGGCGTGCCGGCCGCTGCGCAGATGTGCGTCGTAGAGGGTCTCCAGCGTGGTCAGCCGCAGCTCTTCCAGCCGCTCGGCCTCCGTCGCGCAGACGGATCCCTGCCCGCTGCCCTCCAGTGCCTGACCGCGCCACAGGGCGAGGGCGTCGCCGAGGAGTTCCGCCGCGCGGACCGGGTCGGTGGCGAGCATCCCGCGGCCCCGGGAGGACAGCTGGTGGAAGTGGTGGGCGTCCGTACCGGCCGGGACCCGCGCCAGCGCGTAGCCCATGGCGTGGGTGGTTATCGCGCCGGTGGCGCCCGCGCGCTGCAGCAGCCGGCGCAGGCGGGCCACGTGGGCGTGCAGGGCGTTGGCCGCGCTCACCGGCGGGCGCTCGCCCCACAGTTCGTGGACGAGCCGCTCGGCCGGCAGCACCTGGCCGGCCCGGACCACCAGAGCGCCCAGCAGCGCACGCTGTTTGGCTCCGGACGGCGCGACGTACGCCCCGCTGCGGCGGTCGAGTACCTCCACCGGGCCCAGGATGCGGAAGTCCATTTCGGTGTCGTCGCCCATGGTGCCGGTTCCCCCTCCCGGCGGAAATGGCCCTATGCCGGTTGAATGCCCTGAGCGGAAGCTACCAGCTTGCTTTCTCCATGCAAATATCGGGGGCGGAGGGCGGCTCGACAGCCACTCAAGAATTCCGGGACCGTCTACCGGGCGGCGCTACGGTGCGGAAGTCGAAGGCTGAAAATCGATGGGAACTCGACGAAATACGGAGGAGACCGTGAAGATTCAGGTTCTGGGTCCGTTGAGTGCCGAGGTCAACGGGGGCTCGATTGTTCCGACGGCTGGCAAGCCGCGCCAGATCCTGGCGCTGCTGTCGCTCTATCCGGGGCGGGTGATGCCCGTACAGACCCTCATGGAGGAGATCTGGGGCACCGACCTCCCGCAGAGCGCGCTCACCACGCTGCAGACCTACATCCTGCAGCTGCGCCGCAGACTCGGCACCGCCATGGGGCCGGGCGTGCCGGGCAGCGCCAAGGACGTCCTCGCGACCCGGCACGGCGGCTACCTGCTGCAGATCCCGCCGGACGCGGTCGACGTCCACGAGTACGAGACCCTCGTGGCGGGCGGACAGCACGCGTACGAGGAGGGGGACGACGAGGCCGCGTCCGACCTGCTGCGCAGGGCGCTGCGACTGTGGAACGGCCCGGCGCTGGTCGACGTGCGCGTGGGACCGATCCTCGAGATCGAGGTCATGCGCCTGGAGGAGAGCCGGCTCGTGACCGTCGAGCGGCGCATCGACGCGGACCTGCGCCTCGGCCGCCACGTCGAGGTCATCGCCGAGCTGACCGAGCTGATCGCCCGGCACCCGCAGCACGAGGGCCTGCACTCGCAGGCCATGGTCGCGCTGTACCGCTCCGGTCGCCAGGCCACCGCCCTGGACGTCTACCGCAGGCTGCGCAACCGCCTGATCGACGAACTCGGGGTGGAACCGTCCCCGCAGCTGCAGCGCCTGCACCAGGCGATGCTGACGGTGGATCCGGCGCTGGACGTGGTGGCGGGGCCGCGCCGGGGGTCGACCTTCGACCTGTACGCGGCCTAGTCGGCCGGGGGTGCCGCGGGCGCCCTCGGCCGCAGCTGACCTGCCCCGCCCCGCTCCGCGCCGCCACCCGTCCGCATCGCGTCCCGGACCCGTACACACCGATTCGAGCCGGTCTCAAGCGCGGTCGGTGAATGTCGAGGCCTACGAGGTGCGGTTCCTGGGAGGTGGCGATGGGCGACGTACGGGCCGTGCGGCTGCACTGTTTCGCACATGCGGGGGCCGGAGTGTCCTCGTTCTACCGGTGGGACAAGCTCGCCGGAAGCGGGGTGAGGACCACGCCCTGGCTGCTGCCCGGGCGCGACGAGCGGCGCCGCGAGGTCCGGCTGACCACCCGCGACGAGCTCCTGTCCGATCTCAAGCCGCTCTTCGAGCAGATCGCCGACGAGCCCGCCGCCCCCTACGTCCTCTACGGGCACAGCCTCGGCGCGACGGTCGCCCTCACGGTCGCCCACGCCGCGCTGGAGTACGGGCTGGCGATGCCGGCGCTGCTGGCCGTCGGGGCCAGCCCGCCGCCGGACCTGCCGGCCGCCCTCGCGAACTCCGCCGAACTGCCGGACGAGGAACTGCTGGGCGTCCTGGACCGGTTCGACGCGCTGCCGCCGGGCGTGCGGCCCGGGGACGTGTGGTTCCGGTCCGTCTTCCCCGTGCTCCGCGCCGACCTCCGCCTCGCCCGCAACCTGCGGGCCGCCGCGGTCGCGCCCACCTCGCCCGGCCCCGTGCCCGTACCGCTGCTCGCGGTCACCGGCAGCGAGGACCCGCTCGTCGGCGCCGAGGCCGCCGCGGGCTGGCAGCGCTGGACCACCGGCCGGCTGGTGCGCAGGACCGTACCCGGCGGCCACTTCTTCGTCCGGGGCGGCGAACTGCCCCGGATGCTCGGCCGGGCCGCCCGCATCGTGCTGCGCCCACACCGGACAGAACAGGGGGACGGGCGATGAGACGCGTCGTCATCACGGGCATCGGGGTCGTGGCCCCGGGCCGCCCGGGTACCAAGGAATTCTGGTCGCTGCTGACCGACGGCCGTACGGCCACCCGCGCCATCACCCTCTTCGACGCCTCCGGCTTCCGCTCCCGGATCGCCGCCGAGGCCGACTTCGACCCCCGGGAGTCCGGGCTCACCGACGAGCAGGCCGGCCGCCTGGACCGGGCCGCCCAGTTCGCCGTCGTCAGCGCCCGCGAGGCCCTCGCCGACAGCGGCCTGGCCGGCTCGTACGACGCCACGCGCACCGGGGTCACCCTCGGCAGCGCGCTCGGCTGCACCACCGGACTCGACGCCGAGTACGGGGTCGTCAGCGAGCAGGGCACCCGTACGCTCGTCGACCACACCAAGGCCGTACCCCACCTCTACGACTACTTCGTCCCGAGCTCGATGGCGGCCGAGGTGGCCCGCACCGTCGGCGCCCAGGGGCCCGTCGCGCTGGTGTCCACCGGCTGCACCTCCGGCCTCGACGCGATCGGCCACGCCGTCGACCTCGTCCGCGAGGGCAGCGCCGACGTGATGGTCACCGGCGCGGCCGAGGCGCCCATCACGCCGATCACCGCGGCCTGCTTCGACGCCATCCGCGCCACCTCCACCCGCAACGACGAGCCGGAGACCGCCTCGCGGCCCTTCGACCGGACCCGCAACGGGTTCGTCCTGGGGGAGGGCTCGGCCGTCCTCGTCATCGAGGAGTACGAGCACGCCCGCGCCCGCGGCGCGCACATGTACGCCGAGATCTCGGGCTTCGCCTCGCGCAGCAACGCCTACCACATGACCGGACTGCGGCCCGACGGCATCGAGATGGCCGCCGCCATCACGGCCGCGCTGGCCGAGGCGGAACTGGTGCCCGGGGACATCGACTACATCAACGCGCACGGCTCCGGCACCAAGCAGAACGACAAGCACGAGACCGAGGCGTTCAAGCGGAGCCTGGGGCAGCGGGCGTACGAGGTCCCCGTCAGCTCGATCAAGTCGATGATCGGGCACTCGCTCGGCGCGATCGGCGCCCTCGAAGTGGCCGCCTGCGCGCTCGCCATCGAGCACGACACCGTCCCGCCGACGGCGAACCTGCACGAGCCCGACCCGGCCTGCGACCTCGACTACACCCCGCTGACCGCCCGCCGGCAGCGCACCGACGCCGTCCTGACCGTCGGCAGCGGCTTCGGCGGGTTCCAGAGCGCGATGATCCTGACCAGCCCGAGCCCGAAGGCGGACCGATGACCACCGTTCTCGCCGCCCCCGTCGTCACCGCCTCCCCGGCGCCCTCCCGTACCGCCGCCCCCGTCGTCACCGGCATCGGGGTCGCCGCGCCCAACGGGCTCGGCACCGAGGCCTGGTGGTCCGCCGTGCTGCGCGGCCGCTCCGGCATCCGGCCCGTCAGCCGGTTCGACGCGAGCGGCTACCCGGCGAAGCTGGCCGGGGAGGTGCCCGGGTTCGTCGACGCGGAGCACGTCTCCAGCCGGCTGATGCCGCAGACCGACCGGGTCACCCGGCTCTCGCTCGCCGCCGCGAAGGAGGCGCTCGACGACGCCGGGGCCGATCCCGCGCAGCTGCCCGAGCACGCAGCGGGCGTGGTCACCGCCAACTCCTTCGGCGGCTTCGAGTTCGGCCAGCAGGAGCTCCAGGCGCTGTGGAGCAAGGGCGGCCAGCACGTCTCCGCGTACCAGTCGTTCGCCTGGTTCTACGCCGTCAACAGCGGCCAGATCTCCATCCGGCACGGTCTGCGCGGCGCCTCCGGAGTGATCGTCTCCGAGCAGGCCGGCGGCCTCGACGCGATGGCCCACGCCCGCCGCCAGATCCGCAAGGGCGCCGAGCTCGTCGTCACCGGGGGCATCGACTCCGCCCTGTGCTCCTGGGGCTGGGCCGCCTACCTGGCCGGCGGCGGGCTCACCGACCGGGAGGACCCGGCCCGCGCCTACCTCCCGTTCGCCGAGGACGCGAGCGGTCACGTCGCGGGAGAGGGCGGGGCGCTCCTGGTCCTGGAGGGCGCCGAGGAGGCCCGCCGGCGCGGAGCGCGCGTCTACGGCGCGGTCGCCGGGCACGCCGCCACCTTCGACGCCGACGGGACCTCCCGGCTCGGCGCGGCCGCCGAACTGGCGCTGGCCGACGCGGGCGTGCACCCCGACGAGATCGACGTCGTCTTCGCCGACGCGGCCGGCGAACGCGAAGCCGACCGCGCCGAAGCCGAGGCCATCACCGCCCTGTTCGGCCCGTACGGGGTGCCCGTCACCGCGCCCAAGTCGATGACCGGGCGGCTCGCCGCCGGAGGCGCGGCCCTCGACGTGGCGGCCGCCCTGCTCACCCTGCGCGACCAGATGATCCCGCCGACCACCGGGACCGAGCTCCCGGCCGCGGAGTACCTGCTGGACCTGGTCACCGGCGCGCCCAGCCCGGCCCTCGGGCTGCCGCTGCGGACCGCGCTGGTCCTGGCCCGCGGCCGCGGCGGGTTCAACTCCGCCGTCGTCGTACGGGCCCCGGACGCCTGACCCGTATCCGTCCCCGAACCACCCACCAGAACAAGAGGGAGACCATGGACCGGCTGGAACTCGACGACCTGAAGCGCATCCTGCGCGAGTGCGCGGGCGAGGAGGAGGGCGTCGACCTCGACGGCGACGTCATGGACCTGAACTGGTTCGAGCTGGGCTACGACTCGCTCGCCGTCCTGCAGACCACCGGGTACATCGAGCGCGAGTACGACGTGCTCCTCGACGAGGAGGCCCTCGACGACGCCGACACCCCGCGCCGCTACCTCGCCATGGTCAACGAGGTGCTCTCCGCCCGGGCCGTGGTCTGATCCGTGATCCAGGAGACCCGCACCACCCGCACCACCGACGCGGGCGCCACCGTCGACACCGACGTCTGCGTCATCGGCGCCGGACCCGCCGGGCTGGCCCTGACGCTCATGCTGCTGCGCTCCGGCGTCCGCGTGACCCTGGTGGAGCGCTCCACCGCGTTCCGCCGCGAGTTCCACGGCGAGATCCTCCAGCCGGGCGGCCAGCGGATCCTCGACGAGCTCGGCGTCCTGGCCGGGGCGGCGGCCCGCGGTGCGGCCCGCCTGAGCGGGTTCCAGGTGCTGGAGCGGGAGCGGGTGGTGCTCGACATCGACTACGGGCGGCTGTCCGCCCCGTACGACCACCTGCTGGCCCTCCCGCAGCCCCACCTGCTGGAGGAACTCCTGGCCGCCTGCCGGGAGCTGCCCGGATTCACCCTGCTCGAAGGGCACCGGATCGCCGCGCTCCGGCAGAAGCGCCCGGACAGGCCCTGCACGGGCGCGGTGGTCAACGGCCCCGACCGGGTGCCGGTCACCGTGCACGCCCGGGTGGTCGTCGGCGCCGACGGCCGGTTCTCCAAGACCCGCGCGCTCGCCGGCATCGACGCCGGGCGGCGCGAGTCCTTGGCCCACGACGTGGTGTGGTTCTCGCTGCACGCGCCCGGCCGGGCCACCGGGCAGGTACGGGTGCACCGCGCGGCGGGCAGTGCCGTACTCGTCCACGACGCCCACCCCGACCGGCTGCGGATCGGCTGGACCCTGCCGCACGGCGGCTGGCACGGCGTCGTACGGCGCGGCATCGAGGACATCCGGTGGGAACTGGCCGAGTTGCTGCCGCAGTACGCCGACCTCGTGCACGAGCAGATCACCTCGATGGCCGACCTGGCCCTGCTCGACGTGTTCGCCTCGCACGCCGGGGAATGGGTGCGCGACGGACTCGTACTGCTGGGCGACAGCGCGCACACCCACGGGCCGATCGGTGCCCAGGGCATCAATCTGGCCCTGCAGGACGCCGCCGCGCTGCACCCCGTACTCGTCCGCGCGCTGGCCGACGGGGAGCCGACGGCGGCGCGGCTCGCGCCCTACCGGGACCGGCGCGCCCCGGCGGCGGCCGCCGTGCACCGCATGCAGCTGATGCAGGACCGCACGCTGTTCGGCGAGGGCGGGCCGGCCGTCTCCTTCCTGCAGGCGCGGGCGGCGGCCGTCGTCACCCGCACCCCGATCGGGACGAAGATCGCCCGGAAGGTCGCGCACGGCCAGGATCCGGCGGGGGTCCGCACCGACCTGTTCCCGGTGCTGCACATCAACCGGTCCCTGTAGGGGTGTGCCGGCGGGCCGTCCGGATCCGGTCCGATCCGGACTGATTCGGGCGGCCGTGTGAATCGGCCGGAAAACGGGGCAGTTCCACATGGAACTTGCCAACTTCCATGTGGAATAGGACATTCAGAGACTGAGGCTTGCTGTTTTGTCAGATATTGCCTGAAAATTGACCCGGACTTGACCTGCCCTTCTCGGAGGCGTTCCTGCGGTGTGCATACGGAGAGGGAGGGGTGCATGGACGGAACCGGAACCGGAACCATGACCGTGGTCATCGCGTCCGGCTCACCGCTCGCTCTCGACCTGCTCGGCCCCCTCGACGCCCTGCTCCTGGCCAGTGCACTCGACATGGCCGCCCCCTGCGAGCCGACGCTCAGCCGCCACACCGCGACCCACCACACCCTCCGGCTGACCTGCCGGACCGGTGAACGGCCCGGCCTGGCCGGCCGGCTTGCGGACCTGCTCACCGACCCGGCGGCGGGCCACGGCCGACCGGGCCGGCGGTCGGGCGTACCGGCGGCCCTCCCGCAGCTGCCGCCCCCCGGCCGCGCGGAGCACCAGGCCGCAGCGGCCGCCGGGCTGCCCGCCTCCGCCCGCCAGCGCGAGGTGCTGCTCGACGCGATGGCCGCACCGCCCGGGTCGCAGCTCCACCTCGGGCAGCTGCACCTGCGCTGGTACGGGCCGCTGGACCGGCACCGGTTCGACGAAGCCTGGCAGGCGGTGTGCGACCGCGAGTCCGTGCTGCGCGCCGCGTTCGCCCCGGGCCCCGGCCGGGGCGGCAGCGGGCCCGTCGTCACCGTGCACGAGCGGGCCGGGATGCGCGTGCGCCACGATCCGTACGAGCCCGGCGACGCGGCCGGCGACGCGGCCGGCGACGCGGCCGCCTGGGCCGCCGCGCTCCGCGCCGAGCGGGAGCGGCCCTTCGACCTCGCGGAGCCCGGTCCGCTGCGCGTGCGCTGCGTCGAGGGGGCGGCCGGAGCCCACGCCCCCGACGCCCGGATCGTCCTGACGTACCACCAGGCCCTGCTCGACGCCCCGAGCGCGCACATGCTGCTGCGCGCCTTCCTGCGGGCGTACGCGGCCGACGGCCGCGTCGCGGGCGGCGAGCGCCGCCCGGGGCTGCCCGACCACCTGCGCTGGCTGGGCGCCCGCGACCAGGGCCCGGCCCGCGCGTTCTGGACCCGGGCCGCCCCGCCCGCCGGGGCCCGTACGCTTGCGGCGGACGCCCCGGTGGCGGACGCCGGACCGGCTCCGGCTGCGGGACCCGCTGCGGCACCCGCGCGCGGTGGCGAGGGGTACGGCCGGGCCGTGGAGCGGCTCAACCCCACCGAGGCGGTACGGCTGCGGGGATGGGCGGCCTCGTGCGGAGTCGCGGAGAGCACCGCCCTGCACGCCGCCTGGGCCCTCCAACTGCGCCGGGCGGCTTCGCCCGGCGCGGCCGACGGGAGCGTCCCGGTCGCCTTCGGCGTCAGCGTCTCCGGGCGCGGCATATCCCTCGAGGGTGCGGACCGGTTGCCCGGCCCGCTCCGCAACCCGCTCCCGCTGTCCGTGGACGTGGACCCGGCGGCCCCGCTCGCCCGGCTGCTGACCGACCTCCGGGACGGGGCGCTGGGCCTCGCCGCGTACGAGTGGGTCTCCGCCGGGCAGATCCGGGAACAGGCCCGCGGGCAGATCCCCGAGCGGGGCGGCGCCCCCGCGCAGCCGCCGCAGACCGAATCGCTGATCACCTTCGAGCGGGTGCCCGTCCGCCCGGGGGCGGCAGGCGCCGGCGATCCGCTCGACGCGGAACTGGCCGCGGCCGGCGTTCGCGTGGGCCCGGCGGAGGACGTCGAGGCCCACACAGGGCTGCCGTTCGCCCTCACCGCCCGCCACGACCGCGCGGGCGGCCTCGTCCTGACCGCCGACAGCGACCGGGCCCGCCTCGCCGACGCCGACGCGGCCCGGATCCTCGAGCAGACCGCGCTCCTGCTGCGCGAGCTCCCCGAGGCGGACCTCCACCGTGCCACCGTCGCCGACGCGCTGGCGCTGCTCGAAGGCCTGCCCCGGCCGGGCGCGGCGGCCGCACCGCGCACGGCGGCGCCCCGGCTGGTCACGCTGCGTCCCGCCGCGTACCCCGGCGCCGGGACGGTGCTGCTCGTACCGCCCCCGGACGCGCCCGCGCAGTGCTACGAGGCGGTGGCGCAGGCCCACCGGGGACTGCAGGCGCTGGTCACCCTCGATGCCCCGGCCGACGCCACGGCCTGCCTCGCGGCGCTGCGGCCGGTCCTCGCCGCGGGCGAACCGCTGCTGCTGGGCTGCTTCTCCGGCGGCGGGGCCATCGCGTACGAGGTGGCCGAGCGCATCGGCGCCCACGGCTGGCGGGCCCCGCTGGTGTCGATCGGCGGCAGCGCCGAAGGCGGGCCCGCCTCGGCCCGGGACCTCTCGCGGGCCCTGTGGGCCGCCGCCCACCACGAGTCGTAGCGAAGCCGCGGTCAGCGGCCGCAGAGGGCCGTGTCCACGAGGTGCTCGAAACGCTTCATGGCGGCCCCGTCCGAAGGCCTGGCCGTCACCGCGATGCTGACGGCGCGTCCGGTGCCGGTGACCCCGACCCGGGTCTCGTACCCGGGGAAGCTGCCGCCGTGCCCCCAGGAGACGCCGCCGCACGACAGCGGCGTGCTCACGAGCCCCAGTCCGTAGCGTGCGCGGGAGTCGAAGGGGTGTCCGGCGGGGACGGTGGTGCGCATCTGGTCGAGCTGGGCCTGCGGGAGGAGGTGGCCGGCGAGCAGCTCGGAGAAGAACCGGTCGAGGTCGGAGGTGGTGGAGACCATCTGGCCGGCCGCCCAGCCCCATGACGGGTCCGTCTCCGTGACGTCGCTCAGCGGCCCGCCCGGCTCCTCCCGGTGGTAGCCCCGGGGGTGTGCTCCGCGGATGGTCGCGTCACCGGGGGCGGGGAAGTAGGTGTGGTGCAGGCCGATGCGCCGGATGACGCGCCGGTCGATCTCCTGCGCGAGGGGGCGGTGGGTGACCGCCTCCACGATCAGGCCGGCCAGTACGTAGTTCGTATTGCTGTACGCCCAGCGCTCGCCGGGGTCGAAATCGGCCTTGTAACGGAGGGCGAAGCCCACCAGCTCGCGGGGCTCGTAGTACCGGGGCCGGAGGTCGGCCCGGGTGTAGTCGGGAAGTCCGCTCGTCTGCTGGAGGAGCTGGCGCACGGTGATGCGGCTGCCGTCGATCCCCTCCCCGCGCACGAGGCCCGGCAGGTAGTCCTCGACGTGGGCGTCGAGGCCGATCCTTCCCTCGCCGACCAGCTGCAGAACGACCACCGCGGTGAACGTCTTGGTGTTGCTGCCGATCCGCACCCGGCCGTCCGTGGGCACCTTCGCGCCGGTGGCCAGGTCGCCGACGCCCGCGGTGTACGTACGGGTGCGGCCGTCGGGGCCGGAGACGCTCGCCAGCGCGGCGGGCAGGCCCTCGTCGCGCACCAGCGCGTCCAGGCCCCGCTGGAGGGTGTCGGGCCGCGGGGCGGCGAACGCCGGCGGCGCCGGCGCGCCGATCGCCAGGAGGCCGGCGGCCAGGGCCCCCGCGGCCCTCGCCGCTCGGGGACGGCCACCCCGCTGCCGCCGGCCGGTGGGACGAGACGCCTGCTGTTCCTGCGCGCGCACGGGCCAACTCCTCTGGAATCATCGGAAATCCAACGGTTTCCGCCGGACCCAGCATGTCCGGACGCGGCCGGACGCGACGATCCCGCCACCCACCCGCCCGAGGTGGGGAAAACCCCCGGCACATGCGGGCGGTGCACCCGTTCGGGGGTACGGCGCGGAGGTCCACGCAGGGGATCTGCCAGGGTGGTGGGTCATGTGGACCTTCAGGGTCCTGTGAACGCGAGAGGGGAAGACGTCATGACCGAGGCCGAACTCAGGGCACTGTTCGACGAGATCGACACGGACGGCGACGGGCGGATCAACATCGTCGAACTGGCGGAGGGGTTCAAGGCCGAGGGCGCCCGGGGGCACCTCGCGGAAGAGGTCAAGAAGGCCATGGCGGCCGACGCGAACCACGACGGGGTCCTCGACTTCGAGGAGTTCCGGACGCTGCTGAAGTAGCCGTCCCGGTCAGGGCAGGTCGTCGCGCGTCACCAGGCGGTGGGCGACCTGCCAGCCCTCCGGCGCGGGGACCAGCACGTCCTCCATGACGCACACCCGGTGCACCTTCGGCTCGCCGCCCCGCGGGGTCAGGTACACGAGCGCGTAGCTGCGGGTGTGCACCGTGCCGTCGGGCTGCGGCCGCGCGTCCAGCATGCCGAGCCAGTGCCGCAGGAGCTCGCCGCTGCCGGCGTGGACCTCCGCGTTGCGCAGGACGTTCGCGGCGAGGGCGGCGCGCCCGACCACCGGCGCGGGCAGCGTCGGCACGTCGAAGACGGCGTCCTCGGTGAAGGTCCGCGCCCACGGCTCGGCCTCGAACGAGTCGAAGAGCTGCATCTGGCGTGAGTAGAACTGCTGGACTTCCGCGTACAGCAGGCCGAACTCCCTCACTGCCGCCGTCGTCGTCGCTGTCATGGGGGAACTCCGTTCCGTCGGTTTCCGACAGCATCCGCACCGCAGATCGAGCGCTCTTCGAAGACTCCTCAAGCGCCGCTGCCCAGGCTGGGCCGACAGGTCCAGGGGCGGCGCCGCAGCCGCGGCCGCCCCGTCGGGAGCCAGGAGGAGAGCACCATGGCGAGATTCGCGTACCCGGAACTCCCGCTGGACGGCCTGCTGCGCCGGGCTGCGGTCCGCGACCCGGCCGGCCTCGCGGTCCGGACCGCCACCGGCGCCGGGTTCACGACCACGGTGACCTTCGCGGAGCTCGACGCCCGGGCCGACCGCTTCGCCTCCTACCTGGAGCACGCCCTCGGCCGGCGCGGGGCCCGGGTCGGCGTCGCCAACGTCCTCGACCCCGTCTTCGCCGCCGCCTACTACGGGACGGTGCGCAGCGGCAACACGGTGGTGCTGGTGAACCCGCTGATCAAGGAGGCGGGCCTGCTCCACGTCCTGCGGACCGCCGAGGCCGAGGTGGCCTTCGTACCGGCGGCCACCGCCGAACTCCTCGTCAAAATGGGCGACCGGCTGCCGCACCTGCGCTCCGTCGTCGTCACCGACGCGCCCGACGGCGTGGTCCCGGGCGACGCCCTCCCGCTGGCCGAGGTCCTGGCCCGCGCGCCCGAGCGCAGGGACCTGCCGGGCGCCGTCGACCTGGACTCCGACGCCTGCATCCAGTTCACCACCGGCACGACGGGCCCGGCCAAGGGCGTCCGGCTCACCCACCGCAACCTGGTGGCGAACGCCGCCCAGACCGCCGCCGCGCACGACCTCGCCAGCGACTCGGTCACCCTCAACCACCTGCCGCTCTACCACACCATGCACCTCAACTCGGGCGTGTACGCGGGGGCCTGCCAGGTGCTGTGCACCGACCCCGACCCGGTCGCCTCGCTCGCCGCCTCCGCCCGCGCCGAGGCCACCCACTACTACGGGCTGCCCGCGCGCCTGCACCGCCTCGCCCGGGACGAGCGGCTCACCCACGACTTCCCGGCCGGGCGCCGCCTCACCGCCGTGCTCTCCGGCGGCACCGCCCTGGCCCCCACCGCCGCCCGGGCCCTGCGCGCCCGCCTCGGCGTGCCCGTCATCCAGGGCTACGGGCTGGCCGAACTCTCCCCGCTCTCCCACTGCCAGGACCCGCACAGCCCCAAGAGCGGCTCGGTGGGACCCGCCGTACCCGGCACCGAATGCCGCATCGTCGCCGTGGGCACGGACACCCCGCTCGACGTCTACGCGACCGGCGAGGTCCAGGTCCGCGGGCCGCAGGTGATGGCCGGCTACCTCGACGACAGCGTCCCCTCGCCGGTCGACGCCGACGGCTGGTTCTCCACCGGGGACGTCGGATACCTGGCCGAGGACGGCGTGCTGTTCCTGGTGGACCGGCTCGACGACGTCTTCAAGTACGACAACGAGCTCGTCTCGCCCAGCGCGGTCGAAGACGTCATCGGCGCCGACCCGCGCGTCGCCGAATGCATCGTCGCGGGCTGGTCCGATCCGGTGCACGGCGCGCTCGTGTGGACCGGCATCGTGCTGCGCGATCCCACCGCGCCAGGCCTGCTCGACGTCCTCGACTCCGTCGTGGAGCGGGCCAACGCCCGCCTCGACGACCACGAGCAGATCCGCCGCGTCGAGGTGCTCGACGCGGTGCCGCGCAACCACGTCGGCAAGCCCGAACGTCGCGCGCTGCGCCAGAGCCTGTGCAGCCGGGCGGCCGCCGAGACGGCGGCGGTGTGACCCGCCCGTCCCCCGAGCGCGCGCGCACTTCATCCCGTACGACCAGAGGAGCGACCACTGTGGCGACCGACGCCGACACGACCCCGACGGCCGGGTCCCCCCGGGTACTCGTGGTGGGAGCGGGCCCCGTGGGCCTGACCGCCGCGATCGAACTGGCCCGCCGAGGACTGCGCGTGCGCGTCGTCGACGGCGCCCCGGGCCCGGCTCCCACCAGCCGCGCGGTGGCCGTCCACCCGCGCACGCTGGAGACGTTCGACCAGATGGGCGTCGTGGACGGGGTGCTCTCCCGCGGACGCAAGAACCGGGCCTTCACGATGTACGCGCGGGGCAGCCGCCTGGTCCGCCTCGAGGCGGACTACCGCTCGATGCCCACCCGGTTCCCGTACACCGTCATCATCGGACAGACCGAGACGGAGGAAGTCCTGCGCGAGGCCGCGGCCCGGCTCGGCGTCACCGTTGAATGGGGGGTCCGGCTGACCTCCCTCGAGCAGTCCCGGCACACCGTGCTCGCCCGGCTCGAGCACGCCGACGGGACGGCCGAGGAGTACGAAGTGCCCTGGCTGGTGGGCTGCGACGGAGGCCACAGCACCGTGCGCAAGGAGCTGGGGCTGCCGCTGCTCGGCGAGTCCAGCGAGACCTGGGAGCTCGCCGACGCGCCCGTCTCCCTCGACCTGCCGCCCGACACCATCTACTGGGTCCACACCGGCAGCCAGGCCCTGATGATGGTGCCCTACCAGCGGGAGGGGTACTGGCGGCTGCTCGACACCATGCCCGTCGGCCGGTCACAGACCCCGGGCGAGACCGCGCAGCGCTTCTCGGAGAAGCTCACGACCGGGCTCGGCCGCCCGGTGGTGGTCGGCGAACCCGACTGGACCTCCGTCTTCACCTTCCAGCAGCGCATGGTGCCGCGCATGCACGACGGCCGCTGCTTCGTGGCGGGCGACGCCGCCCACGTGCACAGCCCCGCCTCGGGACAGGGCATGAACACCGGCATCCAGGAGGCCTACAACCTGGCCTGGAAGCTCGCGATGGTCGCCCGCGGGCAGGCGGGCCGGGAGCTGCTCGTCACGTACGGGCAGGAGCGCGTCCCCGTCGGCAGGAAACTGCTGGGTTCGACGCGCAAGGCCACGTTCCTGGTCCAGTTCAAGAACGCCCTGGCGGGAGTGGGGCTGCCCGTCGCCTTCACCTTCGTACGCAACATCGGGCCGCTGCGCCGGGCCATCCAGCGCAAGGTGCTCGGCGGCATGTCCGGGCTGCTGCTGGCGTATCCCGAGAGCCCGCTGACGACCGCCGACCCGCTGGCGGCGCTGCCCGCGGGCTCGCGCGCCGCGGCCGCGGCCGGGCGCCACCCGGACGACCCCGGCTGCGAGGCGCTGCGCGAAGAACTGCGGGACGTCCGCTGGTCCCTGGTGTGGGCGGCGGGCGGAGAGGGCGAGGCCGGGCGCGTGGCGGCAGCCGCCGCGGCCGTGCACGGCACCTGGCTGTCGGTACGGACCGCGTACGGCGCCGCCGAAGGCGGGCCCGGGGGCGGCCCCGGGCCGCTGGCCGACCCGGACGGGCTGCTGCGGCGCTCGCTGGGCCTCGGGCCCGGCGGCTGGGTGCTGATCCGGCCCGACGGCTACCTCGCCGCGGGAGGCCCGGAGCTCACCCGGCGCGGGCTCGCGCAGGCCCTCGCCCCGCTGGGCCCGGCCGCCGTACTGCCGGACGTGGTCCGGGACGCGGTCCGGCCGGGCCGGGTGTCCCCGCCGCTGGTACTGGCCGCCGCGGTGGCCGCGTCCACCGGTGCCATCGGCACCGTGCCGGTCCTCGACCCGTCCTCCAACGCCTCTCCAGACGACCGCGACACGGTCGAAGTTCCATCACGGGTACTGGAGGCACACCGATGACGACAACGTCCACGACGACAGCACGGCCGACGCCGTCGGCGCCGAAGGCGCCCGAGCAGCCGGTCGCCCTCGTCACCGGCGGCACGAGCGGCATCGGCCTGGCGGTCGTACGGGATCTGGCCGCGCGCGGGCACCGGGTGTTCCTGTGCGCACGGACCCCCGAGGACGTCGAGCGGACCGTCGAAGAGCTGCGCGCCGAGGGCCTGGACGTCGCCGGCGCCGCCGCGGACGTCCGCTCCCGCGAGGCGGTCGCCGAGCTGGTCGCCGCCGCCGTGGCGGAGTGGGACGCCCCGGTCTCCGTCCTGGTCAACAACGCCGGGCGCAGCGGTGGCGGTCCGACCGCCGACATCAGCGACGAGCTCTGGCACGACGTCATCGACACCAACCTGAACAGCGTCTTCCTGCTGACGCGCGAGGTGCTCAAGCACGGCGGCCTCGGCTCGGCGCCGTGGGGCCGGATCGTCAACATCGCCTCCACGGCGGGCAAGCAGGGCGTCCTGCTCGGCGCCCCCTACTCGGCGTCCAAGCACGCCGTCGTCGGCTTCACCAAGGCCCTCGGCAAGGAGCTGGCCCCGGCCGGGATCACGGTCAACGCGGTGTGCCCCGGCTACGTCGAGACGCCGATGGCGCAGCGCGTACGGGCCGGCTACGCGGCGGCCTGGGACACCACGACCGAGGACGTGCAGGAGCAGTTCGAGGCGAAGATCCCCCTGGGGCGGTACGCGACCCCCGAGGAGGTGGCGGCGATGGTCGGCTACCTGACCACGGACCTGGCCGCGTCCGTCACCGCGCAGGCGCTGAACGTCTGCGGCGGGCTGGGGAACTTCTGATGGCGGCCGAGCGGGTGCACCGCCTGGTGCACGAGACCGAGGTGGCCGCCCCCGCGGGCGTGGTCTACGGACTGATCGCGGACCCCGTGCAGTGGCCCCTGTACTTCCCGCCCAACGTGCACGTCGAGCGCCTGGAGTTCGACGGCGTCAACGAGCGGCTGCGGATGTGGGCGACGGCGAACGGGCGGGTCAAGTCCTGGACCTCGCGCCGGGTGCTCGACGCGGCCGCACGGCGCATCGAGTTCCGCCAGGAGGTCCCCGCGGCCCCCCTGTCGGCGATGACCGGCACCTGGATCGTGGAGCCGCTGGGCCCCGAACGCTCGCGGCTGGTCCTGCTGCACGACTTCTCGGTCGCCGGGGACCGGGCCGAGGACGTGGAGTGGGTCGAGCGCGCCACCGACACCAACAGCCGGGCCGAGCTGGGGAACCTGGCGCGGCTCGGCGAGCGCTGGGGCCGCCTCGACGACCTGGTGATGTCCTTCGAGGACACGGTGCGCGTGGACGCCCCGCCGGAGCTGGTCTACGCGTTCCTGGAGCGGGCCGAGCAGTGGCCCGAGCTGCTGCCCCACGTATCGCGGCTGGAGCTCACCGAGCCCGAGGAGCTGCCCGGGGTCCAGGTCATGGCCATGGACACGCTGACGGCCGACGGGTCCGCGCACACGACGGAGTCGGTGCGGGTGTGCTTCCCGGCGGCCGGCCGCATCGTCTACAAGCAGACACGCACCCCCGCCCTGATGTCCGCGCACACCGGCGCGTGGACGGTCACCGGCGGCGCGTACGGCTCCACGGTCACCTCGCGGCACGGGGTGGTGCTCCGGGAGGAGGCCGTCGCCGGGGTGCTGGGCGCCTCGGCCGACCTCGCCGCGGCCCGCCGGTACGTGCGCGAGGCGCTCGGCCGCAACAGCACGGCGACGATGACCCACGCGAAGCAGTACGCGGAGTCGGCGCTGGCGCGCTGAGGCGCGGGGACGGCGCTCCGGGTCGGCTCCAGGCCGTCTCGACCGGACCTCCGTCCCGCACGAACAGACTCTGGATCACTTGTGACGGAAAGGTGTGGCGATGTCGGTCCAGCAGGTGCACCGCACGTCCTATTCCGTGGACGTCAACGCCCCCGCGGGCGTGGTCTACGGGCTGATCGCGGACACGACCCGGTGGCCGCTGTACTTCCCGTCGAGCATCCACGTCGAGCGGCTCGACTTCGACGGCTCCCGGGACCGGTTCCACATCTGGGTGACCGCGAACGGGAGCGTCAGGTACTGGCTCTCGCACCGGACGCTGGACGAGAGCCGGCTGCGGATCGACTTCCGCCAGGAGGTCCCCGCTGCCCCCGCCGTCGCGATGGGCGGCAGCTGGATCGTGGAGCCGCGGGGCAGCGGGCGCTCGCGGCTGGTCCTGCTGCACGACTTCGCGGTCGCCGGGGACCGGGCCGCCGACGTCGAGTGGACCAAGCTGGCCACGGACACCAACAGCCGGGCACAGCTGGCCACGCTGAAGGAGGCCGCGGAGGGCTGGACCCGGCTCGACGGCCTGCAGCTGTCCTTCGAGGACTCGGTACGGGTCAACGGGCCCTCCGAGCTGGTGTACCAGTTCCTGTACGAGGCCGCCGACTGGCCGGAGCGCGTGCCGCACGTCGCGCGCGTCGCCGTCACGGAGCAGGCACCCGGCGTCCAGCTGCTGAGCATGGACACCGTGACCGCGGACGGGTCGGCGCACACGACGGAGTCGGTGCGGGTGTGCTTCCCGGCGGCCGGCCGCATCGTCTACAAGCAGACCGCGACGCCGGCCCTGATGGCGGCGCACACCGGTGAGTGGTCGCTGATCCCGGACGAGAACGGCGTCACCGCGGTCTCCCAGCACAGCGTGCTGCTGCGGGAGGAGGCCATCGAGCGGGTCCTGGGCCCCGGCGCGGACCTCGCCACGGCCAGGACGTACGTGCGCGAGGCGCTCGGCCGCAACAGCACCGCGACGCTGGGTCTGGCCAAGGAGCACGCGGAGACGGCCGTCCGCATGCTGTGAGCCCCGCTCCGCCGGGGCTCCGGCGGCGTGTCAGGCGCGCGTCAGGCGAACGTGGGAACCCCGCTCATGCTCAACCCCTTTGAGGTGTGACGCCGCCCGGCGTCCGCCGAGACGAGGGGGAGTGGATGAGCGTCGCCATGACCGTGGTCATCGCGCCCGGCTCCGCCCCGGCGCTGGACCTGCGCGGTCCCCTCGACCAGGACGCCCTCGCGGCGGCCCTCGCCGCGCTGCCCTCCGGTACTCCCGCCCTGCGCCGCCACACGGCGACGCACCACACCCTGCACCTGCCCCGGCAGCACTCTCCCGCCGGCACGGTGGCGGACCTGCTGACCACCCCCGGAGCCCGGCCGCGGCGGACGCCCGCGCGGGCGGAGGCGGTGCGGACCGCGTGGCAGGGCGCTGTCCCGGAGGAGGCCGACGGGCCCGACGGGCCGTACGCACCCCGCTCCGGCGAGGGCCCGGCCGCCGTCCGCCCCGCGGCCGGACTCCCCGCGAGTGCGCGCCAGCGCGAGGTGCTGCTCGACGTCCTGACCGGCAGGCCCGGCGCCGGCCTGCACGTCGGGCAACTGCACTGGCGCTGGCACGGGCCGCTGGACACCGGGCGCTTCCAGGCCGCCTGGGAGGCCGTCTTCGCGCAGGAGTCCGTGCTGCGGGCCGCGTTCACCGACCGCACCCCGGCGGACGGCTTCGGCAGCGCCCCCCGGGTCGGCGTGCACCGCAGCGCCCCGCTCCAGCTCGTCCGGCACCACCACGGATCCGCCGACTGGCACTCCCTCCTGGCGAGCGAGCGACTGCGCGCCTTCGACCTCCACCGGCCCGGGCTGCTGCGCATCGCGCTCCTGGACGAACAGGCCGGGGCCGCCGGGCCGACCCGCATCGTCCTCACCTACCACCACGCCATGCTCGACGGCCGGAGCGTGCGCCTGCTGCTGCGCGCCTTCTACCGCGCCTACCTGGCCGAGGGGCGCACCGCCGGCGGCGAGCGCCGCCCCGATGTACTGGACCACCTGCGCTGGCTGGCCCGTCAGGACCACACCCGGCCCCGCGCGTACTGGTCCCTCGCCGCGCCCCCGCCCGGGTCCCGCACCCTGCCCGGCCCGGCTGCGGCCGGCCCGCGTGCGGGAGCCGGCCGGGCCCCCCGGGGCCACGGGCTCGCCCGCCAGCGGCTGAGCCCGTCCGAGGCCGCCCGGCTGCGCGACTGGGCCGCCGGACTCGGCGCCACCGAGAGCACGGCCCTGCACGCCGCCTGGGCGCTGCTGCTGTACCGGTCCGGCGGACCGGGCCCGGCGCCCGCGCCCGTCGCGTTCGGCATGGCCGTCTCCGGCCGCGGCATCGCCCTGGAGGGCGCCGCCGGCATCCCGGCTCCGCTGCGGGGCGCGCTGCCCGTCCACGTCGACGTGGACCCGGGAGCCCCGCTGGAGCGCCTGCTGGCCGACCTGCGGGACCGGGCGCTGGACGCGGCCGCGTACGAATGGGTGACGGCGGGCCAGGTCGGCGCCTGGAGCGGGCACGGCCCCCGCGCCTCCTTCACCGACTCCGTCGTCTGCTTCGAGACCCCGCAGGACCCGTTGCCCGGTCCGGACGGCCCGGACCCGCTGCGGAGCGAACTCGCCGCCGAGGGCGTACGGGTGGAGCCCCCACAGGCCGTGGCCGCGCCCACCTCCGAGCCCCTCGCCATCCGCGCCTGCCACGACCGGGAGGGCGCGCTGCTGCTGACCGCGGTGAACGACCGGACGCGGATCGCGGACCCCGAAGCGGCCGCGGCCCTGTCCCGGACGGCGCGGCTGCTGCGCGAACTGCCCCTGCTCGGCCGCGGGAGCACCACGGCCGGCGAGGTGCTGGACTCGCTGGCCGGGCTGCCGCTCCCCGGACCGCTGGCACCCTCCCCGCTCCCGCCCGGGGGCGGCCTGCTGACGCTGCGCGCCGCGGCGCGGCCCGGCGCCGGCACCATCCTGCTCGTTCCGCCGCCGGGCGCGTCCGAGGTCTGCTACGACGGCCTCGTGCACGCCTACCGCGGCCCGGAGGCGCTCACCACCGTCCGCGCCCCGGCCGATACGGCGGCCTGCCTCGCCGCGGTGCGTCCGGTGCTCGCCGCCGGGGAGCCGCTGCTCCTCGGCGGCTTCTCCGGCGCCGGGAGCATCGCGTACGAGGCCACGCGCCGCATCGCCGCCCACGGCTGGCGCCCGCCGCTCGTGGCCATCGCGGGAACGGCCGACGGCGGCGCCGCCTCCGTACGGGACCTCGCGCGCACCCTGGCCGCCGCGGCCGGGCCCGGCGCGTGATTCCGGCCGGGCGGGCCGCGCCGCAGGCGCGCTCGGGCCCCGGCAGCGGGCCGGTGGAGCCCGCGGGACCGGCGGCCGGTTAGGGGTCCGGTAAGGGTGGTCGGGGCCGGGCGGGCAGCGCAGGGTGGGCGGGGAAATCCGGTCATTCACACTCGGCGAGGAGCTCGACGTGGCAGATCTCGAAGGCAGCACGCCCCAGCACGACGGACCGAAGCTGGTGGTCATCACGGGAGGCGGCTCCGGCATCGGGCTCGCCTGCGCCGACCGCTTCCGCAAGGACGGGGCGGAGGTCGTCGTCCTCGATCTGAACGACCCGGAGAACCCGGTCGACACCACCGACCGCGACGCCGTCGAGGCCGCGTTCGCCGCGCTCCCGCGCACCCCCGACGTCCTGGTCAACGCCGCCGGCATCGGCGGCGGCGACATGCTGCTCGACCTCCCCGTCGAGGAGTTCCGCCGCATCCTGGCCGTCAACCTCGAGGGCTCCTTCAACACCCTCCAGGCCGCCACCCGCCTGATGGCGAAGGCCGGCCGCGGCGCGGTCGTCAACGTCAGCTCCATGAACGACCGCTGGCCGATGAAGACCGGCGCCGCCTACTGCGCCAGCAAGGCCGGGCTCACCATGCTGACCCGCGTCGCCGCGCTGGAGCTCGGCGGATCGGGCGTCCGCGTCAACGCGGTCGCCCCCGGTCCGATCGACACCCCGATGATCTCCTTCGGCCTCCAGATCCCGGCCGTCAAGGCCGCCATCGCCAGCCGCACCCCGCTCGAGGGCCGCGCCGGAACCCCCGAAGAGGTCGCCGACGTCGTCGCGTTCCTCGCGTCCGACGAGGCCCGCTGGGTCACCGGTCAGGTCCTCGCCGTCGACGGCGGCCAGCTGCTGCTGGGCGGCCCGGACCTGCTCGCCGCATTCGCCGAAGGGATGGCCGCACAGTCATGACCCAGACAACCGGGACCGGAGCGGCGTGGATCCGCAGGTTCCATCCGTCGGACGACGCTCCCGTCCGGCTGGTGTGCTTCCCGCACGCGGGGGGCTCCGCCTCGTTCTACTTCCCGGTGTCCCGCACGCTGGCGCCGTCGGTCGACGTCCTCGCCGTCCAGTACCCGGGCCGCCAGGACCGGCGCCTGGAACCCAGCGTCAGTGACATGAACGAGCTGGCCGACCTGGTGGCCGAGCAGCTGCGTCCGTGGACCGACAAGCCGCTGGCGCTCTTCGGGCACAGCATGGGTGCCATGCTCGCCTTCGAGGTGGCGCGCCGGCTGGAGAGCGACGGCGTCCGCCCGCTCGTGCTCTTCGCGTCGGGCCGACGGGCCCCGATGCGCCGCCGCGGGAACGAGAACGTCCACGTGCGCGACGACGAGCAGCTCATCGAGGAACTGAAGACGCTCAGCGGCACCGACTCGCAGATCCTGGGCGATCCCGAGGTGCTGCACATGATCCTCCCGGCGATCCGCAGCGACTACCGGGCGGTCGAGACGTACCGCTACCAGCCCGGTCCGCCGCTCGCCACGCCGATCGTCGCCCTCACCGGCGACAGCGACGCCCAGGTCACCCTCGACGAGGCCGAGGACTGGGCGCAGGTCACCTCCGGCGGCTTCCAGCTCAAGGTGTACGAGGGCGGCCACTTCTACCTCAACGCCCAGGCGGCGGCCGTGATCGCGGAGATCAGGTCCCACCTGCGCGCACCCTCACTGACGGGTTCCGCCGCGGCGGACCGCTGACGTGAGCACCGAAGGCCGGTCAGGCTCCGCCTGACCGGCCTTCGCCGTGCCACGCGTCGAACGCGGTCAGCAGCGCCGCCGTCCAGCGGGCCAGGATCCGCTCGCCCTCCCCGGAGCTCGCGCCCCGGGGATCCCCGAGCACGCCGTTCGCGCTCACGGCGCGGACACCGCCGGCGATCAGGTCGGGCAGGATCCGTGCCAGCGGCCGGCGGTCGCCCGGCTCGTAGGCGTCCGTGCGCACGGCTTCGGGACGCAGCGCGAGCATCACCGAGGTCTCCAGCCGGCCCGCGTGACTGTCCCGCGGGTCGCCGGACGGTGCCCACGCCAGCACCTTGCGGCCCTCGCCGCGCAGCAGGGACACCGCGGCCCGCAGGGGCACGGCGTTCCCGCCGTGTCCGCTGATCAGCACCACCCCGTCGAACGCGTCGGCGGACCGTACGAGTTCGACCAGGAGCAGTTCGAGGGCCGCCCTGCCGATCGAGAGGGTGCCGGGGAAGCCGGCGTGCTCCCCGCTGGACCCGTACGGCACGGCGGGCGCCAGCACCACGCCGCGGCGACGCCGCTCCAGCGCCCCGGCGAGTGCGGCCGCGATCTCCGTGTCCACCGTGAACGGCAGGTGAGGTCCGTGCTGTTCGGTGGATCCCAGCGGCACCACCAGCACGCCGGGGCGGCCGGGGGCGGCGTACCGCGGCCATGCCGAGCCGTCCAGACTGCTCATACCGGTGTACCCGTCCCTTCGTCCGCGCAGCCGCCGGCGCCGGTGCGGCGGGCGCCGTGCGCTGCCAGGTCGGGCCGCAGCGGACCGGCCGTACGACCGCGCAGCGCGCCCCACCAGACCCCGGCCCCGTACGCCAGGTCGTCGGCCGTGCACAGGGCCGTCCAGCGCAGGGGATCCAGGTCCGGGCGGACCCGGTACCACCGGGCGAGGTGCCGCGCGCAGGCGGCGGCCAGCAGCACCCGGCCGCGGGGGTGGGCCGCCAGGACGGGCCACCAGACGCGGCCGGCCGCCTCGGCCAGCAGGCCGCCCGCACCCGCGTGTCCGCGCAGCGCCAGGGAGAGGGAGACCCCGGCCGGAACCCCCGAAGGGGCCAGCTTGCGGGGGAGCAGGGCCGCCGTACCGGCCGCCACGGCCAGTCCGGCCAGCGGCCGGCCCGCGGCGACGGCGGCCCAGGACAGCGCGCTCCAGGGGGACATGCGCACCGGGGCGACGGCCGGGCCGTGCCGCCGGGACAGCGGGGCGGCCGAGGTGCCGTAGCCGAAGCGCTGCCGCGCCCAGGCGTGCCAGGTGCGCCGGGGGGCGTGGTGGACGACCGCATCGGGGACGTAGCGGACCTCGCCGCCCGCCGCCAGGCGCCAGACCAGGTCGACGTCCTCGCCGAAGCGCATCTCCTCGTCGAACCCCGCGTGCGCCTCCAGGGCCCGGGTACGCACGACCAGGGCCGCCGTCGGCACGTAGGGCACCCGGGTGCCCGGACGGACGGCCGAGGGGAGGGGGCCGAGGTCCAGCGGGGAGCGGTGCTCCTCGTAGCGCTCCCGTACGGAAAGGCCCGGGGCGCTGCGCACGCGCGGGGCCGCGGCCTGCACCGCGGGGTCCTCGAACTGCCGCAGCAGCGGCTCCAGCCAGCCGGGCTGCGGGCGGACGTCCGCATCGAGGAAGGCCACCAGCTCCGTCGAGGCCAGACGCCAGCCCGAGTTGCGGGCCGCCGCCGGACCCCGCGCCGTGGCGTGGCGCACGGCGGCCCCGTCCAGGGGGACGGCCGAGCCGTCGTCCACCACCACGACGCGGCCCACCGGCCCGATGGCCGGCAGGAGTTCGCCCAGGGCCCGGGCATGGTCGCGGACGGGGACGACCACCGTGACGTCCGCAGGCGTGAGGCGGCCGCCCGCCGGGTGCGGATGGGCCAGCCCCGCCCGGACCAGGCGGGAGGCCAGCCGCCGGTGCGCCGGCCGGTCCGCGACCGGGGACCCGGCCAGCCAGCCGTCCGCCAGCCGTGCGCCGGCCGCCGTCAGGCGCAGTACGCGGCACGGCGAGCCGCCGAGCAGGACGCGGCCGCCGGCCAGACGGCGCAGCCCCGGGTCGGGTGTCAGGAGGTACGTGCTCATGCGGTGAAGCCCCCGTCGGCGTGGACGACCGTGCCGGTGACGGCGGACGACTGCTCGCTGCACAGCCAGCACACGGCGGCCGCGACCTCCGCCGGGTCCAGCAGCCGGTCCACCAGCTGGTGGACGGCGAACTCCTCGACGTCCGGCAGGTCGTAGAGCGCCGCGCTCGCGTCGAGCATGGCGGTGCGCGTGGACCCGGGGGAGACGGCCGTGGCGGTGACGCCCGTTCCGCGCAGGTCCGTGGCCAGGCCCCGGACCAGGCCCACCACGCCGTGCTTGGCCGCGTTGTACGCCGCCAGGTGCCACAGGCCGCGGTGGGCCGCGGCCGAGGCCAGCGCCACGAACCGGCCCGAACGCGGCTCCGGCCTGCGCAGCAGTGCGGGAACGGCGGCCCGGGCCAGGTTCGCGACACCGCGCACACCGGTCTCGAACAGGGCGTCCCACTCTTCGTCTGGGGTCTCCCACAGCGGGCGCCCGCCCGCGATGACCGCGGCCGCCGCCACGGCCGCGTCCAGCGCCCCGAACCGCTCCTCGGCGAGGTCCACCGCGGCGCGCAGCGCCTGCGGGTCGCGGACGTCGGCGACCACGTCGAGGACCCGTCCCGGCCAGCGCGCGGCGAGCTCCGCCAGTTCCCGCCGGCTGCCCATCGCGTACGGCACGCCCGGCAGGTCCGCGCACCGGTCGGCGGCGACCACCCGCCAGCCCGCTCCGGCCAGCTGCTCCACCACGGCGGCGCCGATCCCGCGTGCGGCGCCCGTCACCAGCGCGACCCTAGGCACCGGCTTCGGTGTCCGCCGGGTCGAGGTAGCCGTGCTCACGCAGGTAGCCGAGGAGTTCGTCGACGGCGTCGGCCGGGGTCGGCGGTGTGACGAGCCGCGGTGGGGTGCGCTGCTCCAGGGCCCCGGTCAGGGCCAGCAGCCGCTCGCGGGGGTCGGCGGCGTCGGGCGCCGGGCACTCCACCGGACGGGGCCGGTACGGACGTACGGCGCCGGTCCGCACCCGGCCCCGCGCTCCCGCGCCCTCGGCCCGCACGGCCGGGACGGCGGCGGACTGCGCCGCCAGCACGGCGGGCAGCGCCGCGCGCCGCAGCGTCGCGCTGTGGGCCTCCACCGAGCAGACCGCGGGCAGTGGTACGTCGAGCAGCTCGCGGCGCCCGCCGTCCAGCCGCCGCACCGCCCGCAGGACCGCGCCGTCGGAGTCGAGCCCCACCAGTCCGGTGGCCTGGGCCGCACCCAGCAGGCCGGCCAGTACGGCGGGCGTGGCCGACGTACCCCAGTCGGCCGACCGGTCCCCGCACACGATGAGGTCCGGGCTGCCGAAACGGCGGCGCACGGCGTCGAGCAGGGTCCGCGCGGTCGCCTCGGCGTCCTCGTCCGGGCCGGTCACCCGCAGGACGTCCGCGGCCCCGCAGGCCAGCGCCTCGCGCAGCATGGCCTCGGCGGCGGGCGGGCCCACGGTGACGGCGACGCAGCGGCCGCCGTGCAGCTCGGCCAGGCGCAGCGCGTGCTCGAGGGCGCTGCGGTCCGCGGCCGCGGCCCCGCCCGCGAGCGCGTCGCTCTCCACGGCTCCGGTCAGCGGGTGCACCCGCACCCGCCCGGTGTCCCACCGCAGCGCGGCCACGACGAGCACGGCGCTCATCCCTTCCGGAAGACGACGCCGTGGCCGCCTTCGGGGTAGCTCCAGCTGATGGCACCGTCGGCGTCGCAGACGAGGTAGCAGGTGCCGCATTCGAAGCACTGCTCGTGGTTGAAGACGAGGCCGCCGTCGGCGGTGGGCACGAAGAGCTTCGCCGGACACGCGTGCAGGCAGGCCCGGGTGGTGCAGCCGCGGCAGACGTCGGTGTCGACGGTGATGTGCGCGTTCGGCGAGACCCGGAACTCGACGGTGTCCATCCGGTCTTCGAAAGCCGTCCCGTACTGCTGCGCGGCCGCCTTGGCGGTTCCGGTCATCCGAAAGTCCTCAATCCGTTGAGCGCGTCGGCCACCAGGTGGCGGGCGCGGACGCCGTGTCGGCGGGCCGCGGTACGCAGCAGCCGCAGGGCGCCCGGCTTCGGGCGCGGGTTGTCGACGTGGAAGAGGCCCTGCACCACGTCGCAGATCAGGGCCGGGTACTGCTGCTGGAACCGCTCCGAGAACAGCAGGCCCGGAGCCCGGCGCAGCTTCCGGTGGTCGGCCAGGACGAACGACGCCTCCAGCATCCGCCGGTAGCCGGACAGACCCATGCGGGAGCAGTCGCCGCGGGCCACCGCCGCCGCGGCGGCACGGCCCGCGTACATGCCGGCGCCGAGCGCGAAGTTGACGCCCTCGAGCCAGATGCCCGCGGCCAGGCACATGGAGGCGGCGTCCCCGGCCACCAGGATCCCGTCGCCGACCAGATCGGGGATGGTGTCGAAGCCGCCCTCCGGGATCAGGTGGGCGGAGTACTCCTTCAGTTCCGCGCCCCGGATCAGCGGGGCGATGGCCGGGTGCGCCTTGAGACCGGCCAGGAGGTCCTCGGGGCGCACCTTGGCGGCCGCGAGGCCCTTGAGGCCGACGACGACGCCGATGCTGACCGAGTCGAGGTGCGTGTACAGGAAACCGCCGCCCGGGATGGACTGCGTACAGCCCAGGATCTCCAGGTCCACGCCCTCCCGGCCGGTGACGGCGAAGCGCTCCTCGATGACCTCACGGGGCAGCGCCAGGGTCTCCTTCACACCGAGCGTGGTGTGCTCGACCGTCGGCCCGGACGGGTACAGGCCCGCTTCCTTGGCCAGGAACGAGTTCACTCCGTCGCAGGCGATGACCACGGATGCGGTGAGGTCCCCGTCGGGGCGGTCCGTACGGACGCCCGTCACCCTGCCCCGCGCATCGCGCAGCAGCCCCGTCGCGACCGTCGAGGTGACGAGGACGGCACCCGCCTCCACGGCGAGGGAGGCGAGCCAGGAATCGAGTTCGGCGCGGTGGACCGTTGCGCCGTTGTACGGGGGAGCGGCCCAGTCCTGGCTGCGGAAGTCCACCGTCAGGGCCTGGTCCTGGGTCATCACCATGGTCGAGCGGCGCGTCACCCAGCGCTCGACGGGCATCTTCTCCCACCAGTCCTCAACGAGTTCGCCGAGGATGCGCCCGTAGACGACCCCGCCGTAGACGTTCTTGGAACCGGGGAAGGGGCCGCGCTCGACCAGGGCGACCGTGCGGCCGGCGCGGGCCGCTTCCAGGGCGGCCGCGCAGCCGGCGGGACCGGCGCCGACCACGACCACGTCGAACATCGGGTCAGTCATGGGTGACTCCCAGGCGGCGGGCGAGCTCTTCGACCACGGCGGGCACGTCGGCGACGATGCCCAGGTCGGCGAGTTCGGTCATCGGACAGGACGGATCGGTGTTGACGCTCACCACATGGCGCGGCCGGCCGAGGCCGCCGGTGTGCTGGGCGGCGCCGGACACTCCGAAGGCGACGTACAGCTCGGGGTCGATCACCACGCCCGTCGTGCCGATCTGCCGTTCGTGATCGAGCCAGCCCACGTCGGTGACCACGCGGGTCCCGCCGACGGAGGCGCCGAGCGACGCACCGACCGCGGCGAGCCGCGTCGTCGACGCCTGACTGCCGAGCCCCGCCCCGGCGCCGAACACCCGGGGCGCCTCGGCGAGATCGGCGGTACCGGGCTCCGGCTCGAGTACCTCGCGCACGCGGGCGTCGGCCACCGGCGCGACGGCCCCGGGCAGGACGAGGGCGACGGGCCCACGGGCCGGCGTCGCGGGAAGGGCGCCCCGCACGCCCGGTACGAGCGTGGCCACGAACGGGCCGTCGACGGCGAGTTCCACCAGCGCCTGGTCCTCCCGGCAGAGCACGTCGGCCCCGCCCGGGGTCACGGTCACCGCCCGAGCCAGCAGCGGCCGGTCCAGTGCCAGGGCGAGGCGGGGAGCCAGGTCGCGGCCGTCCGGCGACGCGGGCAGCACCACGACGGGCACGTCCGCCAGCAGGGGCGCCAGGGCGGCGGCGAGCGCGCCGGGTGCCGTACGGGCGTCCTCGGCCAGCCAGACGCGTTCGGCGGACGTCAGCACGGCGCAGGCGCGCGCGGTGCCGTCGCCGACGAGCAGGGCCGCACCGCCCGCCTCGGCGACGGCTTCGTCGCTGCCGACCGGCAGCCGGCCGCCGCGTACGACGACCACCGCGACGGCGCCGCCGTCCACCACCGGCCGGCTCACAGCGCCACCGCCACGCGGTGGCCCTCGATGACCGCCGCGTGCGCACGGCGCGGGGCGACGCAGTCACCCACGCGGTGCACGGCGAACGGAGCGTCCTTCAGCTCGTGCCACAAGGAGTCCTCCGGTGTCTGGTGCGTGGCGCACACCACCCAGTCGGCGCGCATCTGCCCGGTGGCGCCCGTGGTGTGGGTGAGGACCTGCAACTCCACGCCGCCGCCCGTCGGTTCGGCCGCCGCGCCCACGACGACCCGGTCCGTCTGCTGGCCGATGCCCTTGGCGTGCGCGCGGACCTGGAAGGTTTCCATGTCGAGGGTGATGCCGAGGTCCTGCCCGACCACCATCGCGGAGGTGATGACGGTGACGCGGCAGCCGCGGTCGGCCAGCAGCTCGGCCACCGAGGTGGCCTGGTGGAAGCCGAGGTCGTCGACGATCACGACCTCGCCGGACGGGGCGGCCCGGCCCTCCAGCACGTCGCGGACGTCCACGACGCGCTCCAGAGCGCCGGACCACCAGGGCGGCGCGGGGCGCGCCCCGGTGGCCAGGACCACGGCGTCGGGTGCCTCGGCGCGCAGCGAGGCGGCCGTCGCTTCCGCGCCGGTCCGGATCGTCACCCCGCGGCGCCTGCACTCGGCGGCGAGATTGCGCACGACGTCCAGGAATTCGGCGCGGGACGGTACGGTCGCGGCCACCGCGACCTGGCCGCCGGTCGCGCTGCCGCGCTCCAGCAGGGTCACGTCGTGACCGCGTTCCGCGGCCGTGGCCGCCGCCTGGAGTCCGCCCGGGCCGCCGCCGACGACCAGCACCTTCTGCGGCCGGCGCCCGGGGACGGGCACGGGCAGCGGCACGGCCTCCCGGCCTGCCCGCGGGTTCTCGATGCAGCCCAGCCAGCGGTTCAGGCCCATGCGCCCGACGCACTCCTGATTGCAGGAGAGGCAGGTGCGGATCGCGGAGGTCTCGCCCGCGCGGGCCTTGGCCAGGAAGTCCGGGTCGGCGATCTGGCCGCGTACGACGCCGACGAGGTCGCAGTGGCCCTCGGCCAGCGCACGTTCGGCCTGGACGGGGTCCTTGATCCGGCCGACGCCGATGACCGGCAGGTCCACCGCGCGCCGGATGGCGTTCGAGATGAACAGGGCGTATCCGGCCGGGATCGCCATCGAGGCCTCGATCATGTACAGCGTGGAGGTGGCCACGCCGATCGAGGTGTTGATGTAGTCGGCCTTGCCCGTCGCCTCGACCATCCGGGCGACCTCGACGGCCTCGTCGATGGTGGTGCCGCCCTCGATCAGCTCGTCGCCGCAGAGCCGGACGCCCAGCGCCCGGTCGGGGCCGATGGCCTCCCGTACCGCGTCGATGATCTCCAGCAGGATCCGGGCGCGGTTCGCGAGGGAGCCGCCGTACGCGTCCGTGCGGTGGTTGGTGGCGGGGGAGAGGAACCCGCGGACGATGGAGGAGTGCGAGCACTGCAGCTCCACCCCGTCGAACCCGCCTTCGGCGCAGTGCCCGGCGACCGTGCCGTAGCCCGCCACGATCTCGGCGATCTCGTGTGCGTCGACGGCCTTGGGCACCTCGCGGAAGAGCGGGTCGGGCACCGGGGAGGGCGCCCACACCGGCAGCCGCGAGTACATGCCCGAGGCCTGCCCGCCGTTGTGGTTGAGCTGCGCGATGATCGGCACGCCATGGGCGTGCACCGCCTCGGTGATGCGCCGGTAGCCGGGGACGACCGCGGGCCGGAACCCGTGGATGAGCTTCTCGTACGGCCAGTCCGTCGGGTGGGTCGAGTGCTCCTCGGTGATGATCAGCCCGGCCCCGCCGGCGGCGCGGGCCGCGTAGTACGCGGCGTGCTGCTCGCTCGGCAGCCCGTCCTCGGCGTAGTTCGTCAGATGGGCCGAGAACACCACGCGGTTGGCGACGGTGAGCGGGCCGATCCGCAGGGGGCTCAGCAGATGGCGCAGCCGCCCGGGATTACTGCTCATGACACCACCTGGAACTCGCGGAAGGGTACGGCGGGCAGCACGGTCGCGGCGTCGGCGCCCGACACGGCGAGCGCGGCGCGCCGGCCCTCGAGCACCGCCTCGTACACGGTGCGGGGGGCCACCCGGTCCCCCGCGGGCACCGCGCCCGCCGGCGGGGCGGCCGGGTCCGGCAGCCGGTGGCCGCAGTGCACGAGCGCCGCGCACGGCATCTCGGTCCGTACGCCGGTCAGCGCGTCCGTGACCACCACGTGGTCCGGGTGGACCTCGCGCAGCACGCTGCGCCGGGCCTGGACCACGCCGGCCTGCTGGAGGCGGGAGTTGGCCGGTGCGAGGTCGCCGGTGACGGCCAGCTGGGTGCCCACCACCTGGTCGCGCGTGATGACGGTGACGGTGCGGCCGGCCGCGGCGAGCAGCTCCGTGACGCCGACGGCGACCGCGTCGCCCACCGTGTCGTACACCGCGACCGGACCCTCGGGCAGGGCGGCGGCCGGCTCCGGCGCGCCGAGGACGTCGGCGACGTCGAGGACCGTTGCGCCCTCGTGCACCGCGTAGTCGCGCGGGCCGGGCACCGAACCGGTGGCCAGGACCAGACCGCCGGCGGCGGCCTCCAGCTCGGCCGCGGAGGGCCGTGTACCGGTCTCGACGGTGACGCCCAGCCGTTCCACCTCGGCCGTCAGCCAGTGCGCGAGCCGCGCCAGCCGTTCCCGCCCCGGGATCCTGGCCGCCAGGTGCAGGGTCCCGCCGAGGCGTTCGGCCGCCTCGACGAGACGCACCGGGTGGCCGCGCAGCGCCAGCACGCGGGCCGCCTCGAGCCCGGCGGGGCCGCCGCCGACCACCAGCACCGGCCGGCCGCCGCGGGCGGCAGCGCCGTCGGCGGCCTCGACCGGCCGGTCCAGGGTCTCGTGGCCGCTGCGCGGCTCCGCGATGCACGAGACCACCGGGTTGCGGTTGTCGCGCACCTGGCAGCGCTGGTTGCCCAGGGTGCAGGGGCGGATCCGGTCGGCGTGTCCGGCGGCCAGCTTGCGGACGAACTCCGGGTCGGCGATCTGCGCCCGGGTCATCTCGACCAGGTCGGCGACGCCGTCCGACAGGGCCCGGCGGGCCGGTTCCGCATCGACGACCGAACCCTGCAGGACCACCGCGCAGTGCCCCTCGACGGCATCGCGGACGGACCGGCACAGCTCCGTGTTGAAGCCGGGAGCGGTGTGCGCGTCGGGGCGGGTCGCCGCCGTGCCCATCGCCGAACCCCTCACCACCACCAGCAGGTCCACCTCCGGGGCGAGCCGCCGGGCGAGCTCCGCACCGGCCTCGGGCGTGATTCCGGCCCAGGGCGCCAGCTCGTCGCAGCTCAGCCGCAGCGCGAGGACGCGCTCGTGGCCGATCCGCTCGCGCACGACGGCCAGCACCTCCAGCAGCAGGGCCGCCCGGTCGGTGCCGTACGCGTCCTCCCGCTGGTTGGTCAGACCCGACAGGAACTGCCGCAGCAGCGCGTGCTGTCCGGCGTTGACCTCCACACCGTCCAGACCGGAGGCGGCGGCCAGTTCCGCGGCGGCCGCGAACCCGGCGACGACGGAGTCGATCTCGGCCTGCTCCATCTCCATCGGCATCTCGCGGCTGACCACGTCCGGCACCCGCGAGGGCGCCCACAGCGGCTCCTGGGAGTACGCGGAGGAGCCCTGCGAGCCGCTGTGTCCGAGCCCGGCCAGGACCAGCGCACCGTACGGGTGGCAGGCGGCGGCCGTCGCCGCCCAGCCGGGGCCGCACGCGGTGGCCAGCGGGGCGCGCTCGTAGGGCCAGTCGGAGGCGAGGACGCTCGCGGTCTCGGTGACGATCATGCCCGCGCCGCCCGCGGCCCGCCGCTCGTAGTAGGCGACGTGCCGCTCGGACAGGGCACGGGCGGTACCCAGGTTCGTCTCGTGCGGACCGAAGACGACACGGCTCTGCGCGCTGCGGCCGGCCAGTACGACGGGGCCGGTCAGCAGGCTCACAGCCGGAACCCGGCGAGCGGGCTGGTGTCGCAGGGCCGGGCGACCGGGGCCGGGGATTCGGCGGGCGGCCCCCAGCCGATCGACACCGGCACCGCGGCGGACTTCGGACGCCGGGTGCGGTGCGAGTGGTCCTTGTCGGGGCGGGGCCGGGCCTTCGCGCCGACCAGCTCGAGGGCACGCTCGCCATGGCCCTGCACGCACTCCGGATCCGGGCCGTCCAGCGGCAGCCCGGTGAAGAACTTGGCCGCCGGGCAGCCCCCGCGGCAGGAGTCGAAGGCGGAGCACGAGGAGCAGGCCCCGGCCGGCTGCGGACTGCGCAGCCGCGCGAACAGCTCGGAACCGCGCCACACCGAGGCGAAGCCGCCGGCGTCGCGGACGTTGCCGGCCAGGAACTCGTCGTGGATGGCGAACGGGCAGGCGTACACGTCGCCGACCGGGTCGATCAGGCAGACCACCCGGCCCGCGCCGCACAGGTTCAGGCCCGGCAGCGGGGTGGAGCCCAGCGCGTTCAGGTGGAAGAAGGAGTCCCCCGTCAGCACCTTCTCGCCGTTGGCCAGCAGCCACTGGTAGAGCACCATCTGCTGGTCGGCGGTCGGGTGCAGGTCGTGCCAGACGTCGGCGCCGCGCCCGGAGGGCCGCAGCCGGGTGATCCGCAGCTGCGCGCCGTACTGCGCGGCCAGCGCGGCGAACTCGTCGAGCTGCGGGACGTTGTGCCGGGTCACGGCCACACTGATCTTGAAATCGCGGAAGCCCGCGTCGCGCAGGTTGCGCATCGCGGTCACCGCCATGTCGTACGAACCCTCGCCGCGCACGGCGTCGTTGACCTCGGCGCTGGCGCCGTCCAGGGATATCTGCACGTCGACGTAGTCGGTGGCGGCCAGCCAGCGGGCCCGCTCCGGGGTGATGCGCAGGCCGTTCGTGGAGAACTTGACGCCCACCTGGTGGGCGACGGCGTACTCGACGAGCTCCCAGAAGTCCGGGCGCACCGTCGGCTCGCCGCCCCCGATGTTGACGTAGAACACCTGCATCCGCTGGAGCTCGTCGATCACGGCCTTGCACTCGTCGGTCGTCAGCTCGCGCGGGTCGCGGCGGCCGGACGAGGACAGGCAGTGCACGCAGGAGAGGTTGCAGGCGTAGGTGAGCTCCCAGGTGAGGCAGATGGGAGCGTCCAGCCCCTGCTCGAAGTGGTCGACGAGTTTCATGCGCGTACCTCACTCTCGCGGGGCTCGATCGTCCCCGCGGTCAGCAGTCCGGCCAGCGCCTGGCAGTACTGGGCGTGGTGGTCGGCCGGCACCCCGGCGGCCGTGAGCGCGGCGAGCGCGTCCGGCAGATCCGCCAGTCTGCGCACGGTGCCCACCAGCGCAGGTGTCTTCAGGAACGACAGCCGCCGGGTGCGGAAGTCGTAGGCGAGGGCGCCGAACGGCTCCGGGCGCAGGGACACGCTCGGGCTGAGGCGGTAGGGGAGGCCGGGGTCGAAGACGTTGGTCACGACGGGCCTAGTAGACGCCGCACATGCCGTCGATCGAGACCTCTTCGACGAGCAGTTCGGATTCCACGATTTCGTTGTCCTCGGAGTGCTGCGCGATTTCATCCGAGGCGGTCGAGTCGAGCTCGTCCGTTTTCATGACGGCACATCCTTGTCGACGGGAGGGGATCGCCCGCGGGCCCGGCTGTTGCCAGCAGCAGCCGGGGGCAGGGGGATATCCCCATGGTGTGCCCTGCCGCGGGCCGCGATGCTTATGGCACTTGAGGGCGACTTGAAAACGAGGAGAGCATCATGCGGATTCTGCCGGGTGACGGAGTGACCAGCACGGCCCTGGTGAACGGCCAGATGGATCTGCGCTCCAAGGGCGACGAATCCGGATTCCGGTGCAGCCCGGTCGGTGCCGCGATGTGGGTCGCACTGCGCCACAACGACGGATTCCTGGAACTGGCCGCGGACTCCCTCGCCGAGGTCTGGGAGACCGACACCACCAAGGTCAAGACGGCCATGACCGTGTGGTCCCGCAAGATGATCGAGGCCGGGCTGCTGCGTCTGGAGAAGTAGCGGCCCGGCCGGGGTCCGGCAGCGTCAGTGCATCGCCGGGCCGAGGAAGAACCCGCCCGTCGCGTCGAGGACGTGGCCGGTGACCCACGCGCCGTCGTCGGAGGCGAGGAAGGCGACCGCGGCGGCGATGTCGGACGGCTGGCCGATGCGGCCGAGCGTCGTCAGCGAGGAGAGCGCGGCGCGGACCGGCTCGTTGCCCTTCAGCCACGAGGTGATGTCGGTCTCCGTGATGCCCGCCGCCACCGAGTTGACGGTGATGCCGCGCGAGCCGACGGAGTAGGCGAGGGTGCGGCTGAGCACGTCCACCGCGCCCTTGGTCATCGAGTACGCCAGGTCGGTGCTGGCGATGCGCGTCGAGGGCGAGGAGATGTTGATGATACGGCCGCCGTCGCGCATCAGCTTCAGCGCGCGCTGGCTCACGAACAGGGGCGTCTTCGCGTTGATCGTGAAGATCTTGTCGAAGAGCTCCTCGGTGACCAGCTCGAGGGAGCCCAGCGGGCCGTTCGCGATGCCCGCGTTGTTGACCAGGATGTCGAGCGGCCGGCCGTCGAGGCCGGCCTCGAGGCCGGTGAACAGCTTGTCGAGGGCGTCCGCGTCCACGCCGAACTCCGCCTGGATCGTGAACGCCTTGCCGCCGGCGGCCTCGATGGCGGCGACCGTCTCCTTGGCGGCCGTCTCCTGGCGGCCGTAGTGGACGGCCACCAGGGCGCCGGAGCTGCCGAGCCGCTCGGCCACGGCCCGTCCGATCCCGCGGGAGGCTCCCGTCACCAGCGCCGTCTTGCCGGTCAGATCCGCCACGTCATGCTCCTCTTCGGTAGAGATGGCCCGGCTCGCACAGGTGAGCCACTGGCTACGCTTTCAGCCACCCACCCGTGCGGACACCCTTACCGGCCCCCTATGACGGGCGGAACACGACATGGCGGGGCCCCCGCACCGAATCGGTGCGGGGGCCCCGCCATGCGCTGCGTCGGGCGCGTTGCCCGGTGCCTGCCGCGGATGCCGGCAGGAGAGCGGCTCAGTGGTGGACGAGCTGCTCACCCCGGGCGTCCGGGGCGGCCTGCGGCATGGCCGAGGCCTTCGGCATCAGCAGGCTGGAGATGCCCGCGAGGGTGAAGGAGCCCACGGAGATCCACAGGCCGACCTCGACCGCGTCCCGGAGGGTCTCCGGGGTGGGGTTGGCACCGGCGATGTCGAAGAAGACGACACCGACCAGGGCGATGCCGAGCACGTAGCCGACCTGCTGGAACGTGGTGAACGTACCGGAAGCGGCACCCGCGTTCTCCGGGTCGACCGTGGCCAGCGTGATGTTGTGCAGGGTCGGGAAGAGCAAGGTCATGCCGAGGCCGGAGAGGGCCAGCGGCAGGGCCAGGTCCCAGCCGCTGAGCTCGGCGCCCTGGTTGACGATCTCGTAGCGGATCCACAGGAAGCTGACGGCCTGTACCAGGCCGCCGACCAGGATCAGGCCGCGCCCGAACTTGGCGAGCGGGGTCAGGATCGGCGTCGTGAGGATGGCGCCCGCGGTCATCGAGGTCAGCGTGACACCGGTGGCGAGGGCGGAGAAGCCCAGCGCCGCCTGGAGGTAGTAGCCGACGATCAGCATGTACGTGCCGGTGGCCGCCCAGGAGATGACCTGGACGATGATGCCGGAGCGGAAGCCGTGGTTGGAGAAGAGGTACAGCGGGATCAGCGGCGAGCCGTCGCGGGCCAGCTTCTTCTTCTGGTGCAGGACGAACAGCAGACCGGTGACCGGGGCCGCTGCCAGCATCGTCCAGATCCACCAGGCCCAGTCCTCGTGGCGGCCGTCGAACAGCGCGAAGGTCAGCAGGAAGACGGTGCCGGAAGCCAGCACCACGCCGAGCAGGTCGAGCTTGAGCGGACGCTCCGACTTGGTGTTCGGAACCACGATCAGGGCGGCGACGATCAGGACGGCGCCGATCGGCAGGTTGACGAGGAAGATGCTGCGCCAGTCGGCGCCGAAGGCGTCGGCCGTGATGAGCCATCCGCCGAGGACCAGGCCGGCGACCGAGCCGAGCGCGGTGACCAGGCCGATGATGCCGTAGATCGGGCCGCGCTCCTCGGGCTTGAAGAGGACCTGCACGGTCGAGAGCACCTGCGGGACCATCAGGCCGGCGAAGGCGCCCTGGATGACACGGGCGAGGACGAGCACGGTCGGGGTGTCGGCCAACGACGCCATCAGCGAGGCGGCGGTGAAGCCGGCGATGCCGAGGACGAAGATGGTCTTGCGGCCGTAGATGTCGCCGACGCGGCCACCGGTGATCAGGGTGCCGGCGAAGGCCAGCATGTAGCCGCCGATGGTCCATTCCAGCTGTGCTGCGGTGGCGCCGAGGCTCTCCTGGATCGCAGGGAGAGCCGTGTTCACGATGGTCGAGTCAACCAGGTCCATGAACATGGCAAAGATGAGCACCGTCACCGCGATGACGCGCTTATTCATGCGGACTCCGTCCGTTGAAGGAGGGGGGATGGGGAGGGCCGGAGCCCCGCCGCCTGTGTGGTTGGCGGGGCTCCGCCCATGACCGGTCGCCACAACGGGGGGTTTGCGTGGTGACCGGGCACATCAAGGGCCTGGGAAAACTGGTCAACGCCCAGGCCCCTGGGTCGGCGGTGACGTTCTGCTCGGACTCCGAAGCTCACACCTGTCGGTCCGAGGAAAGGTGCCCCCAAGAATCTGTACGTACTTACGTCATAAACGAATGTACATGACGCTGATGGAGCGTGGCAACACGCCGACGAGGCGCCAACAGGGGCGCCCCGTGCCCTACTTGCCGTGCTTGACGGCGGTTCCGCCGTCAACCTTCAGCTGGCTGCCGGTGACGAACCGCGACTCGTCGGAGGCCAGGTAGGTCACCGCGTGCGACACGTCGATCGGCTCGACGTACGGAGCCGGCAGGCCGAGGAAACCGGGGAAGACCTGCTCCGCGTCCTCGCGCGTCGGGTTCTCCAGGTCCGGGCGGAAGGTCTTGTAGATGCGCTCGTTGTGCAGCATCGGGGTGTTCACGTTGGTCGGGTGGATCAGGTTGATCCGCCGGTTGGTCGGCGCCAGGATCGGGGCGAACCAGTTGACGTACTGGCTCAGCACCTGCTTGGCGAACGGGTAGGCGATGCCGCCCGGGCCCATGTGCTCGTCGAAGCCCGGCGAGGCCAGGTAGGCGGCGGCCGAGCCGATCAGGATGATCGACGATCCTTCGCCCAGGTGCGGCAGCGCCGCGTGGACCGTGTTGAGCGAACCGATGAGGTTCACGTCCACGGTGTCGGCCCACACGCTCAGCGGACGGTCGGCGCCGATCGCCGCGACACCGGCGCTGGTCACCACGACGTCCAGCCGGCCGAGTTCGGCCACGCCCTCGTCAATGGCCTGCGAGAGCGCAGCCCGGTCGCGGACGTCGACCTTCTTGGTGACGACGCGCCGGCCGGCCTTCTCGACCAGGCGGGCGGTCTCCTGGAGCTCCTCCTCGGTGCCGAGCGGGTACTCGGCGACCTCGAGGTCCTCACAGATGTCGATGGCGATGATGTCCGCGCCCTCTTCGGCGAGCCGCACGGCATGGCTGCGGCCCTGCCCTCGCGCCGCGCCGGTGATTGCGACAACCTTTCCCGCTACACGGCCCATCGGGTCCTCCTTGACGATCGGTTGGTCGGCGGAGCCTGAGGCTCCTTTGCACTTTGTACCGTCGTCAGGTCGCCGCATTCCCGTTGTCCGACCCCTAATCGGGCCGCCCCCTGTGAATTAGGGGTGGCGGAACCGGACAGGACCGCTTTGGCGCGATCTCGCCGTCGCTTGAGATCCGCTAAAGCCTTGAGCAGGCCTTTTAGGGGTGCCGGACAGCCTGTTAGGGGGTCTGTTTCCTGGCGAGAACAATGCGGTTCGGACTTGAATGACATCGGCTCCGCTGCAAATCCCGGAAACCAGGACACTGGCGTCCCCGTGCCCTGCGAAGAGAATGAGGCCCAGAGGATTCCGTATGGTCTACAAATTGAGCGACTCGGTAACAATCGACGGTGACGTGTCGTCGGTCTGGAAGACGATGACCGACGTGGCGGCCTGGGCCACCTGGGACCCGCACTTCACCAGCTGCGGCTTCGACGGGGCGTTCGAGGTCGGCGGCGGTGGCTGGACCGTCAACCGCATCACGCCCGGCCGCCCCAGCCACTTCAAGATCGTCAAGATCGAGGAAGAGCGCTCGTTCACGACCCGGTCGCCCATGCCGTTCGGCCACATGCTGATCATCAACGAGTACCGGCCGGCCGGGGACGGAAAGGTCACCGTCAGCCGCACCTCCGAGATCTACGGCGGCTTCGCGCCGATCTTCCCCCTCTTCGCCAAGCGTTACCGCACGGACGTGCAGTTCACCTTCGCCGCCCTCGAGAAGGAAGCCCAGCGCCGTGCCGCCCTGCCGGAGGTGACCCGATGACCCACGCCCTCGTCCTGGGCGGCGGCCTCTCCGGCCTGCTCTCCGCCGTGGCCCTCTCGCGTCATGTGGACCGCGTGACCGTCGTCGACTACGACGTCTACCCCGACGGCCCGCGGCCCCGCCGCGGCATCCCGCAGGCCCACCAGTCGCACATGTTCATGGGCGGCGGCGCCGACGCCCTCGACCAGCTGCTCCCGGGCACGACCGACCTGCTGTACGCGGCCGGAGCCCACAAGCTGCGCATGGCCAAGGACATCCTGACCCTGTCCGCGGACGGCTGGTACACGCGCTTCGACCACGACGCGTACCTCATCAGCTGCACCCGCAGCCTGATCGACTACACGGTGCGCCTCCAGGCGCTGCGCGACGACGTCATCACCGTCCTGCAGGGCACCAAGGTGATCGGCCTGGTCGGCAACGCCCAGAAGGTGACCGGAGCCCGCGTCCAGGCCGGCACGGAGCCGGAGTACACGATCTCCGCGGACTTCGTCGTGGACGCCACCGGCAGCCGCTCCAAGGCCCCCGAATGGCTCGTCGAACTCGGCCTGCCGCAGGTCGAGGAGGAGCACCTCGATGCCGGACTCGCCTACGCGAGCCGCGTGTACGAGGCACCCGAGTGGGCCCGCGAAGGCATCCCGGCCATGCTCATCCAGGCCAAGGCCCACGAGGACGGGCCGGGCGGCGGCGCCGGCCTGATGCCGCTGGAGAACGGCCGCTGGATCATCCCGCTCATCGGCCACAGGGGCGGTCAGCCGCCCACGGGCGAAGAGGGCTTCAACGAGTTCGCCCGCAATGTCCGCCACCCCATGGTCGCCCGCCTGATGGCCACGGCCACGCCGGTCGGAGAGATCCGCGGCGCGCGCGGCCTCGCGGACCGCCGCCGCCACTGGGAGAAGCTCCCGGTGCCGGAGAACTTCATCGCCATCGGAGACTCGGCGACGGTGCTCAGCCCCAACTACGCCACCGGCATGTCGCTCGCGGCCTTCGGTGCCCTCGCGCTGCGCACGCAGCTCAAGACGTACGGTCTGAAGCCGGGCCTGTCCCGACGCGTCCAGGCCGACATCGCGAAGCTGGCCGACGGCCCCTGGATGACGGCGATCAGCAGCGACCGCTGGTTCCCCGGGGTCAAGACCAACATCAAGCTCAAGGGCGGCAACGCCCAGCGCAAGCTGGTCGCCCGCTTCGCCCAGGTGGCGACCGTCACGCCGCTGATCGCCGGCCTGGCCTTCGAGGTGGCCACGCTCAAGAGCCCGGCCAGCAAGATGATGTCGCTGTCGGCACTCATCACCGTGTTCCGCGGCCCGCAGCGCGCGCCGCTCACCGACGCGGAAGCCATCGCCCAGTTCCCGGAGTTCACCGGACGCCTCGACGAGGACGCCCCGGCCGCAGAACTGTCCGCAACCACCAGCAACCTGAGTTAGGGGACCGCTGTCCGTGAGCAACGAGGAGAAGCTTCTCGGATACCTCAGGCGCGCTACCGCTGATCTGCGGGAAGCCCGCCGACGGCTGGCCGAGGCCGAGCGCACCCAGGTGAGCGACGAGCCCATCGCGATCGTGTCGATGAGCTGCCGGTATCCGGGAGGCGTGTCCTCCCCGGAGGAGCTGTGGCGCCTGGTCGCGGAGGGCACCGACGCGATCACCGAGTTCCCCGCCGACCGCGGCTGGGACCTCGAAGACGTCTACGACCCGGAGCCGGGAGCTCCGGGCACGTCCTACGTCCGCGAGGGCGGCTTCCTCACGGGTGCGGGCGACTTCGACCCGGGCCTGTTCGGCATCAGCCCGAACGAGGCCCTGCTCATGGACCCGCAGCAGCGACTGCTGCTGGAGGCGAGCTGGGAAGCCCTCGAGAGCGCCGGCATCGCGCCGAACTCGCTCAAGGGCAGCCAGACCGGCGTGTTCGCCGGCCTGATGTACCACGACTACGGCCTGGGCGTGGAGGCCGGTGCCACCAGCGGCGGCAGCCTCGTCTCCGGCCGCGTCGCCTACACGCTGGGCCTCCAGGGACCGGCGCTCTCCGTCGACACCGCCTGCTCCTCCTCGCTCGTGGCCCTGCACCTGGCCGTGCAGTCGCTGCGCTCGGGCGAGTCCTCGCTCGCGCTCGCGGGTGGCGTCACCGTGATGTCGTCCCCGGAGATGTTCATCTACTTCAGCACCCAGCGCGGCCTCGCCGCCGACGGGCGCTGCAAGTCCTTCGCCGCCGCCACCGACGGCACCGGCTGCTCCGAGGGCGTCGGGGTGCTCCTGCTGGAGCGGCTGTCCGACGCGCGCAAGAACGGGCACCCCGTGCTCGCGGTGGTCCGCGGCAGCGCGGTCAACCAGGACGGTGCGTCCAACGGTCTGACCGCCCCGAACGGTCCTTCGCAGCGCCGGGTGATCCGGCAGGCGCTGGCCAACGCGGGTCTGGCCTCGGCCGATGTCGACGTCGTCGAGGCGCACGGCACGGGTACGAAGCTGGGCGACCCGATCGAGGCGGACGCGCTGCTGGCGACGTACGGCCAGGACCGGCCCGAGGACCGGCCGCTGTGGCTGGGCTCGCTCAAGTCCAACATCGGCCACACGCAGGCGGCCGCCGGCGTCGGCGGTGTCATCAAGATGGTCGAGGCGATGCGGCACGGCGTGCTGCCGAAGACCCTGCACGTGGACGAGCCGACCCCCGCGGTGGACTGGAGCGCGGGCAACGTCCGGCTGCTGACCGAGGCCCGCGAGTGGCCGGACCACGGCGGGATCCGCCGCGCGGGCATCTCGTCGTTCGGCCTCAGCGGGACCAACGCCCACGTGATCGTGGAGCAGGCCGCAGACGAAGCCGCCGAGGAGGCCGCCGAGGAGGCGGTCGCACCGGCCGGGGAGAGGTCTCCGGCCACGCTGTGGACGGTGTCGGGCAAGACGGCGCAGGCTCTGACCGCGCAGGCCGGACGGCTGCTGTCGTACGCGCAGGCACGGCCCGAACTGCGCCCCGTGGACGTGGCGTTCTCGCTGGCGAGCGGCCGGGCGGCACTGGAGCACCGTGCGGTGGTGGTGGGTGCGGACCGCGAGGAGCTGGTCGCGGGTCTGTCGGCGCTGGCCGAGGGCCGTAGCGCGGCGGGTGTCGTGCGTGGTGCGGGACGCGTCAAGGGACGTACCGCCTTCTTGTTCACGGGTCAGGGTGCGCAGCGTCCGGGCATGGGCCGTGAGCTGTACGGGGCCTTCCCGGCTTTTGCCTCCGCGTTCGATGCGGTGGCCGCGGAGCTGGACGGGCACCTGGAGATCCCGCTGAAGGATGTGGTCTGGGGTGAGGACGCGGGTCTGCTGAACCGGACCGCGTACACGCAGACCGGTTTGTTCGCCGTCGAGGTGGCTCTTTACCGCCTCTACGAGTCCTGGGGTGTGCGTCCGGACTTCCTGGCGGGTCATTCCATCGGTGAGCTGGCTGCCGCGCATGTCGCGGGGGTTCTGTCGCTGGCCGATGCGGCCAAGCTGGTGGCTGCTCGTGGGCGGCTGATGAACGCGCTGCCCGAGGGCGGTGCCATGGTGGCCGTCCAGGCGACTGAAGACGAGGTGCTGCCGCTGCTGGTCGAGGGCGTCGACATCGCCGCGATCAACGGGCCTTCGGCGCTGGTGCTCTCGGGCACCGAGGACGCGGTCGCCGGGATCCAGAACCACTTCGAGGGTCTGGGCCGCAAGACCAAGCGCCTGACCGTTTCGCACGCCTTCCACTCGGCTCTGATGGAGCCGATGCTCGAGGAGTTCCGCGCGGTCGCGCAGACCCTCACGTACGGCACGGCCGCCATCCCGGTGGTCTCCAACGTCACGGGCCTCCTGGCCGACGAGCTGGGCACGCCCGAGTACTGGGTGCGCCACGTCCGCGAGGCCGTGCGCTTCGCCGACGGCATCCGCACCCTCACCGCCCAGGGCGTCACCCGCTTCGTCGAGCTGGGTCCCGACGGTGTGCTGACCGGCATGGCCCAGGACTCCGTCGAGGACGAGGGCGCGGCCCTGATCCCGACCGTTCGCAAGAACCGTTCGGAGACGGAGGCGGTGCTGACCGCCCTCGGCCGGCTCCACACCACGGGAGCGTCCGTCGACTGGTCCGCGTACTTCGCCGGCACCGGCGCCCAGCGCACCGACCTGCCGACATACGCCTTCCAGCACGAGCGGTACTGGCTGGACACCACCGCCCACTCCTTCGTCCACCAGGCCCCCGAGGCCGCCGCCCAGGTGGCCGCCACCGCCGACGACCTCACCCGGCAGTTCGCCGGAGCGAGCGACGCCGAGCGCACCCGGGCCCTGCTGCGCCTCGTCCGCGAGATGACCGCCGCCGTACTCGGGCACGCCTCGGCCGGCGCGGTCGAGCCGGACCGCGCCTTCCAGGAACTGGGCTTCGACTCGCCGACGGCCATGGAGTTCCGTACGCAGCTGAGCGCCGCCCTCGGCATCCGGCTGCCCGCGACCCTGATCTTCGACTACCCGACGCCCGAGACGCTCGCCGAGCACCTGGCCGCGGAGCTGTCGGGGGCCACCGGCCCGGTCCGCGAGACGGCGGCGGCCACCGGCAGGTACGACGAGCCGCTCGCGATCGTCGGCATGGCCTGCCGCTACCCGGGCGGTGTGAGCACCCCCGAGGAGCTGTGGCAGCTCGTCGCGGGCGGCGTCGACGCGGTCGGCGACTTCCCGGCCGACCGCGGCTGGGACGTCGACTCGCTGTACGACCCCGAGCCCGGAAAGCCCGGCAAGAGCTACACCCGCCGGGGCGGCTTCCTCTACGACGCGGCCGAGTTCGACCCCGAGTTCTTCCGGATGAGCCCCCGCGAAGCCACCGGCACCGACCCGCAGCAGAGGCTCATGCTGGAGACGGCATGGGAGGCCCTGGAGCGCGCGGGCATCGACCCGCTGTCCCTCAAGGGCAGCTCGACCGGTGTCTTCGCCGGCGTCATCTACGACGACTACTCCCCGGACATGGGCACCGGCGCCATCTCCAGCGTCGTCTCGGGCCGCGTCTCGTACGTCCTCGGTCTCGAAGGCCCCGCGGTCAGCGTCGACACGGCCTGCTCGTCCTCGCTCGTGGCCCTGCACCTCGCCGGACAGGCGCTGAAGTCCGGCGAGTGCTCGATGGCACTGGTCGGTGGCGTCACCGTCATGGCCACGCCCGGTTCCTTCGTCGCCTTCAGCCAGGAGCAGGGGCTCGCCCCCGACGGCCGCTGCAAGTCCTTCGCCGCCTCCACCGACGGCACCGGCTGGGGCGAGGGCGCCGGTGTGCTGCTCCTGGAGCGGCTCTCCGAGGCGCGCAAGAACGGGCACCCGGTGCTCGCCGTCATCAGCGGCAGTGCGGTCAACCAGGACGGTGCGTCCAACGGTCTGACCGCGCCGAACGGCCCCTCCCAGCAGCGGGTCATCCGGCAGGCGCTGGCCAACGCGGGTCTGGCCTCGGCCGATGTCGACGTCGTGGAGGCGCACGGTACGGGCACCACGCTCGGTGACCCGATCGAGGCGCAGGCGCTGCTGGCGACGTACGGCCAGGACCGGCCCGAGGACCGGCCGCTGTGGCTGGGCTCGCTCAAGTCCAACATCGGCCACACGCAGGCGGCCGCCGGTATCGGCGGTGTCATCAAGATGGTCGAGGCGATCCGCCACGGCGTGCTCCCGAAGACCCTGCACGTGGACGAGCCGACCCCCGAGGTCGACTGGAGCGCGGGCAACGTCAAGCTGCTGACCGAGGCCCGCGAGTGGGCCGGGAACGGTCGTCCGCGCCGTGCCGCCGTGTCCGCGTTCGGCTTCAGCGGCACCAACGCGCACGTCATCGTCGAAGAAGCCGTGACCGAGGAAGCGGTGGCCGAGCAGGCCGGCCCGCCGGCCGGGGAGAACGCGCCGGTCACGGTGTGGGCGGTCTCGGGCAAGAGCGCGCAGGCGCTGACGGCCCAGGCCGACCGGCTGCTGGCCCATGTCGGGGAGCGGCCGGAACTGCGTCCCGTGGACGTGGCGTTCTCGCTGGCGAGCGGCCGGGCGGCGCTGGACCACCGTGCGGTGGTGGTCGGCTCCGACCGAGACGAGCTTCTCGCCGGCCTGTCCGCGCTCACCCTTGGCACGTCCGCGTCCCACGTGGTCAGCGGCGAGACGGCCCGCGGACTGACGGCCTTCCTGTTCACGGGTCAGGGTGCGCAGCGTCTGGGCATGGGCCGTGAGCTGTACGGGGCCTTCCCGGCTTTCGCGTCCGCGTTCGATGCGGTGGTCGCTGAGTTGGACGGGCACCTGGAGATTCCGCTGAAGGATGTGGTCTGGGGTGAGGACGCGGGTCTGCTGAGCCGGACCGCGTACACGCAGACCGGTTTGTTCGCGGTCGAGGTGGCCCTTTACCGCCTCTACGAGTCGTGGGGTGTGCGCCCGGACTTCCTCGCGGGTCACTCCATCGGTGAGCTGGCTGCCGCGCACGTTTCCGGTGTGCTGTCGCTGGCCGATGCCGCCAAGCTGGTAGCTGCTCGTGGACGGCTGCTGAACGCGCTGCCCGAGGGCGGCGCCATGGTGGCCGTCCAGGCGACTGAAGACGAGGTGCTGCCGCTGCTGGTCGAGGGCGTCGACATCGCCGCGATCAACGGCCCGGCCTCCCTGGTCATATCCGGTACCGAGGACGCCGTCCACAAGGTCGCCGAGCGCTTCGGCGAGCTGGGCCGCAAGACCAAGCGGCTCACGGTCTCGCACGCCTTCCACTCGGCCCTGATGGAGCCGATGCTCGAGGAGTTCCGCGCGGTCGCCGAGGGCCTGGCCTACAACGCCCCGGCCATCCCGGTGGTCTCCAACGTCACCGGCCTCCTGGCCGACGAGCTGGGCTCGGCCGAGTACTGGGTGCGCCATGTGCGCGAGGCCGTGCGCTTCGCCGACGGCATCCGCACCCTCACCGCCGAGGGCGTCACCCGCTTCGTCGAGCTCGGCCCCGACGGCATTCTGACCGGCATGGCCCAGGACTCCGTAGAGGACGAGGCCTCCCTCCTGGTCGCGTCGCTGCGCAAGAACCGCTCCGAGACGGAGGCCGTGCTCACGGCCCTGGGCCGGCTGTACACCGTCGGCGTGACCGTCGACTGGAACGCGTACTTCGCCGGAACCGGCGCCCGCCGCACCGAGCTGCCGACCTACGCCTTCCAGCGCAGCCGCTACTGGAGCGACCCGAAGACGGCCTCCGGCGACGTCACCGGCGCCGGCGTGGACTCCGCGGAACACCCGCTCCTCGGCGCCGAAATCGCGCTGCCGGACACCGACGGGCTCGCCCTGACCGGACGCCTCGCCCTGGAGACCCAGCCCTGGCTGGCCGACCACGACCTGCTCGGCACGGTGCTCTTCCCGGGCGCCGGACTGCTCGAACTGGCCGTCCACGCCGCCGAGCGCATCGGCTGCGCCGGAGTGCGCGCACTGACCGCCGAAGTGCCGCTCGTCCTGCCCGAGCACGGCGGAACCGCCCTGCGCGTGCTCGTCGGCCCCGCCGACGGGGCCACGGGAGACCGTCCCGTGAGCATCTACTCGCGCGGAGCGGACGCCGGCCTCCCCTGGACCCGCAACGCCTCCGGCGTGCTGACCGCCGAGCCGTCCGCCACCGCGGCCGAACCGCTCGCCGAGTGGCCCCCGGTCGGTGCGACCGCGGTCGACACCTCCGGCGCGTACGCGCAGCTGCTCGACCGGGGCTTCGCCCTCGGCCCGGTGTTCCAGGGCATCAAGTCGATCTGGCGGCGCGGCTCCGAGGTGTTCGCCGAGCTGTCGCTGCCCGAGCAGGCCCACACCGAGGCCGCCCGCTACGGCATCCACCCGGCGCTGCTCGACACCGTCGCCCAGGTGGCGGCCGTCGCCGGGGCGCTCGGCGCCCACGAGGTCCTGCCGTCCTCCTGGTCGGGCGTCGAGGCGTACGTCCCCGGCCTCACCGAGGCCCGCGTCCGCATCACCCGGACCGCGTCGGACGACGGCATCACCGCCCTCGTCACCGACACGGCGGGCCGCCCGGCCCTGTCGATCGGCTCGCTGGCCGCCGTACCCGTCTCCGCCGAACAGCTGGACCAGGCGCGAGGCGGCCGGGGCGAGGCCCTCTACCGGCTCGACTGGACCCCCGCGGCCGCCGCGGCCGTCACCGGGGACGAGGCCGGCCTAGCCGTCCTCGGCGCCGACACCTTCGGCCTGGGTGCGGGCGTGCCCGTCCACGAGGACCTGGACTCCCTCGCCGCGGCCGTCGCGGGCGCCGACCACGCGCCGACCGTGCTGTTCGACTGCGCCGCGCTCACCGCGGACGGTCCCTCGGCCGACGCCGCGCGCCGCACGGCGGGCGCGGTCCTGACCCTCTTGCAGGACTGGCTGAAGAACGAGGAACTCGCCTCCGCGAAGCTCGTCCTCGTCACCCGGGGAGCCGTCGGTGCGGGCGGTTCCGCCGCCCACCCCGGCCAGGCGTCCGTATGGGGCCTGGTCCGCGCCGCCCAGGGCGAGAACCCCGACCGGTTCGTGCTCCTGGACACCGACGACGCCCCGCACACCGCCGCCCGGCTGCTGCCCGCCGCCTTGCGCGGCGGCGAGGCCGAACTCGCCCTGCACGCCGGTACGGTCCTCGTACCGCGTCTCGTCGCGGCACCGCCCGCCGCCACCGGGGAGGCCGCTCTCGGCACGGGCACCACCCTGCTCACCGGAGCCGAGCACCCGGCGGGCGCGGAGCTGGCCCGTCACCTCGTACGCCGGTACGGGGCCCGCCTGCTGCTGACCGGCGGCGCGGCCGTGGAACCGCTGCGCGCCGAGCTGGCCGCGCTCGGGGCCGAGGTCGCCGTGGCCGACACGGACCCGGCCGACCGGGAGGCGCTCGCCGCCCTCCTGGCCGGCGCGTCCGCGGCGCAGCCGGTGACCGCCGTGGTGCACGCGGCCGGAGCCGTCGACAACGCACTGGTCGACGCCCTGACGCAGAAGCAGCTGGAGACCGTACTCACCGCGAAGGCCGAGTCCGCCTGGCAGCTGCACGAGCTGACCCGGGACCTCGACCTGACGGCGTTCGTCCTGCTCTCCTCCTCCGCCGGCATCACCTACGGCATGGGCCAGGCGAACTTCGCCGCGGCCAACAGCTACCTGGACGCCCTGGCCGCACACCGCCGGGAGCAGGGCCTGCCCGGCCTCTCCCTGGCCTACGGGCCCTGGGAGGCCGACGGCGAACCCGGCGAGGTGTACCGGGAGCGGATGGGCCGGATCGGCATGCCGGCGCTCACCGTCGCGGAGGGCCTGGCCCTGTTCGACGAGGCGCTCGGCGGCCGGGACGCCCTGCTGGTCCCGTTCCTGCTCGACCAGGGGGCCCTGCGCTCGCGCGCCGACGAACTGCCCGACGTACTGCGGGCCGTCGTCCGGGTCCCGGCCCGCAAGGGCGGCCGCTCCGGCGCCGACTCGGGCCTGCGCGACAAACTGGCGGTCCTCGACCCCGACGAGCGCGAGCGGGCCCTGCTCGACCTGGTCCGCATGCACGTGGCCGCGACGCTGGGGCACGCCTCCGGGGACTCCATCGGACCCGACCGGGTCTTCCAGGACCTCGGCTTCGACTCGCTCGCCGGCGTCGAGCTGCGCAAGCGGCTCGCCGCCGAGACCGGACTGAAGATCCCCGCGACGCTCGTCTTCGACTACCCGACCTCGCGTACGGCGGCGGCGTTCCTCTACGCCGCCCTCGACCCGGGCGACGCCGATGCCACCGCCCCGGTGTTCGGCGAGGTCGAACGGCTGGAGACGGTTCTCGCCGCCTTCGAGCCGGCCAGCGGCGAATTCAACAAGATCACCGCGCGGCTGGAAGCCCTGCTGCGCAAATGGCAGGACACCCACGGCGGCTCGCTGCCCGTGGAACCGGCCGACTCCTACGAAACGGCGACGGACGACGAGCTGTTCGAGTTCCTCGACAGCGAGCTCGGAGCCTGATGCGCATGTCTGCTGCTTCGCCAACTGCCCGCACTCGGTACGAGGGTTGAAATGGGAAACGACGAAAAACTCCGGGAATACCTCCGGCGCGCCACCGGTGACCTCCAGCAGACCAAGCGCCGCCTGCGTGAGCTGGAGGCCAAGTCGCGCGAACCCATCGCCATCGTCTCGATGAGCTGCCGCTACCCCGGGGGCGTCGCCACCCCCGAGGACCTGTGGGACCTCGTCGACCAGGGGCGGGACGCGGTCTCCGGCATGCCGGAGAACCGGGACTGGGACATCGAGGGCATCTACGACCCCGAGCCGCAGACCCCCGGCAAGACGTACGCCAAGGAGGGCGGCTTCCTGCACGACTCGCAGGGCTTCGACCCGGACTTCTTCCGGATGAGCCCGCGCGAGGCGCGCGAGACCGACCCGCAGCAGCGACTGCTGCTGGAGACGTCCTGGGAGGTCCTGGAACGTGCGGGGATCGACCCGCTCTCCCTCAAGGGCAGCCCGACCGGTGTGTTCGTCGGCATCGTCTACGACGACTACCTCGGCGGCGGCGGCATGGGCAGCATCACCAGCGTCGCTTCCGGCCGCATCTCGTACGTCCTGGGCCTGGAGGGCCCGGCGGTCAGCGTCGACACGGCCTGCTCCTCCTCGCTGGTCGCCCTGCACTGGGCCATCCAGGCGCTGCGGACCGGCGAGTGCTCGATGGCACTGGCCGGCGGCGTCACCGTCATGGCCACGCCGGGCGCGTTCATCGGCTTCAGCCAGGAGCGCGGCCTCGCCGCCGACGGCCGCTGCAAGTCCTTCGCCGGGGCGGCGGACGGCACCGGCTGGGGCGAGGGCGTCGGCATGCTCCTGCTGGAGCGGCTCTCCGACGCTCGCAAGAACGGGCACCCCGTACTGGCCGTCGTCCGCGGCACCGCCGTGAACTCCGACGGCGCCTCCAACGGGCTGACCGCGCCGAACGGCCCCTCCCAGCAGCGGGTCATCCAGGCCGCGCTCGCCAACGGCCAGCTCTCGACCGCCGAAGTCGACGTGGTCGAGGCGCACGGCACCGGCACCACGCTCGGCGACCCGATCGAGGCGCAGGCCCTGCTTGCGACCTACGGCAAGGGCCGCCCGGAGGACCAGCCGCTGTGGCTGGGCTCGCTGAAGTCGAACATCGGGCACACGCAGGGCGCGGCCGGCGTCGGCGGCATCATCAAGATGGTCCAGGCGATCCGCCACGGAAAGCTCCCCAAGACCCTCCACGTGGACGAGCCCACGCCCGAGGTCGACTGGGACGCCGGCAACGTCGAGCTGCTCACCGAGCCGATCGACTGGCCGGACTACGGCCACCCGCGCCGCGCCGGCATCTCCTCGTTCGGTCTCAGCGGCACCAATGCCCACGTCATCGTCGAGCAGGCCCCCGAAGCCGACGCGGCGGCCGACGCCGCGGCCGGACCGGACGCCGGGACGGACACCGAAGACGGGACCGCCGGGACCGCCGGGAGCACCGCACCGGCCCGCCGCGCCGGACTCCTGCCGCTCCCGGTCTCCGGCAAGTCCGAGGCTGCCCTGCGCGCCCAGGCGGCGCGGCTCCTGGCGCACATCGAGGGCAACCCGGGCCAGGAGCTCGTGGACCTCGGCTTCTCCCTGGCGACCACCCGTGCGGCGCTCGAGGACCGGGCCGTGGTCATCGCTTCCGACCGGGCCGAACTCCTCGGGGCCCTCGCGGCCCTCGCCGAGGGGGAGCAGGGCGCTTCGGTCCCCACCGGCACCGTGCAGGCCGACGGACTGACGGCCTTCCTGTTCACGGGTCAGGGTGCGCAGCGTCTGGGCATGGGCCGTGAGCTGTACGAGGTCTTCCCGGCTTTCGCGTCCGCGTTCGATGCGGTGGTCGCTGAGTTGGACGGGCACCTGGAGATCCCGCTGAAGGATGTGGTCTGGGGTGAGGACGCGGGTCTGCTGAACCGGACCGCGTACACGCAGACCGGTCTGTTCGCCGTCGAGGTGGCGCTGTTCCGGCTGCTCGAGTCGTGGGGGGTCCGTCCGGACTTCCTGGCGGGTCACTCCATCGGTGAGCTGGCTGCCGCGCACGTTTCCGGTGTGCTGTCGCTGGCCGATGCGGCCAAGCTGGTGGCTGCCCGCGGGCGGCTGATGAACGCGCTGCCCGAGGGCGGTGCCATGGTGGCCGTCCAGGCCACCGAGGAGGAGGTGCTGCCGCTGCTGGTCGACGGTGTCGACATCGCCGCGATCAACGGGCCCTCCGCGCTGGTGCTCTCGGGCACCGAGGACGCGGTCGCCGGGATCCAGAACCACTTCGAGGCTCTGGGCCGCAAGACCAAGCGCCTCGCCGTCTCCCACGCCTTCCACTCGGCCCTCATGGAGCCGATGCTCGACGAGTTCCGCGCCGTCGCCGCAGAACTGACGTACGCGAAGCCCGCCATCCCGGTGGTCTCCAACGTCACGGGTGAGATAGCCGATGCGCTGGGCACGCCCGAGTACTGGGTGCGCCACGTCCGCGAGGCCGTCCGCTTCGCCGACGGCATCCGCACCCTCACCGGCCGGGGCGTCACCACCTTCCTCGAACTCGGCCCCGACGCCGCCCTCTCCCCGATGGGGGCCGGCTGCGTCGCCGACGACGAGGACGTCGTCTTCGCGCCGCTGCTGCGCCGCGCCCGCGACGAGGAGCGCGAACTGCTCTCCGCCGTCGCCCTCGCCTCCACGCGGGGCACCGCGATCGACTGGGCCGTCTTCTACGAGGGCCTGGGCGCCCGCAGCGTGGAGCTGCCGACGTACGCCTTCCAGCGCCGCCGCTTCTGGATGTCCAGCTGGGACGAGGAGGAGACCGGAACCGCGGCTCCCGCCGCAGCCGCCGACCCGGCCGACGCCCTGTTCTGGGACGCCGTCGAGCGGGAGGACGCCACCGCGCTCGCGGAGCGCCTCGGCATCGACACCCCCGCCCTCGGCGAGGTACTCCCCGCCATCTCGGCCTGGCGCCGCAGGCAGCGCGCCCAGTCGGTCGTCGACTCCTGGCGCTACCGCCTGGACTGGGAGCGGCTCGCCGACCCGGCCCAGGCCCCGCTGACCGGGCCGTGGCTGGTCGCCGTACCCGCCGGGCACCGCGAATCCCCGCTGGTCGCCGCCGTCCTGGCCGCTCTCGAGGCCCGCGGGGCGCAGCCCGTGCCCATCGAGTCCGACGAGGACCGTACCCGGCTCGCCGGTCTGCTGCGCACGCAGCCGGCCCCCGCCGGCGTGCTGTCGCTGCTGGCCCTGGACGACCGTACGCACCCGCGGCACCCGGCGCTCTCCCGCGGCACCGCCGCCACGATCACCCTCCTGCAGGCGCTCACGGACGCCGGGGTCACCGCCCGCGTCTGGTGCGTCACCTCGGGAGCCGTGGCCGTCGACGACGCGGCCGAGCTGACCGCCCCCTTCCAGACCGCCCTGTGGGGACTGGGCACGAGCATGGCCCTGGACATCCCCGACACCTGGGGCGGCCTGGTCGACCTGCCCGCCGACGCCGACGAGCGCGCGGCCGGACGGCTGTGCGACATCCTCGCGGCGACCGACGGCGAAGACCACCTCGCCGTACGCGCCGACGGCGTCCACGGCCGCCGCCTGGTCCGTGCCTCGGCATCAGCGCCCCGCAGCGCGGCCCGCGGCCCGCAGAACAAGTGGAGCCCGCGCGGTACGACCCTGATCACCGGCGGTACCGGCGGACTCGGCGCCCATGTGGCCCGGCTGCTGGCCGCCGAGGGCGCCGAACACCTGGTCCTCACCAGCCGCCGGGGCCTGGCCGCCGAGGGCGTGGCCGAACTGGCCGCCGAACTCGGCGCGCTCGGCACCAAGGTGTCGGTCGAGGCGTGTGACGTGGCCGACCGCGAAGCCCTCCGTACCCTGCTCGGCAACCTGCCGGCCGAGTACCCGCTGACCTCGGTCGTGCACGCGGCCGGAGTGCCCCAGCGGCTCGCGCAGCTGACGGAGCTGAGCCCGGAGGAGTTCGCCGAGGTCGGCCACGCCAAGATCACCGGCGCGGTGCACCTCGACGAACTGCTCGCCGACACCCCGCTCGAGGCGTTCATCGTCTTCTCCTCGGGCGCCGCGGTCTGGGGCAGCTTCGGCCAGAGCGCGTACGCCAGCGCGAGCGCCTTCCTCGACGGCATCGCCGGCCGCCGCCGAGCCCGCGGCCAGGCGGCGACCTCGATCGCCTGGGGCACCTGGGACAGCGGCATGGTCGACGCCGAACTGCGGGCCGTCGTCAAGCGCATCGGCGTCCCGGCCATGGACCCGGCGCAGGCGGTCACCGCGCTGCGGCAGATCCTGGCGGACGGCGAGGAGGAGATCGTCGTCGCCGAGTTCGACTGGGACCGGTTCGCCCCCACCTTCACCCTGTCCCGGCCGCGTCCGCTGCTGCGCGGACTGCCCGACGTACAGGCCATCGTGGACGGCGACGGTGAGGACGAGTCCTCCGGCGGATCCGCACTGGCGGACAAGCTCGCCACGATGCCCGAGGCGGAGCAGCGCCGGACGCTCCTCACCCTCGTACGGACGCACGCGGCCGACCTGCTCGGCTACGACAACCCGGCCGACCTCCAGCCGACCCGGGCGTTCGACGACCTCGGATTCGACTCGGTCGCGGCGGTCGACCTGCGCAAGCGGCTCTCCAAGGCCACCGGCGCGAAGCTGCCCGCCACGATGATCTTCGACTACTCCAGCCCGGCGGCCCTCGCGGACTTCCTCCGCACGGAGCTCTGCCCGGACGCCGACGGCGGGCAGCCGTCGGTCCTGGAGGAACTCGACCGCATCGAGGACGCGATCACGGCGCTCGGCGCCGAGGAGATCGAACGCAACAAGATCAGCACCCGGCTGCAGGCCCTGCTCGCCCGGGTGAACGAGACCCTCGGTGCCACCGACGGCTCGAACGTGGAGGACAAGCTCGAGTCCGCATCGGCGGACGACGTCTTCGCCTTCATCGACAAGGAACTCGGCCTCGCCTGACCTGCCCGGCTGGCGCGCACACGGCATTCGGACCAAGGGACGCGTGGGATTCACATGCAAAACGAAGAGAAGCTCCTGGAATACCTCAAGAGGGTCACGGCGGACCTGCACCAGACCCGCCGCCGGCTCCAGGAGGTCGAGAACGAGGAGCAGGAACCCATCGCGATCGTGGCGATGAGCTGCCGCTACCCCGGAGGGGTCGACACCCCCGAGGAGCTGTGGCAGCTCGTCTCCGACGGCGGTGACGCCATCACGGAACTGCCCACCGACCGTGGGTGGAACCTTGAGGCCCTGCGCGGCGACGACCCGGGCCAGACCGGCTCCAGCTACGTCCACCAAGGCGGGTTCGTCAACGGCGTCGGCGACTTCGACGCGGACTTCTTCGGGATCAGCCCGAAGGAGGCACTGGCGACCGACCCGCAGCAGCGCCTGATGCTCGAGGTGTGCTGGGAGGCCGTCGAGCGGGCCGGCATCGATCCGCACAGCCTGCGCGGCCGCGACGTCGGCGTGTTCGCCGGCTCCGGCATCCAGGAGTACGAGTACCTCCTGGACGCGGTGCCCGAGATCGCCGAGGCCTACATGACCACGGCCAACTCGGGCGCCGTGATCTCCGGCCGCGTGTCCTACACCCTCGGCCTCGAAGGTCCCGCGCTCACCGTCGACACCGCCTGCTCCTCCTCGCTCGTGGCCCTGCACCTCGCGGCGCAGGCCCTGCGCAAGGGCGAGTGCTCGATGGCCCTCGCCGGTGGCGTCATGGTCATGGCGACCCCCTCGGCCTTCATCGCGTTCAGCCGTCAGAAGGGCCTGGCCACCAACGGCCGCTGCAAGGCCTTCGCCGAGTCGGCGGACGGCACCGGCTGGTCCGAGGGCGCCGGCGTGCTGCTCCTGGAGCGGCTGTCCGACGCGCGCAAGAACGGGCACCCCGTGCTCGCCGTCATCCGCGGCAGCGCGATCAACCAGGACGGCGCCTCCAACGGCCTGACCGCCCCCAACGGCCCCGCGCAGCAGCGGGTCATCCGCCAGGCCCTGGCCTCGGCGGGCCTCACCCCCGCCCAGGTCGACGCCGTCGAGGGCCACGGCACCGGCACCACGCTCGGCGACCCGATCGAGGCGCAGGCCCTGCTCGCGACCTACGGCAAGGGGCGCCCGCAGGACAAGCCGCTGTGGCTCGGTTCCCTGAAGTCCAACATCGGCCACGCCCAGGCGGCTTCCGGCGTCGGCGGCATCATCAAGATGGTGCAGGCCATCCAGCACGGCATCCTGCCCAAGACCCTGCACGTCGACGAGCCGTCCACGCACGTCGACTGGAGCGCGGGCAACGTCAAGCTGCTGACCGAGGCCCGCTCCTGGCCCGAGACGGGCAATCCGCGCCGGGCCGGCGTCTCCTCGTTCGGTCTCAGCGGCACCAACGCCCACGTCATCGTGGAGCAGGCTCCCGAAGCCGAGGCGACGGCCGCGGACGAAGCCGCCGAGCCCGCCCCGCAGCGCACCGCCGTCCCGCTGCCCTGGCTGGTCTCCGGACGCAGCGCGGACGCCCTGCGCGCCCAGGCCGCCCGGCTGGTGAGCCACCTCACCGAGCGCGACACCCTCGCCGAACCGCTCGACCTGGCCTACTCGCTGGCCACCAGCCGGTCGGCACTCGACCACCGCGCGGTGATCCAGGCGGCCGACCGGGACGCCGCCGTGGCCGCCCTGCGCACCCTCGCCGACGGCCAGAAGTCGCCGGGCACGGTCCAGGGCCTCGCCTCCGACGGTCTCACCGCCTTCCTGTTCACGGGTCAGGGTGCGCAGCGTCCGGGCATGGGCCGTGAGCTGTACGAGGTCTTCCCGGCCTTCGCGTCCGCGTTCGATGCGGTGGCCGCGGAGCTGGACGCGCACCTGGAGATCCCGCTGAAGGATGTGGTCTGGGGTGAGGACGCGGGTCTGCTGAACCGGACCGCGTACACGCAGACCGGTCTGTTCGCGGTCGAGGTGGCGCTGTTCCGGCTGCTGGAGTCGTGGGGTGTGCGCCCGGACTTCCTGGCGGGTCATTCGATCGGTGAGCTGGCTGCCGCGCACGTTTCCGGTGTGCTGTCGCTGGCCGATGCGGCGAAGCTGGTGGCTGCTCGTGGCCGGCTGATGAACGCGCTGCCCGAGGGCGGTGCCATGGTGGCCGTCCAGGCGACTGAAGACGAGGTGCTGCCGCTGCTGGTCGACGGTGTCGACATCGCCGCGATCAACGGGCCTTCCGCGCTGGTGCTCTCGGGCACCGAGGACGCGGTTCTGAGCGTCGCGTCGGTGATCGAGGGCCTGGGCCGCAAGACCAAGCGCCTGACGGTCTCGCACGCCTTCCACTCGGCTCTGATGGAGCCGATGCTCGAGGAGTTCCGCGCGGTCGCGCAGACCCTCACCTACGGCACCGCCGAGATCCCGGTGGTCTCCAACGTCACGGGTGAGATCGCCGATGCGCTGGGCACGCCCGAGTACTGGGTGCGCCACGTCCGCGAGGCCGTGCGCTTCGCCGACGGCATCCGCACCCTCACCGGCGAGGGCGTCACCCGCTTCGTCGAGCTCGGCCCCGACGGCGTGCTGACCGGCATGGCTCGCGACACCGCCGAGCATGCCGTCCTGATCGCCGCGGTCCGCAAGAACCGCCCCGAGCCGGAAGCCCTCCTGAGCGCGCTCGGCCAACTCCACGCCCACGGCGGCCCCGTCGACTGGTCCGCGTACTTCGCCGGCACCGGCGCCCAGCGCGTCGCCCTGCCGACCTACGCCTTCCAGCACCAGCGGTTCTGGATCGACGCCGCGCCCGGCGCAGGCGACGTCGCCGCCGCAGGCCTGGACGCCGCCGAACACCCGCTGCTCGGCGCGGCCGTGACCCTCGCGGACTCCGACGGCGCCGTCCTGACCGGCCGCCTCTCCACCGCCACCCAGGCGTGGCTGGCCGACCACGTCGTCGGCGAGACCGTCCTCTTCCCCGGCACCGGCTTCGTGGAGCTCGCCATCCGCGCCGGCGACCACGTCGGCTGCGACATCGTCGAGGAACTCACCCTCCAGGCCCCGCTGGTCCTCCCCGAGCACGGCGGCGTCCAGGTGCAGGTCGCCGTCGGCGCCGCCGACGACTCCGGCTGCCGGACCGTCTCCGTCCACTCGCGCGCCGAGGGCGAGAGCGACCTGCCCTGGACCCTCCACGCCGAAGGCGTGCTCGGTACGCGCACCACCGCGGCCACCGCCGCCACCGACACCACCTGGCCGCCCGCCTCCGCGACCCCGGTGGACACCGACCGGCTGTACCCGGAGCTCGCCCAGGCGGGCCTCCAGTACGGGCCGGTGTTCCAGGGCATCACCGCCGCCTGGACTTCGGGCAACGACGTGTACGCCGAGGTGGCCCTGCCCGCGGCCGAGGCCGCCGCCGCCGGCCGCTTCGGCCTGCACCCGGCCGTGCTGGACGCGTGCCTGCACGCCGCCTCGTACACCGACCTGTTCACCGACCAGGCCGTCCTGCCCTTCTCGTGGTCCGGAGTCGAACTCCACGCCTCCGGCGCCGCGAGCGTCCGCGTCCGGCTGTCCCCCAAGGGCTCCGGAGCAGTCACCCTCTCCGTGCAGGACGCGGCGGGCCGCCCGGTCCTGACCGCCGACTCCCTCACCCTGCGCCCGATCTCCACCGAGCAGCTGGCCGCGGCCCGCAGCACCTTCCACGAGTCGCTGTTCCGCCTCGACTGGGCAGCCGCCCCCGCGGCGCCGATCGGCGCCGTCGTGTCGAGCGCCGACTGGGAGACCGTTGCGGCGGATGCGGGTGTTGTGGTGCCCGAGGCCGTGGTGTTGCGGGTTGCGGGTGGCAGTGGTGTGGATGAGGTGCGCGGTGCGACGCATCGGGTGCTGGGGGTTTTGCAGTCCTGGCTGTCCGAGGAGCGTTTCGCGGCGTCGACGCTGGTTGTGGTCACTCATGGTGCGGTGGGGTTGCCCGGGGAGGACGTCGCCGATCTCGCGGGGGCGGCCGTCTGGGGCCTCGTCCGCGCCGCCCAGGCCGAACAGCCGGGACGCGTCGTCGTCGCCGACCTCGACGGCCTCGAGGACACGGCCGCCCTCGCAGGCGTGCTCGCCACCGGCGAGCCCCAGGCCGTGGTCCGGGGCGGCTCGGTCCACATCGCCCGCCTCGGCCGCGTCCCCGTGGCCGATGAGCCGGTCACCGGCCGCTTCGACGCCGACGGCCGCGTCCTGGTCACCGGCGCGTCCGGGATGATCGGCGGCCTGGTAGCCCGGCACCTGGTCACCGGCCACGGTGTCCGTGACCTGCTGCTGGTGAGCCGGCGCGGAGACCAGGCCCCGGGCGCGGCGCAGCTGCGCGCCGAACTGGCCGAGCTGGGTGCACAGGTTGCGTTCGCGGCCTGCGACGTGGCCGACCGCGAAGCGGTCGCGGCACTGGTCGCCGAGGAGCCGTTCACCGCGGTCGTCCACCTCGCCGGCGTCCTGGACGACGGCGTCATCGAATCACTGACCCCCCAGCGCATGGACACCGTCCTGCGCCCGAAGGTCGACGCCGCACTGCACCTGCACGAGCTGACGGCCGACCGCGAACTGACCGCCTTCGTCCTCTTCTCCTCCGCGTCCGGCGTCCTCGGCGCTCCCGGCCAGGGCAACTACGCCGCCGCGAACGCCTTCCTCGACGCCCTCGCCGCCCACCGCCGCGCCAACGGCCTGCCCGGTCAGTCCCTGGCCTGGGGCCTGTGGGGCGACCCGAGCGGCATGGCGGGCGAGCTCAGCGACACCGACCTGGAGCGGATGGCCCGTACGGGCATCAGCCCCCTCACCGCCGAGCAGGGCATGGACCTGTTCGACCGCGCGGGCACCATCGACACCGCGACCCTGCTGCCGATCCGCCTCGACCTCAAGGCCCTCGCCAAGGCGGGCGCCGAGGCGCTGCCCCCGGCCCTGCGCGGCCTGGTCCGCGGCCGTCCCCGCAGGGGCGCCGCGGCCGCGGGCGGCTCGGCCGCCGCCGCGGGCCTCCACCAGAAGCTCGCCGGTCTGACCGACGAGGAGCGCGAGCAGCACCTCCTGGACGTCGTACGGACGCAGGCCGCCCTGACGCTCGGCCACGCCGGAGCCGACTCCGTCGAGCCCACCCGCGCCTTCAGCGAGCTGGGCTTCGACTCGCTCTCCGCGGTCGAGTTCCGCACCTCCCTCAGCGAAGCGGTCGGCATCCGCCTGCCCGCCACGCTGGTCTTCGACTACCCCACCCCCGTGGTGCTTGCCGGCTTCCTCGCCGCCGAGCTCTCCGGCGCGGGCGAGCAGGCCGCCGCGGTCGTCTCCACCTCCGCCGCACACGACGACGACCCGATCGCCATCGTGTCGATGAGCTGCCGATACCCCGGCGGTGTGGCCTCGCCCGAGGACCTGTGGCGGCTCGTCGCCACCGGCACCGACGCCGTCACGGAGTTCCCGTCGAACCGCGGCTGGGACCTCGACCGGATCTACGACCCGAACGGCGAGCGCCCCAACACCACGTACACCCGCCAGGGCGGCTTCCTGCACGACGCCGGCGAGTTCGACCCGGCCTTCTTCGGCATCAGCCCGAACGAGGCCCAGGTCATGGACCCGCAGCAGTACCTGCTGCTGGAGTCCGCGTGGGAGGCCCTCGAGCGGGCGGGCATCGACCCGACCGCCCTGCGCGCCAGCTCCACCGGCGTCTTCGCCGGCATGATGTACCACGACTACGCCTACAACAGCAGCACGGGCGCCATCGCCTCCGGCCGCGTCTCGTACGTCCTGGGGCTGGAAGGGCCGTCGGTCACCGTCGACACGGCCTGCTCCTCCTCGCTCGTCACCCTGCACCTGGCCGCCCAGTCGCTGCGCTCGGGAGAGTGCTCCCTCGCGCTCGCCGGCGGTGTGGCCGTCATGGCCACCCCCGAGGTGTTCGTCGAGTTCTCCCGCCAGAAGGGCCTCTCCAAGGACGGGCGCTGCAAGTCCTTCGCCGCCGCCACCGACGGCACCGGCTGGGGCGAGGGCGTCGGCATGCTGCTCCTGGAGCGGCTGTCCGACGCGCGCAAGAACGGGCACCCGGTGCTCGCCGTCATCCGCGGCAGCGCGATCAACCAGGACGGCGCCTCCAACGGCCTGACCGCCCCGAACGGTCCTTCGCAGCGCCGGGTGATCCGGCAGGCGCTGGCCAACGCGGGTCTGGCCTCGGCCGATGTCGACGTCGTCGAGGCGCACGGCACGGGCACCACGCTCGGCGACCCGATCGAGGCCCAGGCGCTGCTGGCGACGTACGGCCAGGACCGGCCCGAGGACCGGCCGCTGTGGCTGGGCTCCCTGAAGTCCAACATCGGCCACGCGCAGGCGGCCGCGGGTGCGGCCGGGATCATCAAGATGGTCATGGCCATGCAGCACGGCGTCATGCCGAAGACGCTGCACGTCGACGCCCCGACGCCCCAGGTGGACTGGAGCGAGGGCAACATCGAGCTGCTGACCGAGGCCCGTGAATGGGCCGAGAACGGCCGTCCGCGCCGGGCCGGCGTGTCCTCCTTCGGGATCAGCGGCACCAACGCGCACGTGATCATCGAGCAGGCCCCGGCCGAGCGGCCGGCCGCCGATACGGACGGTGCGGCGCTCCTGCCCGCCCTCCCGGTCGTCGTCTCGGGCAAGAGCCCGGAGGCCGTCGCCGGTCAGGCGCAGCGCCTGCTCGGCCACCTCGAGGAGCACCCGGAGCTGCGACTGGCGGACCTGGCGTTCTCGGCGGCCACCTCGCGGGTGGCGTTCGACCACCGTGCGGTGGTGGTGGGTGCGGACCGCGAGGAGCTGGTCGCGGGTCTGTCGGCGCTGGCCGAGGGCCGTAGCGCGGCCGGGGCCGTGCGTGGTGCGGGCCGCGTCAAGGGACGTACCGCCTTCCTGTTCACGGGTCAGGGTGCGCAGCGTCCGGGTATGGGCCGTGAGCTGTACGGGGCCTTCCCGGCTTTTGCCGCAGCGTTCGATGCGGTGGTCGCTGAGTTGGACGGGCACCTGGAGATCCCGCTGAAGGATGTGGTCTGGGGTGGGGACGCGGGTCTGCTGAACCGGACGGTCTACACGCAGACCGGTCTGTTCGCGGTCGAGGTGGCTCTTTACCGCCTCTACGAGTCCTGGGGTGTGCGCCCGGACTTCCTGGCGGGTCACTCGATCGGTGAGCTGGCTGCCGCGCACGTTTCCGGTGTGCTGTCGCTGGCCGATGCGGCCAAGTTGGTGGCTGCTCGTGGGCGGCTGATGAACGCGCTGCCCGAGGGTGGCGCCATGGTGGCCGTCCAGGCCACCGAGGAGGAGGTGCTGCCGCTGCTGGTCGACGGTGTCGACATCGCCGCGATCAACGGGCCCTCCGCGCTGGTGCTCTCGGGCACTGAGGACGCGGTTCTGAGCGTCGCGTCGGTGATCGAGGGCCTGGGCCGCAAGACCAAGCGCCTGACCGTTTCGCACGCCTTCCACTCGGCTCTGATGGAGCCGATGCTCGAGGAGTTCCGCGCGGTCGCGCAGACCCTCACGTACGGCACGGCCGCCATCCCGGTCGTCTCCAACGTCACGGGTGAGATCGCGAACGAGCTGGGCACGCCCGAGTACTGGGTGCGCCACGTCCGCGAGGCGGTCCGCTTCGCCGACGGCATCCGCTACCTCGAAGGCGAGGGCGTCACGCGCTTCGTCGAGCTGGGTCCCGACGGTGTGCTGACCGGCATGGCCCAGGATTCCGTCGAGGACGAGGGCGCGGCCCTGATCGCGACGGTCCGCAAGAACCGTCCCGAGCCGGCCTCCGTGCTGACCGCCCTCGGCGCCCTGCACGCCCACGGCGCCACCGTCGACTGGACGGCACTGTTCGCCGGCGTCCCGGTCCGCCGGATCGAGCTGCCGACCTACGCCTTCCAGCGCCAGCGGTTCTGGATGGACACGCGCGAGTACCTCGCCGACTCCTGGATCGGCGGCGAGCTGGGCGGTGTCGCCTCCGCCGGTCTCCACTCCGCCGAACACCCGATGCTCGGCGCCGTGATCACCTCCCCGGACGCGGACACCGTCGTCCTCACGGGCCGTCTCGCCCTCGGCACCCACCAGTGGATCGCCGACCACGACGTCCTCGGGAGCGTGCTCCTGCCGGGAACCGGCTTCGTCGAACTCGCGATCCGCGCCGGTGACGAGGTCGGCTGCGACCTGGTCGAGGAGCTCACCCTCCAGGCCCCGCTGGTCCTGCCCGAGCAGGGTGGCGTTGCCCTCCAGCTCGTCGTGGACGCCGCCGACGCCACCGGCCGGCGCTCCGTGCGGATCTACTCGCGCGCCGAGAGCGACGGCGACCTCCCCTGGACCCTCCACGCCGACGGCGTCCTGGCGAGCGGCGCCCCGGCGCCGGACTTCGATTTCACCCAGTGGCCCCCGGCGGGCGCGGAAGCAGTGGACGTCTCCGACGCCTACGAGCTGCTGCTCGGCCGCGGTTACGGCTACGGCCCGGTGTTCCAGGGCATGAAGGCCGCCTGGCGGCGCGAGGGCGAGGTGTACGCGGAGATCACGCTCCCCGAGCGCTCCCACGAGGAGGCCGGACGGTTCGGCCTGCACCCGGCCCTCCTCGACGCGGCCATGCACGGCTCGCTGATCAACGTCGAGGGGCCGGGCGGAGACGAAACGATCCTGCCCTTCTCCTGGAACGGCGTCTCCCTGCACGCCGCGGGAGCCACCGCCCTGCGCGTGCGCATCACCCGGCCGACCTTCGACAACATCGTCCTGTCCGTGGCCGACGCGACGGGCAGCCCGGTGCTCTCCGTCCGCTCCCTCGTGGGCCGGCCGGTGTCCGGCGAGCAGATCAAGGCCGCCTCCGGCGGATCCGACGAGCCGCTCTTCCGCATCGGCTGGAGCCCCCTGTCCGTCTCCGCCGACACGGCGGCCGGACCGTGGCCCGCATGGGACCGGCTCGGCGAAGGCGACCCCGTCCCCGACATCGTGGTGCTGGAGTGCGCCCCGACGACGGGCGCTCCGCTGACCGACGTACGGACCCAGACCCACGCCGTCCTGGACGCCGTCCAGCGCTGGCTGTCCGACGACCGCTGGTCCGCGGCGAAGCTCGCCGTCGTCACCCGCGGCGCCGTCGCCAGCTCCGAGGGCGCCGACGTCGACCTCGGCCAGACACCCGTCTGGGGCCTGGTGCGCTCCGCGCAGCAGGAGAACCCGGGCCGTTTCGTCCTCGCCGACCTCGACGGCACCGAGGAGTCCGCGCGGGCCCTGACCGCGGCCCTGGCCTCGGGCGAGCCCGAACTGGCCGTACGGGCCGGCGAGGTCCTCGTTCCGCGGCTGACCCGCCTCGCGGTCCCCGCGGACGGCCGGGCAACCCCGCTCGACCCCGAGGGCACCGTCCTCGTCACCGGCGGCACCGGCGGCCTCGGCGCGATCGTGGCCCGCCACCTCGTCACCGAACACGGCATCCGCCACCTGGTGCTCACGAGCCGCCGCGGGGCCGACGCCCCCGGCGCGGCCGAACTGGCCGCCGAACTCGGCGGACTGGGCGCCGAGGTGACCCTCGCGGCCGTCGACGCCGCCGACCGCGACGCGGTCGCCGCCGCCCTCGCCGCGATCCCGGCCGCACACCCGCTCACCGCGGTCGTGCACGTGGCCGGCGTGATGGACAACGGGCTCGTGGACGGGCTCACCCCCGAGCGCCTGGAAACCGTACTGCGCCCGAAGGCCGACGCCGCCTGGCACCTGCACGAACTGACGAAGGACCAGCCCCTGGCCGCCTTCGTGATGTTCTCTTCCGCCGGCGGCATGGTCCTCGCCGCCGGACAGGCCAGCTACTCGGCCGCGAACGTCTTCCTCGACGCGCTCGCGTGGCACCGCCGGTCCCAGGGCCTGCCCGCCACCTCCATGGCGTTCGGCCTGTGGGGCGTCAACACCGGCCTGACCACGCACCTCGACGAGGCCGAGCAGCGCATGAAGTCGCTGGGCATGCCCGCCCTCCCGGCGGCCGAGGCCCTCGCGATGTTCGACGCCTCCCTCACCGGAGACGAGGCCGTCACCATCCCCCTGCGCATCGACGCCGCCGTCATCCGCAGCCGCGGGGACGAGATCCCCGCGCTGCTGCGCGGCCTGGTCCGCATGCCCGTGCGCAAGGCGGCGCGCGGTGGGGCCGGCGGCGACGGAGCGGGGCTCGGCCGACGGCTCGCCGGACTCGACGCGGCCGCGCGGGACACCGCCGTCCTGGACCTCGTACGGACCCAGGTCGCCGGCGTCCTCGGGCACGCCTCCGCGGACGCGGTGGAGCCGGAGCGCGCCTTCCAGGAGCTCGGCTTCGACTCGCTGGCGGCGGTGGAACTGCGCAACCAGCTCAACCAGGTCACCGGGCTGCGCCTGCCCGCGACGCTGATCTTCGACTACCCGAGCGCACGGGCCGTGGCCGACCACGTCCTCGCGGCGTTCTCCGGCACGGACGCGGATGCGGCACCGGTCGTCGCCACCCGGGCGACGGACGGCGACGACCCGATCGTCATCGTGTCGATGAGCTGCCGCTACCCCGGCGAGGTGTCCTCGCCGGAGGAGCTGTGGCAGCTCGTCGCGGGCGGCGTCGACGCGGTCACGGGCTTCCCGACCGACCGCGGCTGGGACGAGGGCGTCTACGACCCGGAGCCCGGCGTCCCCAACAAGTCGTACACCCGACAGGGCTCCTTCCTGCACGACGCGGGCGACTTCGACCCGGCCTTCTTCGGCATCAGCCCGAACGAAGCGCTCCTGATGGATCCGCAGCAGCGCCTGCTGCTCGAGTCCACCTGGGAGGCGTTCGAGCGGGCCGGCATCGACCCGGCATCGCTGAAGGGCACCTCGACCGGTGTGTTCGCCGGTCTGATGTACCACGACTACGGACTGGGCGTCGAAGCGGCGATGGCCAGCGGCGGCAGCCTCGTCTCGGGCCGCACGTCGTACGTCTTCGGCCTCGAGGGTCCCTCGGTGTCGGTCGACACGGCCTGCTCCTCGTCCCTGGTGGCCCTGCACCTGGCCGTGCAGTCGCTGCGCTCGGGCGAGTGCTCCCTCGCCGTCGCGGGAGGTGTGGCCGTCATGGCGACGCCGGGCATGATCGTGGAGTTCTCGCGGCAGCGCGGCCTGTCCGCCGACGGGCGCTGCAAGTCCTTCGCCGGAGCCGCCGACGGCACCGGCTGGGGCGAGGGCGCCGGTGTGCTGCTCCTGGAGCGGCTGTCCGACGCTCGCAAGAACGGGCACCCCGTGCTCGCGGTCGTCCGGGGCACGTCCATCAACCAGGACGGCGCTTCCAACGGCTTCTCCGCCCCGAACGGTCCTTCGCAGCGCCGGGTGATCCGGCAGGCGCTGGCCAACGCGGGTCTGGCTTCGGCCGATGTCGATGTCGTGGAGGCGCACGGCACGGGTACGAAGCTGGGCGACCCGATCGAGGCGCAGGCGCTGCTGGCGACGTACGGCCAGGACCGGCCGGAGGACCGGCCGCTGTGGCTGGGCTCGCTCAAGTCCAACATCGGCCACACGCAGGCCGCGGCCGGCGTCGCGGGCATCATCAAGATGGTCGAGGCGATCCGCCACGGCGTGCTCCCGAAGACCCTGCACGTGGACGAGCCCAGCCCCCAGGTGGACTGGAGCGAGGGCAACGTCCAGCTGCTGACCGAGGCCCGCGAGTGGCCCGAGACGGGCCGTCCGCGCCGGGCCGGCGTGTCCTCCTTCGGGATCAGCGGCACCAACGCGCACGTGATCATCGAGCAGCCCCCGGCCGAGCAGCCGGCGGCCGAAACGGACGCGGACGTCTCTCTGCCCGCCGTGCCGGTGGTGCTGTCGGGCAAGAGCCCGGAGGCGCTGACGGCGCAGGCGCGGCGGCTGCTGTCGTTCGCGCAGGAGCGGCCGGAACTCTCCGTCGTGGACCTGGCGTTCTCGGCGGCCACCTCGCGGGTGGCGTTCGACCACCGTGCGGTGGTGGTGGGTGCGGACCGCGAGGAGCTGCTCGCGGGTCTGTCGGCGCTGGCCGAGGGCCGTAGCGCGGCCGGGGCCGTGCGTGGTTCGGGCCGCGTCAAGGGACGTACCGCCTTCCTGTTCACGGGTCAGGGTGCGCAGCGTCCGGGTATGGGCCGTGAGCTGTACGGGGCCTTCCCGGCCTTCGCCGCAGCGTTCGATGCGGTGGTCGCTGAGCTGGACGGGCACCTGGAGATCCCGCTGAAGGATGTGGTCTGGGGTGAGGACGCGGGTCTGCTGAGCCGGACCGTCTACACGCAGACCGGTCTGTTCGCGGTCGAGGTGGCCCTCTACCGCCTCTACGAGTCCTGGGGTGTCCGTCCGGACTTCCTGGCGGGTCACTCCATCGGTGAGCTGGCTGCCGCGCACGTTTCCGGTGTCCTGTCGCTGGCCGATGCGGCCAAGCTGGTGGCTGCTCGTGGCCGGCTGATGAACGCGCTGCCCGAGGGCGGTGCCATGGTGGCCGTCCAGGCCACCGAGGAGGAGGTGCTGCCGCTGCTGGTCGAGGGCGTCGACATCGCCGCGATCAACGGGCCTTCCGCGCTGGTGCTCTCGGGCACTGAGGACGCGGTTCTGAGCGTCGCGTCGGTGATCGAGGGCTTGGGCCGCAAGACCAAGCGGCTCACGGTCTCCCACGCCTTCCACTCGGCCCTCATGGAGCCGATGCTCGACGAGTTCCGCACGGTCGCCGAGGGCCTGGCCTACAACGCCCCGGCCATCCCGGTGGTCTCCAACGTCACCGGCCTCCTGGCCGACGAGTTGGGCACGCCCGAGTACTGGGTGCGCCACGTCCGCGAGGCGGTGCGTTTCGCCGACGGCATCCGCTACCTCGAAGGCGAGGGCGTCACGCGCTTCGTCGAGCTGGGTCCCGACGGTGTGCTGACCGGCATGGCTCAGGACTCCGTCGAGGACGAGGGCGCGGCCCTGATCGCGACGGTCCGCAAGAACCGTCCCGAGCCGGCCTCCGTGCTGACCGCCCTCGGCGCCCTGCACGCCCACGGCGCCACCGTCGACTGGACGGCACTGTTCGCCGGCGTCCCGGTCCGCCGGATCGAGCTGCCGACCTACGCCTTCCAGCACGAGCGGTACTGGATGGACGCCCTGTCCTCCTCGGTCGGCGACGTCTCGGCCGCCGGCCTGGGCGACGCCGAGCACCCGCTGCTCAGCGCCGTGGTCGTGCTGCCCGACGACAACGGAGCCGTCCTGACCGGCCGGCTCTCCGTCTCCAGCCTGCCCTGGCTGGCCGACCACATCGTCGGCGAGACCGTCCTCTTCCCCGGCACCGGCTTCGTGGAGCTCGCCCTGCGCGCCGGTGACGAGGTCGGCTGCGAGGTCCTCGACGAGCTGACGCTCCAGGCCCCGCTGGTGCTGCCGCAGCACGGCGCGGTCCACGTACAGGTCGTCGTGGGAGCACCCGACGAGACGGGCGCGCGGACGGTCACCGTCCACTCGCGTCCCGAGGGCGACAGCGAACTGCCGTGGACCCCGCACGCCGAGGGCCGGGTGGCCCCCGGCGACAACGCGCCCGGCTTCGACCTCTCCGTGTGGCCGCCCGAGGACACCACGCCGCTCGGCGTGGACGACGCCTACGAGGTGCTGCGCGGCTACGGATACGGCTACGGCCCGGTGTTCCAGGGCCTGCGGGCCGCCTGGCAGTCCGGTGACGCCCTGTTCGCCGAGGTCTCCCTCCCCGAGCAGGCGCACGCCGAGGCAGTCCGGTTCGGCCTGCACCCGGCCCTGCTCGACGCGTGCCTGCACGCGGCGATCGTCGCCGGCGACTCCGCGAGCGAGGACGAGACCGTCCTGCCCTTCTCGTGGGCCGGGGTCCGACTCCACGCCACCGGGGCGACGACGGTACGGGTCAAGGTGACCCCCACCGCCGAGAACTCCATCGCGCTCGTACTCGCCGACGGGACGGGAGCACCGGTGGCCTCCGTCGAGGCGCTCACCTCCCGGCCCGTCTCCGCCGAACAGCTGTCGGCCGGTCAGACGGCCGTCCACCCCTCCCTCTACAAGGTCGACTGGACGAAGGTGGCGGCCGCCGAAGCCGCAGCCGCCGCCTGGCCCGACTGGGAGACTGTTGCGGCGGATGCGGGTGTTGTGGTGCCCGAGGCCGTGGTGTTGCGGGTTGCGGGTGGCAGTGGTGTGGATGAGGTGCGCGGTGCGACGCATCGGGTGCTGGGGGTTTTGCAGTCCTGGCTGTCCGAGGAGCGTTTCGCGGCGTCGACGCTGGTTGTGGTCACTCATGGTGCGGTGGGGTTGCCCGGGGAGGACGTCGCCGATCTCGCGGGGGCGGCCGTCTGGGGCCTCGTCCGCGCCGCCCAGACGGGCAACCCGGGCCGGTTCGTGCTCGCCGACACCGACGACCACGGCGTGCTCCCGGCGGTGCTCGCCACGGGCGAGACGCAGATCGTCGTACGCGAAGGCGCCTTGTACGCCGCCCGACTGGCCCCGGTGCCGGCCGTGGAGCAGGAGCCCGCTTCCCGCTTCGACGCACCGGACGCCCGTGTGCTGCTGTCCGGCGCGTCCGGGATGCTCGGCGGCCTGGTCGCCCGGCACCTGGTCACCGGCCACGGTGTCCGTGACCTGCTGCTGGTGAGCCGGCGCGGAGACCAGGCCCCGGGCGCGGCGCAGCTGCGCGCCGAACTGGCCGAGCTGGGTGCTCAGGTCGCGTTCGCGGCCTGCGATGTGGCCGACCGCGAAGCGGTCGCGGCACTGGTCGCCGAGGAGCCGTTCACCGCGGTCGTCCACCTCGCCGGCGTCCTGGACGACGGCGTCATCGAATCACTGACCCCCCAGCGCATGGACACCGTCCTGCGCCCGAAGGTCGACGCGGCTCTGCACCTGCACGAGCTGACGGCCGACCGCGAACTGACCGCCTTCGTCCTCTTCTCGTCGGCGGCGGGAGTCCTCGGCAACGCCGGACAGGGCAACTACTCGGCCGCGAACGCCTTCCTCGACGCCCTCGCCGCCCACCGGCGCGCCAACGGGCTCGCGGCACAGTCCCTGGCCTGGGGCCTGTGGGCGAGCGGCGCGGGCGGCATGGCCGCCGAGCTGGACGAAGCGGGCCTGGAGCGGATGAACCGCTCCGGCATCGAGGCGATCACCGCCGAGCAGGGCATGGACCTGTTCGACCGGGCCGGCGCCACCGACGAGGCCCTGCTCGTGCCGATCCGGTTCGACCTCAAGATGCTGGCCGGGGCGGCCGACCAGCTCCCGCCGATGCTGCGCGGTCTGGTCCGCGGCCGTCCGCGGCGCACCTCCGCCGCGAGCGGGGCGCACGGCGCATCGCTCAAGCAGCGGCTCGCCGCGCTGGACGCGAGGGAATGCGCGACAGCCGTCCTCGACGTGGTCCGTACGGAGATCGCGGCGATCCTCGGCCACGGCCGGCCGGACGCGATCGAGCCGGACAAGGCGTTCAAGGAGCTCGGCTTCGACTCCCTCACCGCCGTGGAGTTCCGCAACCAGCTCGGCGCGGTGACCGGGATGCGGCTCCCGGCCACGCTCGTCTTCGACTACCCCAACGCCCAGGCGCTCGCCGACCACCTGCTGGCCGAACTGGCCCCGCAGGCCGGGAGCGGTACGGGCGCGGAATCCGAGGACGAGCAGATACGCCGCCTCCTGCAAGCCATCCCGATCAGCCGGCTCCGCCAGGCCGGCATGCTCGACGGCCTGCTCGAGCTCGGCGGCCACGCCCCGGAGCGTTCCGGCGGCGAGGCGGACGAAGACCCACTGGGTTCGATCGACGACATGGACGCGGCGAGCCTGATCAGCCTGGCACTGGACGAAGTCGACCTCGACGGCGCAACACGAGAAGCGGGGATTTGAGATGGCCAATCCGGACGAGAAGCTGGTCCAGGCGCTGAGGGCCTCCCTGAAGGAGGCCGAGCGGCTGCGGTCGCAGAACCGGAAGCTGACGTCGGCGATGTCCGAGCCGATCGCGATCGTGGGCATGGCCTGCCGCTACCCCGGAGGCGTGTCCTCCCCGGAGCAGCTGTGGTCCCTGGTCGCGGAGGGCACCGACGCGATCACCGAGTTCCCCTCGGACCGCGGCTGGGACGTCGAGCGCATCTACGACCCGGAGCCCGGCCAAGACGGCAAGACGTACGCCAGGGAAGGCGGCTTCCTGCACGACGCGGGCGAGTTCGATCCCGGCTTCTTCGGCATCAGCCCGAACGAGGCGCTGACCATGGACCCCCAGCAGCGGCTGCTGCTGGAGTCCTCCTGGGAGGCCTTCGAGCGGGCGGGCATCGACGCCGTCGCCCTCAAGGGCCGCTCGGTGGGCGTCTTCACCGGGATGATGTACCACGACTACCCCTACAACGGGGCTGCCGGATCGGTGGCCTCCGGCCGTGTCAGCTACGTCTTCGGCTTCGAAGGCCCGTGCGTGACCGTCGACACGGCCTGCTCCTCGTCCCTGGTGGCCCTGCACCTGGCCGTGCAGTCGCTGCGCTCGGGCGAGTGCTCCCTCGCGCTCGCCGGCGGCGTGTCCGTCATGGCCACGCCGGAGACCTTCATCGAGTTCTCGAGGCAGCGCGGCCTGTCCGCAGACGGGCGCTGCAAGTCCTTCGCAGCCGCCACCGACGGCACCGGCTGGGCCGAGGGCGTCGGCATGCTGCTCGTGGAGCGGCTTTCGGACGCCCAGCGCAACGGCCACCGCGTACTGGCCGTCGTACGGGGCAGCGCGATCAACCAGGACGGCGCCTCCAACGGCCTGACCGCCCCGAACGGTCCTTCGCAGCGCCGCGTGATCCGCCAGGCGCTCGACAACGCGGGCCTGACGGCCGCCGATGTCGACGTCGTGGAGGCGCACGGCACGGGCACCACCCTCGGTGACCCGATCGAGGCCCAGGCGCTGCTGGAGACCTACGGCCAGGACCGGCCGCAGGGCCGGCCGCTGTGGCTGGGCTCGCTGAAGTCCAACATCGGCCACACGCAGGCGGCCGCCGGCGCGGGCGGCATCATCAAGATGGTCGAGGCGATGCAGCACGGCGTGCTGCCGAAGACCCTGCACGTGGATGCCCCGACCCCGCAGGTCGACTGGACGGCGGGCGAGGTCGAGCTGCTGACCGAGGCCCGCCCGTGGCCGGAGACCGGGAGCCCGCGCCGCGCGGGCGTCTCCTCCTTCGGCTACAGCGGCACCAACGCGCACGTGATCATCGAGGAGGCCCCGGCCCCCGTGGAGACGGCGGAGCCGGTCGAGCCGGTCGAGCCGGTACGGCTCGCGGCGCTGCCGGTGGTGCTGTCGGGCAAGAGTCCGGAGGCGCTGACGGCGCAGGCGCGGCGGCTGCTGTCGTTCGCGCAGGAGCGGCCGGAACTCTCCGTCGTGGACCTGGCGTTCTCGGCGGCCACCTCGCGGGTGGCGTTCGACCACCGTGCGGTGGTGGTGGGTGCGGACCGCGAGGAGCTGCTCGCGGGTCTGTCGGCGCTGGCCGAGGGCCGTAGCGCGGCGGGCGTGGTGCACGGCGCGGGCCGGGTCAGGGGCAAGACCGCCTTCCTGTTCACGGGTCAGGGTGCGCAGCGTCCGGGCATGGGCCGCGAGCTGTACGGGGCCTTCCCGGCTTTCGCGTCCGCGTTCGATGCGGTGGCCGCGGAGCTGGACGGGCACCTGGAGATCCCGCTGAAGGATGTGGTCTGGGGTGGGGACGCGGGTCTGCTGAACCGGACCGCGTACACGCAGACCGGTCTGTTCGCCGTAGAGGTGGCCCTCTACCGCCTCTACGAGTCCTGGGGTGTGCGCCCGGACTTCCTGGCGGGTCACTCCATCGGTGAGCTGGCTGCCGCGCACGTTTCCGGTGTGCTGTCGCTGGCCGATGCGGCCAAGTTGGTGGCTGCTCGTGGGCGGCTGATGAACGCGCTGCCCGAGGGTGGCGCCATGGTGGCCGTCCAGGCCACCGAGGAGGAGGTGCTGCCGCTGCTGGTCGACGGTGTCGACATCGCCGCGGTCAACGGGCCGGTTTCGCTGGTGCTCTCGGGTGTCGAGGACGCCGTCCTCGCCGTGGCCGGCCGGCTCGGCCAGCTGGGCCGCAAGACCAAGCGCCTGACGGTCTCGCACGCCTTCCACTCGGCTCTGATGGAGCCGATGCTCGAGGAGTTCCGCGCGGTCGCCGAGGGCCTGGCCTACAACGCCCCGGCCATCCCGGTGGTCTCCAACGTCACCGGCCTCCTGGCCGACGAGTTGGGCACGCCCGAGTACTGGGTGCGCCACGTCCGCGAGGCCGTGCGCTTCGCCGACGGCATCCGCACCCTCACCGCCCAGGGCGTCACCCGCTTCGTCGAGCTGGGTCCCGACGGTGTGCTGACCGGCATGGCCCAGGACTCCGTCGAGGACGAGGGCGCGGCCCTGATCCCGACCGTTCGCAAGAACCGTTCGGAGACGGAGGCGGTGCTGACCGCCCTCGGCCGGCTCCACACCACGGGAGCGGCCGTCGACTGGTCCGCGTACTTCGCCGGCACCGGCGCCCAGCGCACCGACCTGCCGACCTACGCCTTCCAGCACGAGCGGTACTGGATCGACGCCATCGCTGAGGCCGGGGACGTCACCAGCGCCGGCCTGGCCGACCCCGGGCACCCGCTGCTGCGCGCCGCCGCCCTCCTCGCCGACGACGGCGGAGCCGTCCTGACCGGCCGGCTCTCCGTCTCCAGCCTGCCCTGGCTCGCCGACCACGTCGTCGGCGAGAGCATCCTCTTCCCCGGCACCGGCTTCATCGAGCTGGCCGTGGCGGCGGGGGACCAGGTCGGCTGCGACCAGGTGGACGAACTCACCATCCACGCGCCGCTGATCCTGCCCGAGCGCGGAGCCGTCCAGGTCCAGATCGTCGTCGGCGCACCCGACGACTTCGGGGGCCGCTCCCTCGGCGTGTACTCGCGTCCCGAGGACGACGAGGACCGGCCGTGGACCCAGCACGCCCAGGGGACCCTCGGCAGCCGGCCCGACGAAGCGGCAGCCGCGCCCTTCGACCTCGGGCAGTGGCCGCCCTCCGGCGCCACCGCCCTGGACGTCTCCGGCGCGTACGAGCGGCTGCTCGCCGGCGGTTACGGCTACGGCCCCGTGTTCCAGGGGCTCAAGGCCGCCTGGCGGCGCGGGGACGAACTGTTCGCCGAGGTGGCCCTGCCCACTACGTCCCACACCGACGCGGGCCGCTACGGCCTCCACCCCGCGCTGCTCGACTCCGCCATGCACGTCGCGATCATCGGGGACGAGGACCGCGGCGACGACACCGTACTGCCGTTCCTGTGGGGCGGCGTGCGCCTGCACGCCGTCGGCGCGGCCGAACTGCGCGTGCGCATAGCCCCCTCCGGTGAGGAGGGCGAGCACAGCATCGTCGTCCAGGCCGCCGACGGCACCGGCCAGCCCGTGTGGTCCGTGGACAGCCTCGTCTCCCGGCCCGTGGCCACCGACCAGCTCGCCGCACAGGGGGGCGGCGTCGCCGACTCCCTGCTGCGGGTCGACTGGAGCCCGGTCGCCGTGGGCGCCGCGGACCCGGCCCCGCTCACACCCTTCGACGAGCTCTCCGACGGGGCGTCCGTGCCCGACGTCGTCGTGCTCGACTGCGGTCGGGGCGGCCCCGACGTGCTGGCCGGCATCCGTACCGGCGCACACCGGGTCCTCGACGCGGTCCGGCAGTGGCTGGCCGAGGAACGGTTCGCGCACTCCACCCTCGCCGTGCTCACCCGCGGCGCGGTCGCCACCGGCGACGGGACGCCCGTCGACCTGGCCCACGCGCCCGTCTGGGGCCTGCTGCGGGCCGCGCAGGCGGAGAACCCGGGCCGGTTCGTCCTCGCCGACACCGATGGCCGGCCGGAGTCCGACGCCGTGCTGGCCGCCGCCCTCTCCCGCGGGGAGCCCGAACTGGCCCTGCGGGCCGGGCAGGTGCTCGTACCCCGGCTGGTCCGCGCAGGCGCCGCACCCGCCGACCGTCCGCTTCCCGCGCTCGACCCCGAGGGCACCGTCCTCGTCACGGGCGGAACCGGCGGCCTCGGCTCCGCGGTGGCCCGCCACCTCGTCGCCACTCGCGGAGTGCGCAACCTGCTGCTGACCAGCCGCCGCGGCCAGAACGCCCCCGGCGCCGCCGAGCTGAGCGCGGAACTCACGGCGGCGGGCGCCCGCGTGACGATCGCGGCCTGCGACGTCGCCGACCGCGACGCACTGGCCGAACTGCTCGCGGGCATCGCACCGGAACATCCGCTGACCGCCGTCGTCCACACCGCGGGCGTCGCCGACAACGGCCTGGTCGCCGCCCTCGACTCCCGGCAGCTCGAGGCGAGCCTGGCGCCCAAGGCCGACGCCGCCTGGCACCTGCACGAGCTGACGCGCGATCTGGACCTCGCGGCCTTCGTACTGTTCTCCTCCGCGGGCGGCATGGTCCTGGCCGCGGGCCAGGCCGGGTACGCGGCCGCCAACGTGTTCCTCGACGCGCTCGCCGAGCACCGCGCCGCCCAGGGCCTGGCCGCCACGGCGATGGCCTGGGGCCTGTGGAGCTCGGACACGGGCATGGGCCAGTGGCTCACCCACGCCGACCTGACCCGCATCCGCAGGCAGGGCGTGGGCGCCTTCTCCGTGGCGGACGGGCTCGCCCTGTTCGACGCCGCGCTCGACTCGGGCCGCCCGGCCGTCGCCCCCGTCCAGATCGACACGGCCGCCCTGCGGGCCCGTACCGACGAGGTCCCGGCGCTGCTGCGCGGCCTGGCCCCGGCGGTCCGCCGCCGCACCGCGGTCAGCGGCGCCGAGGCCGGATCGCTGCGCAAGCAGCTGGCCGGGCTCGGAGCGGCCGAGCAGGAGGCCGCCCTGCTGGACCTCGTGCGGGTCAACGCGGCGATCGTCCTGGGCCACGGCGGCGCCGAGGCGATCGACCCCGAGCGCGACTTCCTGGAAGCGGGCTTCGACTCGCTGACCTCCATGGAGCTGCGCAACCGGCTCAACCAGCTGACCGGGCTGAAGCTGCCCGCGATGGCCGTCTTCCAGAACAAGACCCCCTCGGGGCTCGCCGGATTCGTCCACGGCGAGTTCGCCGCCCGGCTCGCCGCCGGCGGGGAGCAGCCGGGCGACGACCCGGCCGCCGTCGTGCAGGCGAAGGCCACCGCACCGGACACCCTCAGCGAGCTGTTCCGCGGCGCCGCGGAAGCGGGCAAGGCCGCCAAGGCCATGGACCTCCTCGCGGCCGTCGCCAACATCCGCCCCGGGTTCGCCTCCGTTGCCGAACTGGAGCGCGTCCCGGCCCCGGTGAAACTCGCCGACGGGCCGGCCCGGACCCGGTTGATCTGCGTCAGCACCCCCATGGTGACGGGCGGCCCCTACCAGCAGGCCCGCCTCGCCGCCTGCTTCCGGGACGTCCGCCACGTGAGTGCCGTACCGCTCAGCGGGTTCCTGCCGGGCGAGAGCCTGCCCACCACGCCCCGGGCGGCGGTGGAGGCCATCGCGGAGAGCGTGCTGCTCGCCGCCGAGGGCGAACCCTTCGTGGTCGTCGGCTACTCCGCGGGCGGGGTCCTCGCCCACGCGGCGGCGGCCCACCTGGAGCAGGAGCGCGGCATCGTCCCCGCGGGCGTGGTCCTGCTCGACAGCTACCGCATCGACCGGTTCTCCGCCGGCTCCGAGGACGGTTTCGGCGACATGTTCGTCACCGGTGCCCTCGAAGTCGAGTCCGCCTTCGGCGGTTTCGACAGCGCGCGGCTGTCGACGATGGGCAGGTACAGCGAGCTGATGCCGCACGTCAAGACCGACCCCATCAAGGCTCCGGTGCTTTTCGTCCAGTGTCTGGAATGGTTTGGCGCCTCCGACGGGGCCGATGCCGATGCGCCGGAGTACCGGGCCCAGCCCTGGGACAGCACGCAGACACTGCGGTCCGTCCACGCCAATCACTTCAGCATGCTGGAGGAGAAGGCGGGCGACACTGCACAGGCCATCGAGGAGTGGTTGAAGTGACCTCCGCACATCCGGCACCCAGCGCCAAGGGCACCGTGCCCTTCGGCCCGTACAAGACGTGGTACCGGGTCACCGGCGACCTCTCATCGGGCAAGCCCGCCCTCGTCGTCGTCCACGGCGGCCCCGGCAGCACCCACGACTACCTGCTGAACCTGACCCGCTTCGCCGAGGCGGGATGGCCGGTGGTCCACTACGACCAGCTCGGCAACGGCGGCTCCACGCACCTGCCCGACAAGGGCGCGGACTTCTGGACGGTCCAGCTCTTCCAGGACCAGCTGGAATCGCTGCTGAGCTCGCTCGGCATCGGGGACGACTACATCCTGTTCGGCCAGTCCTGGGGCGGCCTGCTCGTCACGCAGCACGCGGCGACGCGCCCTGCCGGGCTTCGGGCACTGGTCATCGCCAACGCCCCGGCCTCCTACCCGCTGTGGCTCCAGGAGATGAAGGTCCTGCGCGACCAGCTGCCGCCCGGGGTCAACGAGACCCTGCTCGCGCACGAGGCCGCCGGCACCACCGGCAGCCCCGAGTACGAGGCCGCCCTCATGCCGTTCTACCAGCGGCACGTGTGCCGTCTGCGGCCGTGGCCCCGCGACTTCCTCGCCTCGATCATGGAACTCAACAACGACCCGACGGTGTACTCCGTCATGAACGGGCCGAGCGAGTTCCACGTGATCGGCACGCTCAAGGACTGGGGCGTCATCGATGCCTGCCCCGACGTGGCCGTGCCGACCCTGCTGATCTCCGGGCGCCACGACGAGGCCACCGAAGTGACCGTCCAGCCCTTCGCCGAGCTGATCCCGGACGTGCGTTGGGAGATCTTCGAAGAGTCGAGCCACATGCCCCATCTCGAGGAGCCCGAGCGCTTCGCGGAGGTCATGGACCGGTTCCTCCAGGGCCTCGGCTGAGCCCGGCCCCGCGCCCACACTTTAGGAAGGCTTGGAATGTCCCTTCTGACCCCCAGCTTCATCGAAGGAGCGCGCTACCGCGCCCACGGTCCCCGTCAGCTCGACGAGATCGCCGAGCGGTACGGCCTCCCCGCGGACATCCGCGAAACGGTCCGGCTGGTCTCGCAGGTACTGCCGTTCCGCGTGAACGAGTACGTACTGTCCGAGCTCATCGACTGGGACCGCATACCCGACGACCCCATGTTCCAGCTGGTCTTCCCGCAGTCCGGCATGCTCTCCTCCGAGGACGAGAAGCGTCTCGACGTCCTCTCCCGCGACCCCGCCGACAAGCTGGAGCTGCGCGAGCAGATCAAGGACATCCGCTCCCGCCTGAACCCGCACCCCTCCGGGCAGATGGAGCACAACGTCCCCATGCTGGACGGGGTCAAGATCCCGGGCCTCCAGCACAAGTACCGCTCGACCGTGCTCTACTTCCCCGGGCAGGGCCAGACCTGCCACGCGTACTGCACCTACTGCTTCCGCTGGGCCCAGTTCGTCGGCGACGCCGACCTGCGCTTCTCCGCGCCCGGACCGGAGCAGCTCATCACCTACCTCGGCCTCCACCCGGAGGTCACCGACGTGCTGATCACCGGCGGCGACCCGATGATCATGACCACCGAGCGCCTGCGCAGCCACATCGAGCCGCTGCTCGCCATCGATTCGCTGCGCACCATCCGCATCGGCACCAAGTCGGTCGCCTACTGGCCGCAGCGCTTCGTCACCGACCAGGACGCCGACGAGGTCCTGCGCCTGTTCGAGAAGGTCGTGGCCTCCGGCAAGACCCTCGCCGTGATGGGCCACTTCAGCCACCCGCGCGAGCTGGCCACCGACATCGCCCGCACCGCCCTCGCCCGCATCCGCAGCACGGGCGCGGTCGTCTACTGCCAGGCCCCGCTGATCGCGAAGGTCAACGACGACGCCGCCGTGTGGGACGAGATGTGGCGCGCGGAGCTCGCGGCCGGCGCCGTCCCCTACTACATGTTCGTGGAGCGCGACACCGGCCCGCACGACTACTTCCAGGTCCCGCTCGCCAAGGCCGTCGACATTTTCCAGACCGCCTACCGGCAACTGCCCGGTCTGGCCCGCACCGTGCGCGGCCCGGTCATGTCGGCCACGCCCGGCAAGGTCGCGGTCGACGGCATCGAGGAGACCCCGCAGGGCAAGTTCTTCCAGTTGCGGCTGCTCCAGGCGCGCAACCCCGAGCTGGTCGGCCGCCCCTTCCGGGCGCACTTCTCGGAGACCGCGGCCTGGGCCGGCGACCTCGAGCTGGTCTCGACGGTCCCCGCCGACATCGCGGCCGCCATGAACGGCACGCCTCTGCGCGTCGTATCCGCCGCCGCCTGACCGGCGCGGCATCCACGATCAACCCAGAACCGCAGAAAGGAGCCGTCCATGGCCGGTCGGGGAATCTCGCCCAACCTGGCGCTCGACCACATGGTGGCGCAGCGCCGGGCAGCCGGAGAGTCCATCGTCCACCTCGGGTTCGGCGAGTCGCGCCTGCCCGTCTTCCCGCCCCTGGTGGACCAGCTCACGGCCGGGGCCCACCGCAACGGCTACGGTCCCGTCGCCGGCGACCCCGGCGTCCGGTCGGCCGCGGCCGGCTACTTCACCCGCCGCGGCCTGCCGACGGCGGCCGACCAGATCGTCGTCGCCCCCGGCAGCAAGCCCCTGCTGATGGCGCTGCAGGCGGCCGTCCCCGGCGACCTGGTCATCCCCCGCCCGGCCTGGAACACGTACGCCCCCCAGGCGCGGCTGGCCGGCAAGGAAGTCTTCGCCGTGGAGATCCCGAAGGACTGCGGCGGCGTGCCCGAGCCCGCCGCGCTGCGGGAGACCCTGCGCACCGCGCGGGCCGCGGGCCACCGTCCCGGGGTGATCATCCTGACCCTGCCGGACAACCCGACCGGGACCCTGGCCCCGGCCCAGACGGTCCGTGAGATCTGCGCCATCGCCGAGGAGGAGGACCTCCTCGTCATCTCCGACGAGATCTACCGCGACGTCATGCACGACCCCGACCAGCCCGTGCTGAGCCCGGCGACCATCGTGCCGGAGCGGACCGTGGTCCTGACCGGCCTCAGCAAGAACCTCGCCCTCGGCGGCTGGCGCATCGGCGTCGCCCGCTTCCCCGAGGGGCCCCGGGGCGCCGCCATCCGCGACGAGGTCGCCTCCTACGCCAGCGAGGTGTGGTCCACGCTGGCGGGCCCCATGCAGCAGGTCGCCCAGTACGCCTTCGAGGAGCCGGCGGAGCTCACGGCCCACCTGCGGGCCTCCGCCCGGCTGCACGGGACCCTCGCGCGCGCCGTCCACCGCATCCTGGTCGACGCCGGGGCCGACTGCCGTCCGCCGCAGGCCGGCTTCTACCTGTATCCGGACTTCGAGCCCGTACGGGAGGAACTGGCGGCGATCGGCGTCACCGACAGCGCCTCGCTCCAGCACCACCTGCTGGAGAAGCGCGGCATCGCCGTGCTGGCCGGCCACCACCTGGGCGACGACCCGCACGCGCTGCGGGTGCGGCTGGCCACGAGCATGCTCTACGGCGACACCGCACAGGAGCAGTGGGAGGCACTGCGAAGCCCCGACCCGCTCGCGCTTCCGCACGTGCGCCGGCTGCTCGAGGCCATCGAGGAAAGTTTCGCGAAGCTGCTGATCGCGTGAACACGCCGATCAAGGGCTTCCTTCGAGAAGGGGAACCACCGCACGTGGAAACGGAACCGCGCACGGGAGTAGCTGCCGTATTCCCCGGAATGGGGCCGGCCAAATTCCAGGACATCGCGAAGTTCATGCTCGTCCACCCGGCCGTCAGGCGACTGACGGAGGTCGTGGACGACACCCTCGGCTACCGCCTCTTCGACCGCTACCGCCAGGCCGAGGGCGACTATTCCGAGTACGCCCAGGTGGCGTTCCTCGTGAACTGCGTCGCCCTCGCCCAGTGGGCCGAGGAGGAGCTCGGCATGCGCGCCGACTACGTCGCCGGAGCGAGCTTCGGCGGGAAGGCCGCCGCGGTGTACTCCGGAGCGCTGTCGCTGGCCGACGCCGTCACCCTGACCGCCCGCATGTCCCGCCTGGAGCAGGAGTACTTCTCCGGCGAACAGCATGCGGTGATCACGCAGTCGTTCGCCCGGCTCCCCGAGGACCGGCTCGCCGAGATCCTCGCGGAGCTCGACGACCGCGGTGGCTGGCATGACATGTCCTGCCATGTCGATGCCGACTTCGCCATGGTCAACCTGCACCGGGAGCACCTCGACTGGTTCCAGCAGCGGCTGCGGACCGCGGGCGCCCTGCCGCTCTACACGGCGGAGCCCCCGATGCACTCGAGGGCCTTCGGCCCGCTGCGCGAGCGTGCCGAGCGGGAGATCTTCCCGGACCTGACGTTCACCGACCCCATCGTCCCGGTCGTCGCCGACCAGGACGGCAGCGTGCGGACCACCGCCGAAGGCGTCCGCGCCACCCTGGTCGACGGGATCGTCGAACCGGTGCGCTGGCCGGACGTGGTCGCCTCGCTGTCCGGCCTCGGCGTCGGAAAGCTGTACGTGGCGGGGCAGGACGCCCTGTTCAGCAGGGTCGCCCTGACCCGGCGCACCTTCGAGGTCAACGCGATCGACCCGCGGCGCGCCATGCGCCCGCGCCGCGTCGGCTCCGCCCCCACCTCGGCCGCGGCCTGACCCGCAGGCCGAAAAGGTCCGCCCCGGCCGCACCGTGAACGGTGCGGCCGGGGCGGGCGAGGGGGGCGGAAGCCGGGTGCGGGACCTCAGGCGGCCGAGGCGGTCAGCGAGGTCAGCGCCGACCACAGGACGCCGGGAGAGGTGAAGGTCTCCATGTCGAGCATGTCGTCCGTGAAGCGCACGGCGTAGCCGCTCTCGAGGGACGACAGCAGGTCGACCATCCCGACCGAGTCGAGACCGAGGTCGCGCAGGCTGGAGTCGGCGGTGAGCACGTCACCGGGCTCCAGGAAGGGCAGATGCTGCCGCAGTGTTTCCTCGAAATTCTTGTCCCACATGATGACTCCCGTTTCTCGACACTCGAATGCCAGTCGGCGCGTCCGCCGATTTCGATCGAAGACGACGTGAATGCCCCGCACAACCCTTAACCACCCCTGCTTTTCCGGAGGAAGAATGAACCAGGTGACCGAGCCGGCGCTGTACGCGCGCTTCCTGCGGGGACTGGCCCTCTCCCCGCGGGGCACCGCGATCCGGGTCGGCGCCGAGGAGGTGAGCTACGAAGAGCTGCACGAGCGCGCGCTGCTGTGGGCCGGCGCGCTGCTCGCCTCCGACGCCGAACCGCCGAAGGCCGTCGGCGTGCTCGCCGACAAGGGGATCGAGTCCTACGTGGGGCTCCTCGCGGGCCTGTACACCGGCGCCACCGTCGTCCCGCTCCACGCGGAGTTCCCCGCCGCCCGTACCCGGTACATGCTCGAGGCGTCCGGCGTCCGCTCGGTCATCGCCGACCGGCGCGGACTGGCCGCCCTGGAAAGCGCCGCGCCGCAGGGGTCGCGGCTGTCCGTGCTGGCGCCCGGCGTCGCCGATGGGGGCTCGGACACCCTGCGCACCCTCGCCCTCGACCCCGGCCGGGCCCTGCACGAGCCCCTCCGGGTCAAGGAGCAGGACGAGGCGCTCATCCTGTTCACCTCCGGCTCGACGGGACGCCCCAAGGGCGTGCCGATCACGCACGGCAGCTTCCACCACTACTTCCAGGTCCTCGACGGCCGCTACGACTTCCGGCCCGACGACGTCTTCTCGCAGAGCTTCGACCTCAACTTCGACTGCGCGATGTTCGACCTGTTCTGCGCCTGGGGCGCCGGCGCGAGCGCGCACGCCATCCCGCCGGCCGCCTACCGGGACATGCCCGCCTTCTTCGCCGACCGGCGGATGACCGTGTGGTTCTCCACGCCGAGCGCGATCTCCTTCGTACGCCGCATGGGCGGCCTGCGGCCCGGTGCCATGCCCTCCCTGCGCTGGAGCTTCTTCGCGGGCGAGGCCCTGCGCGCGGACGACGCCACCGCATGGCAGGAGGCCGCCGACCGCTCCACGCTGGAGAACATCTACGGGCCCACGGAACTCACCGTCACCGTGACCGGCCACCGCTGGTCGCCGCAGGACTCCCCGCAGGCCTGCGTCAACGGACTGGTCCCCATCGGCGCGGTGCACGAGGGGCACGACCACCTGCTGCTCGACGAGCGGGACGAGCCGGCCGACCACGAGGGCGAGCTGTGCATCACCGGCCCGCAGATGACCTCCGGCTACCTCGACCCGGCGGACGACGAGGGCCGGTTCCTGGAGCGCGACGCCCGCACCTGGTACCGCACCGGCGACCGGGTCCGCAGGATCGGCAACGGCGAACTGATCTACCTCGGCCGGCTGGACTCCCAGGTGCAGGTCCAGGGCTGGCGCGTCGAACTGCCCGAGATCGAGCACGCGCTGCGCGGGTGCGAAGGCGTCGACGGCGCCGTCACCGTCACGAGGCAGGGGGACAACGGCACCGAACTCGTCGTCTTCTACACCGGCGTGCGCACCGCCCCTGCCCGGCTGGCACACCGGCTCAGGGAGATCCTGCCCAAGGGGATGCTGCCCCGCGAGTACCGCCACCTCGAGGCGTTCCCGTTGAATTCCAACCGCAAGGTCGACCGCAAGCAGCTGGCCGAGGACGCCGCCAAACCTCCGGTGGCCGCTGCCTCTTCCGGTCAGGGGTGACCCCCTAATCGGGCCCGGAACGGTGGGGTTACTCCACCCTCCAATAGGGGGCTAGCCGCATTACGGGCACCGGGCGCGCTCGCAATACTGGGCGGCATGGCAAAAGAATCCCTACTCGCGCCGAGCGTAGCCCCCACGAGCTCGCCGCGCGGCAGCGACTTTTCGCAGCTGTCGCGGCGGATAGCCCAGGCCGGCCTGCTCGACCGACGACCGCTGTACTACACCGTGAGGTTCGGCCTCGTCGGCCTCTCGCTGGTGGCGGGCTGCACGGCGTTCTTTGCGCTGGGCGACACGTGGTTCCAGATGCTCCTCGCGGTGGCCATGGCCTTCGTCTTCGGCCAGATAGCCCTGGCCACCCACGACCTGGCGCACCGGCAGGTCTTCTCGCGCAACCGTGCGAGTGAGACGGGCGGGCTCATCACTGCCAACCTCCTGCTGGGCATGAGCTACGGCTGGTGGATGAACAAGCACACCCGCCACCACGCCAATCCCAACCACGAGGAGAAGGACCCCGACGTCTCGCCCGACATCCTCGTCTGGTCCAAGCGCCAGGCGCGGGCCGCCAAGGGGCTTCCGCGGTTCATCGGACGCCACCAGGCACACCTGTTCTTCCCGTTGCTGACGCTCGAGGGGCTCAACCTCAGCTTCTCCAGCTTCCGCGCCCTGCGCAGCCCTTCCATGAAGCGGCCGGCTCTGGAAGGCACCCTGCTCGTCACGCACTTCGTCGCCTATTTCGGCGCCCTGTTCGTGGTGCTGTCCCCGCTGAAGGCGCTGGCGTTCATCGCCGTCCACCAGGGGCTGTTCGGCCTCTACCTCGGCTCGTGCTTCGCCCCCAACCACAAGGGCATGCCGATGATCACCGAGGGCCAGGAGCTCGACTTCCTGCGCCGCCAGGTCCTCACCTCGCGCAATGTGAAGGGCGGCCCCTTCGTGGACGTCTTCATGGGCGGCCTCAACTACCAGATCGAGCACCACCTCTTCCCGAGCATGCCGAACGCGGCGCTCAAGAAGGCACAGATCATCACGCAGGCGTTCTGCGAGGAGATCGGCGTCCCGTACTACCAGACCGGACTGCTGGCCTCCCACCGCGAGGCGCTGCGGCACCTGCGCAGCGTCGGCGAGCCCCTGCGCCTGGAGTTCTGACCGCTGCGGAAGGCCCCGGGCCCCCCGCCGCGGGCCCCCCCCCCCCGCCCCGGGGGGGGGGGGGGGCGGGGGGGGGGGGCCGGGGGCCCCCCCCCCGGGGGGGGCGGCGCCCGCCGCCCCCCCCGCAAC